>LFSI01000051.1:0-33409 GCA_001512545.1 Clostridia bacterium DTU065 | reverse complement strand
CCAAAGCTGAACTCCGCATCGGGCCACTCGATCTGAATCATCGGTTCGATCTTGGCTGTAACCTGCTGCGTAAAAAAGTCAGCTCTGACTCCTACCGCAACGCACAGTAAAACCGCTAACAACAACCATTTTTTCATTGCCTAACAACTCATCCTTTCTAGAGATTGATTAGTGCCGGTTAGTGATTTCTGCTGGGAATCTCCCTAACTACTCCGTCCAAGAGGAATGAGATAGGTGAGATAAACCCCGGTCTCTCTTTCACTAAGGCGTGTCTCTAGCTGTAAGTTGTCAGTCTTGAATCTATAGAAACCCTCCAACCGGAAACTGTTATTTAGTCCAGACTCCCAAGCCCCGGAAACGCCAATGTGGCTCCGCTGAGAAAGCGCGACGTCTAGCTCTGATGCCATTACCAGGATCTTGGTGTCCAGATTCCCCGATACAGATAACTTGAAGCCGGTCCTCGAAAGCGGTACGTGGTACTCGGTCTTCAAGTCGTCTCCAGAGAGCCCCAGATACAGAAGCCCCTCTTTGGGCACAACGGTTACTCCAAGGGTTCTCTTCAACCCGGCCTTCTCGGCGCAGAGAGAAAGTTTGGTCCATAACGCTTTCGTGTCATAACAGACTTCCAGCAAGGAGAACTCCGGGCTGATGTGCTCCCACTCTGCGTTTACAGTAAGTGGCACTTTGTCGTGAGAGATGTTTACAAAAACGCTAGGTCTACCATCGGCAAACTTCCAAGTTCCTTCGACATATCCGGAAAAACCTAGAAGCTTATACATCATTCTGGTGGAAAAGCTCTCGCTTTTTCTACCGTTAAACTTTTCCAAGCTAATGCTCCAAGTAAGGTTTTTTGGCCACTTCAGGGAGCCTGAGTAAAAGGCGTACTCCCCAGAGAAGTCTCTAGTCTGTTCCTTTTCTTTAATCAGCTTTTGCCTCAGCGTGGCTTTAAACAGGCTGTTTTCAAAATCGAACGCCAACTCACCTTTACTTATAGCTTCGCCAGTTTTACCGGATATCAAAATGCCTGCATCAAAATTATGATGGTAATCGAACTTATAAGCAAGTCCAATTCCATCGGTACTAGCCAGCTGCAGTTGATGGCGCGCAGTAGAACCTGTCACCGCTAAAGAAACTTCCTGTGCGTTGCTTCCCAGATTCCCACCAATAGTCAGGCCTTTGTAGCTAAGAGTGCCCATGATCCCTTCATCCTGCAGGTGCCTGTAGAGAAAAAGGCCGCTTTCACCCTGTCTAAATCCGACGTGTCCTCCGCCAAAAAACTTATCGCTGCGTTTTTCTGTCTCGGAAACGTAGGACACAACAAGGTAGTTTTTCAGACCCAACTGATCGCTTTCAGCTAGGGGCTTTTTTAGTCTTACGGACTTCCCATCTACATAGAAGTCCCAAGTGGAAGTCTTCACAACCTGGTTACGGCTGTTTCTAGACTCTACAATCACCTTTACCGTACCTTGAGTCGGTGCAGACTTCAACAAGTAAGGACCTGTGGTCCCGTCTGCCAAAAACTCCTCCTCCACCAGCTTTTCCAGATGAAAGCCACCAACGACTTGTAGCTGCAAGCCATTTCCCGGAGCCAGACCCACTTCTGCTCCCACTAGTGCAGCTGATGAAAAAGGGCCTTCTAAAGGAGAAGAAGAGTAGACTGTGCCTGCGGTGAAGTGAAAGTCGCCACGAGAGAAGTTCATCTGCCAGGGCGTTCTTTCAAGTATCCTCTGTTTCGTTCCCCATGAGGGGTAAGAGGTATGATGATAATTTTGGAAGTTCTTGTACGGATAGACAAACGCAAGCTGCAGGTGGTCTGTCTGGCAAAAGCCTTTTACCCCAAAAGCAGGGCTTTTAGAGATGTCCGCTTTCAGCTCTATCAACCCCAATTTTTTCCTATCTCCCACTGCAAGGGTTGTCCTTTCGGAATAGCGCGAAACGTTTAGGACGTACGGCCGGTCTCCCAACAAGACGCCGTAACTTCCCGGTTCTAGCTGCAGGGAAAAGTATCCGTCTTGCGGCACAACTTTAGTACCATCCGCGAAATAAACCGCGTCGGGAACCTCTCCTACCACTATTCCCGGCTCGCTGAGTAGACCTCGCTTTACTTGGAAAGCCAAGGACTTCGCCGCGACGATATGCCTGCCATCGTCTTGAGTAACGCTGACTTTAACCTCACAAGCGTATTCGGTTTTTTTGGCAGAGGGAAAAACGGCAAAGTCCAAAGAAATATGGGTCTTCTCCAAGCCAGCAAGTTCCTTGTATGCCTTTGTCCAGCGACGCTCGCTATTTGCAAACCAAACTGCACCTTCAGGCAGCGTGATCTCTACCAAAATATCCTCCAAAGGTTCAGCTGAGAGATTGCAGATGTCAAGGCTCAGGACCGCTCGACTTCCTTCTTGAACTGCGGTGGGAACTATAGAGCCTTCAACAAATAGAATCTCTTCTTCGCTTTTTACGGTTGCACTGCGGATCGCACCCCGCTCAGGTAGATCACAAACACTGAAGCTTCCCTTGGTTATCATCGCGCCAAAAGATGATACTTGATAGTCGTACCTGCCGCTTCCCCAAAACGTGCCGTTGGGATGTTTTGTGGGGATCTGCACCTGTTTGGCATTAGTTACAGCTTGCTGAAATACAACCTCGCCATCTTTCTCTACCTGGACCTCTGCCTTTTCCAGCTTTTCACGGGCAAAAACGATCTTTACACTATCTCCGGGAGCTGCGCTTCCTGGTGAACAGAAAGATGCAAAAAGCCTACCGGAAGAAAGATCGTATGTTAGGCGTGTGTCGTATACCTCTCCGTGACATGAGTCTTCCCATAGGGGATCGAAGCGGTATTCGAGCTTGACTCCAGAAGGCCCGCTGCCAGATAGAAGAAGTTGGCCGGTCTTCTGAAGCTTAACCCATGGCCCATCGTTTACCCTCACACTGAGCCTATCTGGAGGAAGCACTACCTCCCTGCCCTCGGCTTGTGCTCGGAGTTCTTCTGCCGATACTGCAAGTTCCCAGTCTCCCTCGCTATCTACAAAAAGATTTATAGATTCGACAACCTGGCTGCCGCAGCTGTTAGGGGCACCTGATAGGTTTATGTCGAGCAGCTCTCCGCTCGAAGCACAACCCAAAAGAGAAAGAACTACGACAACTGCAACAACAAAACTCATTTTTGCTCAATGCATTCTACAGCGCCGTTGGAATCGATGCGAATGCAGTAGGTCTGGCTGCTGTTTCCTAGCTCTACCTCTAACTGCCCCTCACCTTTAGAGGAATCAAGCGGAAGTTCCAATGTAAATACTCTGGCAACTCCAGGAAGAACGATCCCCTGGACAGAGCCGGTATTTGGTCCCGACTCTCCTTGCACAGCAAGAGTAATTCCGGCTTTGAAATGCTCCGGACCCTTGTTATTGACGATAACTTCCCAAATCCCGGTCTCCCGATCATAATTAACGCTATCCAGGCTTGCGAAAACCTCACTGCTTCCCTTTTTCAAGATAAAAGGCACCGCAATCGCTTGAGCGATCGTGCTTTGTGTGAGACTAGTCTGTTTGATTATCGCAACCTCATACAGAGAGTCTTCAGCGTTGTCTCGGGCGAAGCTAATCTCACCTTTGCCTGCTCCTTCTACCACCACTGTGGTCCTTTCTGGAGTAAGCCGAGTATTGCCGGACGGGCCCTGAGCAATCACTCCGCTCGGTTTTTGATTTAGCTGAAACACCTCTACTTCCAAAACAACTGCTTCTTGCCCCTGGTTGTAGATATCCACTGTCAAGGTCTCTGGGAAGTCACCAGCAACACCTTCAACAATTGCCGGTGTAATGATCAATGCTGCACTACACTGGAGAGAAAGAAACACTACCATCAAAAGCAAAATCCGCTTCACGAAAGTAACTCCTTTCTCCCGGAAGAAGAACGGGCCCCTCGGTATCGAAGAGCCCTTTCTCGATGCGCATCTTTGTTGTCCTGGCTTAACCGGGACTAATATGTATTTAGCTATTTCTACGTTTTCTAGATATGTCCTTCTTTTTTTAGATTCGTTTGTAATTCGTCAGAGAAAAAAGGAAGTTTTACATAAGGCAAGAAATCTTTTTATGGACCATTTTTACAAATCATTCATCTGTTAACCAATCAGAAGTCAGAGGGGAAGACCCCTCTGAAAAACCATTTGTGAGGGGGATTCACTGTGAAACGCAAAGTAGGGGTTTTGGTCGTTTTGCTACTTCTCTGCTTCACGCTAGCAGCAAATGCCGTGGCCAAAGAGTTGATGATTTGGCTTGTGGCATCAACTGAACAAGCGAAGCTCATCAAAGAACTTACCGACAACTACTGGACACCGCAGACTGGTGTTGAAGTGCTCTTTTCAACCATGACCTGGGACGACGCACTTTCCAGAATCTATCTAGCGATGGCCTCGGGAGATGTACCGGATATCGCCCAGATGGGATCGACCTGGCAGTGCGAGTTCGGACTCCGCGGCGGAATATTCGACTTAGCCCAAGCGTACCCTGAGGAAACTCAAGAAATCATGGATCGTATGTACCCTGGAGCACTGACTCCGATCAAGTTCAGGGGAACCACTTGGGGAGTTCCGGCATCCTTAGGCAACATGACTACTTACGTGCGAGACGACATCTTTGCCGAGAACGGTTGGGAAGTACCGCTTCTCTGGGATGAACTGTATAACCTGCTTCCCAAAATGCAAGCCAAGGGAATGAACTATGGTATCCACTACGGCAAAGACAGCATCAGCTGGTTTGTTGCTTCTGCTTTCTTGAGGCAAGCAGGTGGCGACATTTACCAGTCTGGTGGAACTCGCTCAACCCTAGACACCCCAGAATCAATTGATGGTTTCGTTCGTTTTGTCGAACTGTTTACCAAGCACGGCGTACCTAAAGCCATTCAACAGGTAGAAGACTTCAGACGTGGAGACATTCCGATGCTTACCATCTCCACAACTGTCGTCTACGGACATTATCAGTACGGCACGCCAGAGCTTGCCGGAAAATGGTCTATGTCACTAGTACCCGGCACCGTTAGAAAAGACGGTACTATCAGTCATTCAGGTTATCTCGGAACCAATAACTTCTCCATCTTCGAGAAGTCCCAAAACAAGCGCGAAGCATTTGAGTGGATCAAGTGGTTCACAAGCGCTGAGGTGCAAACCATGTATGCCGCCGAATACCAGAAAAGGCTTCCCGGCGCTTTCCACTTCTCGCCTAACATGGAAGCTATGGCCAACATGCAAGTTCCAGACGCCCACAGAGAAGTCTTCATGAAACAGCTTTCTGAAGATATCGGCATTCCGTTTGCTTTAGGCGGAGAGACAGTCTGGAGATATGTTGAAAATGCTACGGCAAGAGCCATCCTCGCTGGCGAGGACCCAGAGGCTGCCATCAAAGTAGCAGCAAAAGAAGTAACAGATGAGATGCAGCGCAAGGCTAAAGAGTTCGAGAGATTCCTCAAACTCCTTCCAGAGGAGTAAACCGAAGAACTTGTACGCAAAGGGCGGGGCTATATGAGCCTCGCCCTGTTTTGTGCGGAGAGAAGAACCCCTCTGTCCATCGGGCGTCTAATTCGCTCTGACTCCAACTCCGCAAGTTGGGAAAGGTTTTCTGGTTTTCTCTTTGCTATGATTTAGTTACCGTACGAAACTGTACTTTGAGGAGGGAAATCTATTGGATACACTGCAGCTAATGCAAAAATGCGTTGACTACATCGAGAAAAATCTCACATCAGAACTGAGTATCCGCGAACTCGCAGATCTAATCGGTTTTTCACAGTACCACTTCTGCCATGTTTTCGGCAACACTGTTGGTATGCCAGTTGCCGCTTTCATTACAAAGCGTCGGCTCTTGGCTGCAGTCTACGATATCCAAAGCGGCGCTAGAGTAACCGACGCTGCACTAGCATACGGCTTTGACACCCACGCAGGTTTCTACAAAGCCTTCAAACGCGAGTTCGGCTGTTCCCCCACCAAGTACTTGAAAGTGAATAAGGTAAGAAAGCCTAGGCCAGTAAACCTTGTTACGGAGGGGAAAATTATGTTAACCCAAACACAGATAAGACAGCTGCTTACCAACTGGCCAATCGACGAGAAATTGGAGATTGGACCGGTGTATCTAGGCAATGCAAAGCCATCTAATGAAGCCTGGACAATCGGTACAGAGTTCGTTCTTAAAACCGGCAAGAACCCGGCCGGACTAAAAACTCACATCGCCATTTCTAGAGCTTTGGCAGAAAGCGGCATGGAAGCTGCCTACCCTATAGCCACCAGGTCTGGTGAAGACTTCATTACCATCGATGACCGGTACTACGTTCTCACCCACAAGATTAAGGGCAGTCCACTGACTCCTGAGGAGCGCTACGGTGGCGATCGGTTTAAAACCGGCTGGGAGTATGGCAAAGCCATCAGTAAGCTCCACAAGATCTTGGAGAAGTACGATGACTCCATCGAAGTGAACGACAATAATCTGCTGGACACTGTCCTTTCCTGGGCATTGCCTGAGACAAAGAGGATCATGGAACAGTGGAATCTGGCCCTACCAGATGAGTTTTACACAGAATACGAGCTCGTTTTCCCAGACCTCTATCGCAGGCTACCACGTCACATCATCCACCGAGATCCCAACCCATCGAACATAATTTTTGCAGATGGCAAGGTTACGGGGTCCGTTGATTTTGTCATTAGTGAACGTAACGTCCGACTGTTTGATCCCTGCTACTGTGGAACGGGTGTTTTGTCCGAAGCTGTGGGCATTGTCCATGACGGCTTTGAAAAATGGCCGGAGATCTTTTCCGGCATCATCTCGGGATATGACCGAAACAGCAAACTGACACCTGCCGAGAAGCAGGCTATTCCCTACGTCATCTACTCAATCCAGATGATTTCCATCGCTTGGCTTGAGGCCTACCCACAGTACAAAGACATTGCTGTACGGAACCGAACCATGCTTCTGTGGCTTTGGAAGAACCGCGATCTGTTTGCAGAGCTGTAGAAGCGGTTTCCATCAAAGCATCAACTGTTCGTTTCTGCTGCGAGCCAATCTGCATCGCTCAATCGCATCTGCATCCAAAGCAAAATTAAGAGCTACCGGGGCTTCCGGCAGCTCTAATTGTTTACCCATACCTATTTATACCATATGAAAACGCCAAGACTCCTGTCTTTTGTTGGCAGTTTTCCAGATGTGGTTTCGATAATCTGAGGCTCTTCGTCGCCTAAGAACATTGCTTGAACTTTCTCTGGAACTGGGATGTCCAACTCGATCTCTGCCTTGTTTTCGGGGTTGTAGAAGAGGATCATTTCTTCTTCTAGCGAGGTGTAGCGTTTGGCAAAGTCGCTCTGCAGACCGTCTGTATCCACAAACTGAGTTCTTCTCAATTGTGGTTGGATCTCTGTTCTGATCTTAAACAGTTTGGTGAGGAAGTCCCAGAGTTCAGGGTCTTCGAGCACATGGTCGTACATCCAGAAGTGAGTTCCCAATAGAAACATCTTTGAAGAGACCTGTACAGGGTTTAGACCTATTGCATCCACGTCGATAGGCACTGGTTTGGGGTGAACCATATCGATGTGAATAATCTCAGGGAGAGTATACTTGTAGATTTCGGGATGCCCATATGGCGTATACAGACCCCAGCTTGCGTGAACCAGCTGTGCTCCAACAAACTGACTGTACGTATCACCGCAACCTTCCATGATGAAGAAGGGATCGCCTTCGGCCTCTTCATTCAGCGATTTCAACAGATCGATGTACCCCAAACTCCACATGTCCGGACGATCGTGGGTGTGTTCTTTGCTGTAACAGATTCTCGGGAAAGACCCTACTTGATCGATGTACATACCAGTTGCACCCATGTCGTTTACCAGCCACAAAATGGTATCTTTGAGGATCTTAGTCCAACTCTTCTCGCCGAGGCACATGCAGCTGAAGGTTTCCTTGCCGTATTTCTCGGTGTACTCGTTTCCTTCGGCATTCCGTGCGGCCATTTTTTTGCCAAGAGTGTTGTAGAACTCTGAGCGGTGGTTGAAGATCCTAGTATTGATATAAAAACTGATCTTCCCGCCATTGGCCTTCACGTAATCGATGCCTTTCTTAAGATCTCTGATAGTTCCCAGCTCAAGATCGGGGAAGAACTGCGGATAGAGTGTATCGAATCCACCTTCATTCCATGCAGAGACATACAGATGCTTAAACCCTGCTTTTTTCGCCATGTCGAAAAGCATTGGAATATCTTCGAACCTGTGGCAGATCTCTCCAGATTGGAACTTAAAGTCGTAGTGTACAACCAGACCGTTCTCTTCCCAAACCCATTCTGGAACAGGCCCAGGTTTATACCAGGTTAGAAGCCACTTTCTGTATCTTCTTGCAGCTTCGTGCCAGTCGCCTTTCACGTAAGAGAGCTCGGCAATACCCGAATCGAATCTTTCTTCTCCGCCGAACTTCTCCAGAGCTAGGAGTATTGAATCGGTGCCTTCGATATGCATGTAGGTGTTGTAGAATCTATCATCATATGACGCAATATAAAAGCCTTCTGCTTTGTTCCCGTAAAACAGCCAGGGCATGGAAGCTAGACCTGCGTAGCCCAAACGATAGACGTTCTTGTCTTCTAGATGAACGCATCCTGGTATGCCTTCAACAGGTCTTGCCACAAAGTAGTTGTGCCACGAACAGCTGGCGGTCTTCACAGGGAGCTTCATGGTATTAACCGGGTCTGGTATCAGTTCGCCGAAGTTGTTGGTTGTAATCAGTTCATCGTTGTCGACTTTCAAACCGGCGAGATAGGGGAATCTATAAAGTGAAGCAACGCCGGTGAGCCTGCCGGTGATCTGGTTTTTCGCAAAAAAAAGCGTCAAAGCGGTTTCATCTTTGTAAGTCAAGGTGAGCGATGAGTCTTCGTTGTTCCATGTGGCACTTACCAGCTCCAAGTCGTTCGGTCCCAACCAGCTTTCGCCCTTTTTGATCCTAAAGGGTCCGTCAACTTTGTGGGCGCCGAGAGCAGTCAATGCCCCACTCTTTCGATCGATCTCCACTTTAAAGCCAACATCAATTTGAATAGAGCTGTCTTTTTCTGTAATTGACCAGCCGAAACCTATCGGAGCTGCGATGACGTTCGCCATAGTTATCTACCTCCCAGCATGGATATAATTCGTAGCCTAAGAAGACTCTCCTGCAACAAAAAAAGTTTAGAAACAATACTGTCTCTAAACTTAAATCGTTCTATATAAGATTAATATCCTACGCCATCACCTTCGAGAACCACGATCATCGAATTGGGGAGGCAAGCGGCAAAATCATCGTGAAACTGCAACCACCCGAACTGGACGCAAACTTGATCTGGACAAGGCGAAGATCTGACTCTGGCCTTGAGGCCGTCGATCTCTACCACAGTCACACCAAGCTTGCCGTGGAACTCGTATACAGCCTGTTCACCTTCTTTAAGGGTAAACGACTCGAGGAGTTTTCGCCCATCAGAAGTCAGCTCGTAGATGTTGGCTTTGAGACCTTCTTCAGCTTCTCGAAGTCCCATAAAGAACTTCCCACCAAAAATCAGGCCAGCGCCCAAGGCAAGAAAAGCCAAAATGAGAATCCAGTCCTGCTTTTTTTTCTGCTGCATAAAGAAACCACTCCCGGTATTCGGCCTTCAGCTTTTGCTCTGTGGCTCCAACCCTATCGCTCGAGGCAGGTAGACCAGCAGCTTGTCGGAGGCTATGCCGATGAATACGCCTGTAATTGATGAAAGTCCCAAAAGATACGGGAGATACCACCAAATGCCTTGGTGACTGAGAAGAAATGATGCAACAACAATCTGAGCGGTGCTGTGAGTGAGCGCTCCAACCACGCTGACGACTATATTCTTGTTCCCAATACCCTTTATCTTCGATGCAAGTCCCATGGCAATCGCACTGCTGAGGGATCCGGCAAGACTGAGGTAGAAGGAAGGTCCAAAAAGACCACTTCCAAAAAGGGCACCTATGAAGCATCGAGTAAGGCTAATTACTATAGCAGAGCCAAAGCCCAGCATCCGTAACCCGATGAGCGATGCGATATTGGCTAGTCCCAGTTTCGCGCCTGGAACGGGAAGCGGTGGCAGCAGGCCTTCAAACACGTGAAGAATGCTGGCGATGCTGATTAGAACTGCCGTTGCTAGATTAGCTCTTAGATTAGATTTCTTGGTCATGATTCACACCTGTCTAGCTTAGCCTGACGCTCAAGCTGCGATTTATCAGCATAGAAGTCAAAACAAACACAAAAGCCCTCTTCGGGCTTGTACCAAAATAAATCATATCATTGGGCAAAGCTAAAAGCAAGCTAAGGGGGCTGGACACAAAAAAAGGCCTTGCTTTTCGCAAGGCCTAAAGCTCAATTACATTTTTTGGTACCAAACTTTTACGTAGTCATAACGTACTGCAGTTTGGTTAGTTCTCAAGGAGATGAAGTCACCGTCCAGGATTGGGTAGTCGTCGAACCACTCGATGACCAGCCTGTCATTGAGGAATACGGCGATACGGCCGGTGATGGTCTCAAACTCTACACGAATGACATTTGTTTGACCTTCGATAGCAGGATCCATACCGGTGCGTTTAACTGCTACGATTCCTCCACCCTCGCAGCGGTAGAGCTGCATTTCATTGAGGTCTTGGAATACCAGGTAGCTGTTGCCACGTTGTGGTGCATCACCGTCAGAAGCCATGAAGTGCAAACCTGCTGCAGGTGCCCATTGTCCGCCGGCTACATCGTAAGTGATTTTGTATTCATAGATAAAAAGTCCATCGCCGTATTGTGCCAGCTCCTGCCAAATGTTGGTGTTTCCATCGTTCAGATCGTATTGGACCATATACTCCCCGTCAATATCCCAATCGCCATTGACCGGTACCCAGTCAACATTCTTGCCATCTGTCTTGTTGAAGTTGGCCTCGTAGATCAACTGTGGAGCTGCAAATGTTACAACTGCCAGTGCCAACACCAGCAAAACTGTTAAGGTTTTTTTCACAGGAAAAACCCCCCTCTGATTGTAATTGTTCCCCACGAGATGTCCGTCTATACGATGGGTACATCTACATTTTCTTCTTCTATGAATCTCATGCAATTCCTTCATTGAGTAGAAAAATTTCCTTTTCCAGAATTATCAAGGTTTCGTTTGTTCTATAACACAGACCTTTATGGTGGGAAAACGACTATCGTAAAGCCCAAAAAGCCTTGATGTCTTAATTTTCAGACCGAAGAGGTTCTGCCTGGGAAAGACTACTTAAGGGAAGTAAAAGTGTTATAATTAGTAAGTCCAAACACTTTTGGTTCCAACTAGACTGAGCACAAGTCTATCCAGTCTATCATTTATCTAGAGGTGAAGACATGCTTTGGAGTTTATTTATCAATTGCTTTAAGGTAGGGGCTTTAACCATAGGCGGTGGATATGCCATGCTGCCTGTGATGAAAGAAGTATTCGTCACCAAGAAAAAATGGGTTTCCGAAGAGGACTTCGTTGATATGATGGCAGTCATTCAAACGGTCCCAGGCGCAATCGCCGTCAACTCCAGCATCTATCTGGGAAGAAAGATTGCTGGCATACCAGGCGCTATTGCCGCAACAATCGGTTCGGTACTGCCTTCTTTCTTGATCATTCTGCTTATCGCATCAACCCTTACCAGTTGGTATCAGAACCCCTACATTGCGAACTTCTTCGCAGGGGTAAGACCTGCAGTTATTGCCCTCATTCTCGTTGCAGGGGTGAAATTAGGCAAAGGTATCCTGCACTCAAAAATCCAAATCGCACTAACCCTGCTTTTTGCCCTTTTGGCCTTAGTACTGAAGTTTCATCCAGTGGTTCTTCTTGTTATGGGCGCTGCCATCGGTATCCTCCTCTCACGGATAAGCGAAAAGTCCAATGCCTCTGAAAAGAAAGGGCGTGACCAGTAATGCTGCTCAAGCTTTTCTTAACGTTCCTGAAAATCGGTGCATTTACATTCGGCGGAGGATACGCCATGCTGCCTCTCTTTCAGAGGGATATCATCGAGAGAAACCATTGGCTAACACAGAGCGACTTCCTTGACATCGTCGCTACGGCTGAAATGACTCCAGGACCGATCGCCATTAACACTGCCACTTTTGTCGGCTACAAGCTTTCCGGTTTCTGGGGATCTTTAGTGTCGACATTGGCAATTGTTCTGCCTTCGTTTATCTCCATTACTCTCCTTGCGTTCATCCTTAACAAGCTTAAGGATAACAAAGACGCACAAAGTGGTATTAAGGGAATGCGTCCGGCGGTCACTGCAATGATTATCACTGCAGCTCTATCCTTAGCCCCTCAATCCATTGTGCGTCCTTTAGACATTATCCTTTTCGCTGGAGCTCTGATTCTGTCGTGGAAAAACTGGTTAAACCCAATAGTGATTCTCCTCGGCAGCGGGGTTATCAGCTTACTTTTTGGCCTTATCTGAACTTCCTGTTGCGGTCATAACAACTTCGTTGATTCCCCAATAGCTGGTGAAGTAACCTTTATAGGTGAAAAGGCCGATAGCCGTAGAGGTAACAGAGACCGTTAATGTCAGCATGAACATTACGATAATCTGGTATTTTACGGCTTCTGTAGGTGCCTGACCTGCCAAAATCAAACCGCTCATCATTCCCGGCAGCGAAACGATTCCCATGGTTTTCAGCCTGTCTACAGTGGGAATAATAGCCGCGCGGAGCGTCTCTCTAAGAGCATTGCTAGCAGCTTGCCTTGGAGTTGCACCCAGTGCAAGAAGGGCTTCCACTTCGTTTTTTCGCTGCGCCATGCTGCCTTTCAGTCTATCTAAAGCTATAGACGCGGCTATCATACTGTTTCCCAGAATCATTCCGGAAAGGGGTATGGCTTCTGCTGGGGAAAACGAGATTACTCGGATGAGAAGTAGTATGCCTAGAGTGACGATCTCGCCAAGACCGATGGCGATGGTAACAATAAGAAAGACGTTAGGCAAACCTTGACCTCTCTTGCTGGCATCTCTGCCTGCAACCACGGTCATAATCAAAAGCACCAAAGCGGTCAGATAAGGGCTTTGAGCATCAAAGATGAACTGCAAAAGATACCCTGTAACAATAAGTTGCAGGAAGGCTCTTATCCCACTAATCAAAATATCCTTTTCCATCTTGAGGCCTTGCCAAAGAGCGATCAGCATGCTGAAGCCGATAAAGCTCCAAGACAGGAAGAAGGTAACATTGCTGATCTGATTATTCATTTTCTTTCAACTCCCCTTTGAGGAAAGTCTGAGCAATCTGGTTCTTGCCCTCGAAGAGTTCTTCTCGACCACCCTGCACCACGATCTTCCCTCCAACGAGAAGTGCTCCACCTGTGGCGACATCGGAAGCAACATCCATGTCGTGGGTGACCCACACAAGGGTTATGCCTCTTTTCGCTTGTTGGATCAGGGTTTCTCGCACCTGAACTACAGCCCCTGGATCCAAGGCCGATGTGGGCTCATCAAGCAACAAAACCTTAGGGTCGTTGGCAAGAGTCCTCGCAAGAGCTACCCTCTGCTTTTGTCCTCCCGATAAAACGGAGGCATCTTTGTCTATCAGATCCTTTTCCAATCCCACACGTTCGATAAGTTCCAAGACCTTTTCTTCAGGAAGGTCTTTTTTTTGCAGCTTGTGCCCTAAAGCAATATTGTCTCGGACCGTTCCGTTGATCATAACAGGGTGTTGAAACAGCATGCCTACCTCTTTGCGGAGTTCCTGAACAGGGTAGGATTCAATAGGCTGGTCTTTGTAAAGGATTCTGCCGCTTGTCGGTGCATCCAACCTGTTTAGCAGTCTGAGTAAGCTGCTCTTCCCCGAGCCCGACGGGCCTATGAGAATGAAAATCGAACCTGCAGGGATCTCCAAACTGATACTTGAGAGAATCGTCTTTTCTTGCTTCTGCAGACTCACCGATTCGAGCTTAAACTCCATTTTTTCACCCCTCCCAATAAAAATGAGACCAAAAGCTAGCCTCATTTCCTACAACCGCAACTACTACAACGGATCTTTACCTTTTCTCTTGCGAAAAACTACCTCAATACCCTTTAGTCAGAACGACCGTATCACAATTGCCCGAAACAGGTACTTGATAGTGTCTTCTTTAGTCTTGTTCTATTATTTGTTCCAACCTACATCATATCCTACCTGAAAACCTCCATTGAGGCTTCTCAACGGTTTTGCCTGATTGGCGTCTACACTTGTTTGAACTTTACTCCCACTCGATTGTCGCAGGTGGCTTTGAACTGACATCGTAAACGACGCGGTTTACCTGCGGTACTTCTTGCAGAATCCTACTGGAGATCTTCTGCAAAACATCATGCGGGAAAGGATACCATTCTGCCGTCATGGCATCCGTGCTGTTTACAGCTCTGAGTCCAAGCATATAAGCATACGTCCGCTCACCACCGGAAACTCCTACAGTGCGGGTGTCGGTCAGGATGCAGAACGCCTGCCAGATTTCGTTGTAAAGGCCGTGTTTCCTGATTTCGTCGATGTAAATGGCGTCAGCCTGCCGCAAGATATCCAGTCTCTCTTTGGTGATCTCGCCTATGACTCTCACTGCAAGACCGGGGCCGGGGAAGGGATGTCTGTAGACCAGGTTTTCTGGCATACCCAGTTCCAGACCCACCTCGCGAACTTCATCCTTAAAGAGCAAGCGCAGTGGCTCCACAAGGTCCAGCTTCATGTCTTCGGGCAGTCCGCCAACGTTGTGATGGCTCTTGATCGTACCCTTAGAGTCGATTCCGCTTTCGATCACATCTGGGTAGATGGTACCCTGTGCTAAGAATTTAGCATCTCCGATCTTTTTGGCTTCTTCTTCGAATACTCTAATGAATTCCGTCCCGATGATCTTGCGTTTCTGTTCGGGATCGGTGACACCTTCAAGAAGGGCGAGGAATCTCTCGGAAGCGTCAACATGGACGATATTCAAGTTGAAGCGGTCTCTGAAGGTCTTCACAACTTCTTCTGGCTCGCCAAGCCTCATCAATCCGTGGTCTACAAAGATACAGGTCAGCTGATCTCCAACAGCCTTGTGGACAAGAAGGGCAGTTACCGCCGAATCCACGCCGCCGCTGAGACCGCAGATAACTTTTCCGTCTCCGACCTGTTTCCTAATGTCGTCTGTAGCTTTTTCCACAAAAGCACTCATAGTCCAGGATGCCTGCACCCCGCATCTGACAAACAGAAAATCTTTAACTGTCTGTTCCGCTTCAGACGTATTCAGCGCATCCAGATCGAGTTCTTCTGTGGTTTTAAGCACTGGAATGCCGAGTTCTTCGGCTTTTTTCTCCAGTGACGCAACCAGGTCTGCGTTGCCTTCCTCACAAAGCACAATGCCTTTGGGGCTTTTCTCGTTGATAGCTTCCAAAGCTTTGGTGTAGGAGAAGACTTCGCTGTACACGTGCTGTTTCCTGATCATGCGGGCAACATCCTGGCTTTTCCGCGAACCGAAGTCGATTACAAGGACAGTTTCATAAGCGTAAGTGTCTTTCACGTAAGATGCTGCATGACCCCCGCTTCTTTGCTTGAGAATCGATGCAGCTATCCCTCCTTTTTTTCGGTATATAATGATCGCTTTTTATGTGGTGTATATCTCTGGTTTCAACACCCCAACATAGGGAAGGTTCCTATACTTCTCTGCATAGTCGAGACCGTAACCAACTACAAACTCATCGGGAATTACAAAACCGTTGTACGCAACCTCCACACCTTCTACTCTGCGTGCAGGCTTGTCCAGCAAGGTGCAAATCTGGATGCTCCTTGGTTTTCTGGATCTGAGGTTTTCAACAATGTATTTGAGGGTCAGACCGCTGTCTACAATGTCTTCAACGATAAGTACGTCTCTATCAGTTATTGTTGACTCCAGGTCTTTGGTGATGCGCACAACACCTGAACTTTTCGTTGCCAATCCGTAACTGGATACACCCATGAAGTCAATTTCCATGTACAAATCGATCTCGCGAATAAGGTCGGCCAAAAACACTGCAGCGCCCCGCAAAATGCCAATAACCACCAATTCCTTGCCTCTGTAGTCTTCAGTCAGCTGCCTGCCAAGTTCTTTCACTCGGTTCTGTATTTGCTCTTGAGAAATAATGATTTTTTCCACATCGGGATGCATAACGTTACTCAAAAGTACTACTCCTTCCATCTAGTTTTGCGAATTCAGATCGTTAGAATATAGGAATATACACCTTAACCATAGCATATTCCTTCCCGCAAGATACTGTTTTTGCGTAAATAAACCAAGAACTCTTCCAAACCAGGTATTAACCGTCTCTTGCCAGCGGGTGCTCCAGCTGTTCTCGCTGAAACTCCACTAGTCCTACTTGGATAACCTGTTCTTACTTCTAAGGTACGGAATGCCGCTTTCTACAGACACACCGGCTCCTCGAGAGCCACAATGTTCTTTGACTCATTATATACCCAATCAGACTTGTTCTGAAATGCCTTTCACACTAAGTCACCTGCAAAGGTGGGGCAAACAAAGCCGCTCTATGTTCTGTTAAAGAATTACACCATTTTTCCTTAGGAGCTCTCTGGCTGTCTCTACTGAGTCAATGCCTTCCTTGTTCTTGATTGGAGCAAACTCATGCTCTCTAAGCACCTCAAATGGTAGACAACTGCCAATCATATGAACCATATCATTAATATGCTGCTCATACTTGTAGCCGTTTGGCTGCTCAGGTTTGACCAGGTTACCATTCTCATCAATGTAAGGAATCTTCCTCTCTACCACATGAATAGGAAGCTCTTTCTCAAGAAGATTAGCAAGTTCTGACTCCTTAAACAAGAAGTTAAGGATAGTACCGAAGTTGTAAATGTACTCGCCCCTATCGTTCTTCTCGTAACGCATATCGTCAGTAAGCTCATAGTACTCGACAATGGACGGTTTGCCGTCCTCCATACACAGAACGCCGATGTTTTCTTCTGGATTAATCTTACGAACAACCTTACAACCTGCACTGAAGTTACCTTCGATAACGGCACCTACAAATACAGGATCTGCAGTTCTCTGAAGAACGTTGTCTACAGCGAACACATTGAGCCACTCAATTCCCCTTGTTTTGACGATATCAAGCATGCCGCTCTTCTTCATTGAAAGATACCAGCCGCCATTGCCATTTGGAGATGTTGAGATTCTTCCCTTCTCCTCAAGGAAAACCTTACCGTTAGTGTCTGAGGTCGGAGCCATGTCCTGTACGAAGAAAGCTACATGCTCAGGATTGTATCCGAAGAAATCATGCTTTTTGAAAAAAGCAATAGTGTCATCGTTATTCTTCTCACTTGTCATGACAAACAACTGAATCCATGTATCGGTCTGCTTTACAACGTCCATAAGGTTGTTAACAATGCACTCGAAAATGTAGAGTTGTCTTGTCACACCGATATCATACATGCCCTTTGGCTCATCTGAACCAAGTCTCGTTCCCATACCGCCTGCAAGTAGAACTGCTCCTACCTTGCCGGCTTTAATTGCTTTTATGCCGACTTCAAACAGATGCTGTTTGCTCGCTTCGATCTTATCGAGAGTCATAATCTCAAGAGGAGTGATCACCCCTCTTGGACTTGGGCATCTGCCTGCTTTAATAACGTTAAAATCAGTAGATTCAATCTGCACTAAAAGGGCCTCTTTCTCTTGAGCATCTAGTTCTTCGTAATACTTAAGTAAATGCTCCTGCCCGTATCTCTGCAACTTCGCAACTGCTTCATTGTAGTTCATGATGCTGTAACCTCCGGTAATGACCTGGGAGAAATAAACCGTGAATCGGACTCCAACCTCCCGTAAATGTATGGGGTTAATCATCGAAATGAAACGATCAAAGAAAGTGACTTGTATGGTCCTGTAGCACATTATGGTTGCTCGTATTGATTGGGAACATAAGGCAAAATTGCCCAAGTAACATCATCAGCGGTAATGCTTTTATGTTCTAGTTGCCTGTATCCAACGGTTGCTTGTTTACAAGGGTAACTAGCACAACTGAAGCAAGTGTCTAGCTGCTTCTCTTGTATGCATTTCAATGGTTCGCACAGCTGACCCCCATCTTGATAGCAATGACAGTTAACTGTGTCACAGCCAGTGCAGCGCATATCCCAAAAAGAAACGCCGTACACAGCATTGAGATGCGGAATGAGCATTTGTCTAAACTCTTCGCTAATCCCAGTATAATGCACACACAAGTCGCAGCGATGTCCACACTTCCCGTATAAAGCGTTTTCCTTAGAAAACGGCTTGCGGTTTGGCTTCTTCTTTATGAGTATCAGTTTTTTGACGGCTTCAAGAGTCTTCAAATCAGCTACACGAATCAAGAGCCATTTACCATCGTGTCTTGTAGGTTCGCGGTCGTACAATTCTTGGATCTCCAGAGGAAACTCATGTTTTACTACTTCAAACTTCTCTCTTTCTACTCTGCCGAGAACGATTTGGAAATCGTAATAATCTTCGTGAAGGTTTATGGACACGATAGTTTTCTTTCCTTGACGAAATCTCACACAAGGGATGTTGTAATACATCCCTGCCACTTCATCCAACCGGTAGTTCCCGCGCATGAACTTGACAGTTTCGATTTTTACTTGGTCGTACTCTGTTATTTCCGTTCACCCCAATCTTTTCGAGTAAACACGCTCCATTTAACAACAAGGCAAATCTCTACAAAGTGATCCCCATATAAAACAAAAGGGCGGTATGTATTTGCCGTTCTTTAACGATATGGAAATAGTCATTACATAATTAGATTAAGTGGTAGAAGATTTCCCGTTCCGAGTATTGAAATAGACTTTACTGGTACATTGGACTTGTTAAAATGAATTGACTTTACGCGATACAAAACTGTAAGGAGATGAAACCTATGATCAGCAAGAGGGGGATTTTGATCCATCCAGAGGAGGTTGGAGACTACTGGGCTGAGATCTTAGTTGAGTCCGACTTAAATCTTGTAGCGATTCATCCAAAGGGAGGGGCCGCAGCTTCGGACACTCTTAGTGACATGCTGGAATTTGTAAAAACAGATGCTTTTTTGAGCTTTGCCGAAAAGGTTAGGGGTAAGGGAATCGCACTGGAGTATGAGTTCCATGCTTTGTCCTGGCTTCTAGATAGAAACCTATATGATACCCGTAAGGATTGGTTTCGCATGAATGAGGAAGGGGAGCGGGTGAACGACTACAACATGTGCCCCTCTAACCCCGATGCTTTGGAGTATATCGCAGAGAGATCTGCTCTGTTGGCACAAAAGCTTCCTTATAATACCGATAGATACTTCTTTTGGGTGGATGATGCCAAAGCTTTCTGTCACTGTTCTCGATGTAAGGGTTTGACTCCTTCAGATCAAGCAATGATCATATATAACCATATTTTAAGCGGAATCAAAACAGTAAACAAGGACGCCACCCAAAGCTATCTTGCATACTTGGACGCCATCGCTCCACCTGTAAACGTTCGCCCGGAAGAGGGGATTTTTCTGGAATACGCCCCTTTTTTACGAGACTCAAGTTTGCCAATCAATGACCCAAACTGCAAGGAAAATCAGGATCAAGTCCGACATATTGACGGTTTAATTCAGGTTTTTGGGGCAAAGAACTCTCAGGTGCTGGAATACTGGATGGACAATTCTAGATTCTGCGGTTGGAAGCTTCCCTACAAAAAACTGAAGCTAGACGAAGAAGTCCTCAGAAAAGATGTTCAGTACTACAGAACAAAAGGCTTTGAGTCCCTCACAAGTTTCGGTTGTTTTCTGGGAGAAGACTATGCACGTGAATTTGGAGTTCCTCCGGTAAAAAGGTACAGCGAAATCCTCTGGACCAGGTGATGTGAAGAACCCAGCTAGAGCTACCTCACTCTAATCTTTTTTGCCGTCTTGCAGGAATGTAAAAAAGCAGTACAGAGTGTCCGTTTTGCGCTGCTTACCAACGGTTTGTCCCGTTTTCATCGTGAGTTTTTCACAAGGTTTCGATGGCAAATTATCGTGTTCGATAAAATCCATCTAACGTCTGGTTACTCATGAAGAGGTTAGATGAGATTAGCTTTTCTTATCTACCTTAAACCACCATCCAATCAGTTTGCTTTTTTTACCAGGTATCTATAAAATTAAAGCCTAGGGTAACTCAAAGCTAATGGGGTGATAAAAATGGCTACCTATAATCTGCATTCAGCTGTCAATAAGACTGAAGGAATCACCGAAGTGAGAAAGCGCGATGGTCGAATTGTTCCCTTTGATGCAACCAAAATTACCATCGCCATTGCCAAAGCCGCAGAGCAAATTGGCTACTCCCGTCCTCAAGAAATCGCTCTACTGATGACAGCAAAAGTTATCCAGATTATCAATAAAGACTTTCCACAATTTACTATACCGCATGTCGAAAACATCCAAGATATTGTTATCAAGGTGCTCAGAGAAAACGATCTCGATCGTCTTGCCGATACTTATCTTGCCTACCGCGAAACCCGCACCAGATCCCGAGCAGAAGCTTCGAATCTTCTAAAACAGATTGGCGAAATCATTAGGGAGTCGCCTATTGGTATAGAAGGCAACGCCAACGTAGGTCACAACTTCTCTGCCAAACTTCTACAGATCGCCAGTGCTGCGTCTAAGTGGTACTACGAAAACGAGCTGCTGCCGGAGGATATCGCAAAAGCACATAGAGAAGGGTACATCCACATTCACGACTTGGACAGCTACGGAAAAACCCTTAACTGCATGCAGATCCCTCTGGATCAACTTCTGGAAAAGGGCTTTTCCACCGGCTATGGTTACATCAGACCGCCTAAACGCATCGGGTCTGCAGCAGCATTGATGTGCATCATCATCCAATCTTCGCAAAACGATATGTACGGAGGACAGTCTGTCCCGTGGATGGACAAGACCTTGGCCAAGTACGTTGACCCAAGGTACGACGACCTTCTCAGAGATAATCTCACAGACGAGGAACAGGCACTTAAAAAGAGCATCGAAAAAGAAGTCTATCAAGCTATGGAGGCCACAATCCACAATCTCAACACCATGCATTCACGAGCAGGTTCCCAGGTACCGTTTTCATCGGTGAACTTCGGAACCGACACCAC
The DNA here is from genome assembly GCA_001512545.1 of Clostridia bacterium DTU065. Lineage (GTDB taxonomy): Bacteria > Bacillota > DTU065 > DTU065 > DTU065 > DTU065. The sequence goes on along the minus strand of LFSI01000051.1, from coordinate 12,364 downwards.
TCCTAGGGGAAGGCTGGTTACAGAGCAATTTTTGAAAGCGTTCTATGCTGGCCTTGGCCGTGGCGAGACACCGATTTTCCCCAATGTAGTCTTCAGGCTCAAGGAAGGCGTAAACTTCAACCCTGGAGATCCAAACTACGACCTCTACCAGCTGGCACTCAAAGTCGCTGGCAGGAGAATGAACCCAACGTTCTCGTTTATGGATTCCAGCATGAACAAACCTTTTGGCGATAGAGCAAGCTACATGGGTTGTAGGAGCCGTCTCATGGATAACATTTACGGCGAATCTACCCCTGAAGGAAGAGGCAGCATAGCACCAGTATCCATCAACCTGCCCAGACTTGCACTAGAGTCCTGCGGAAGCAAAGATAACTTCTTCGAAAAGCTTGATGAAATTCTAGCTTTGTGCCGAAGACAGCTGCTCCACAGAGTAGAAGTGTTGAAAGAGCGCACTGTAAGCGACATACCTTTTGTCATGGGTGAACACCTCTATATGGGTTCTGAAGGGTTGAACCCAAACGACAGTATCTGGGAAGCCATGAAACACGGCTCGGTCAATATCGGCTTTATCGGTCTTGCTGAAGCTCTGATCCTTCTCACAGGAAACCACCACGGTGAAAACGAAGCAGCTCAAGAGCTCGGGCTGGAGATCGTGCGCCGCATCAGAGCTTACTGCGATAGAATCACTGAAGAAGACCAGTTGAACTGCACTTGCTATGCAACTCCTGCAGAGGGGTTGAGCGGACGATTCATCGCCATCGACAAAAAGATCTTTGGCACCATCCCCGGTGTTACCGATAAAGACTACTACACCAATTCCTTCCACATTCCAGTGAACTACAACATCTCCGCATTCAAGAAAATCAGCATTGAAGGACCGTATCATAAATACTGCAACGCAGGTCACATTTCGTACGTCGAAGTAGAAGCTCCTCTGGAAAACAACCCAGAGGCTTTGGAAAGCCTGCACAGAGCTATGAGCGCAGCTGACATGGGCTATGGCGGAGTGAACTTCCCCATCGATGAATGCGTTGACTGCGCCCACAGCGGCATCATAGATCTCGAGTGTCCGGTGTGCGGATCACAGAGAATCAATCGCGTCCGCAGAGTAACAGGTTACCTTAGCTACCTACACCGCTTTACCACTGGCAAGAAAGCCGAGTACCAAAACAGGCGTCCGCACGAGAAATCTTAAGGAGGCGGTTTTTTGAGCCAACCTCTGAACATTAAGGTCTTGGGAGCAGGCTGTTCAGGCAACTGCTCTCTGCTGGAGCGGAACGTGCTCGCGGTATTAGACGAATTGAGTCTTAAGTACGATTTGGAAAGAGTTAACGATTTAACAAGCATGGTCAAATACGGCTGCCTGGAAGCGCCCGGGTTGGTGATCAACGAGAAACTTGTTTCTCAAGGTATTGTCTTAACCCGCGAGCAAATTAGAGAACTTCTAACAAACCACGATAGTTCAGTGAGAGACTCCGAGTGAGTCTCTCTTCTGTTTTTTTTACCTAAAACGCAGAAGATTCCCTCAGGTTTTTTGGGAAAATATGCTATAATATGTACAGGGTAGAAAGTGGGTGGCTTTTTACCTCAACTGAATAAAGGGAGGGGAACTGGTTGAAAGTACGTGACATTATTCTTTGGACGTTGTTCGGAGGTATTGCCGGCTTGCTGTTTGGTTCCCTACTTGGTGGTCGTATGTGGTGGGGAATAGTCATCGGCTTAGTTCTTGGTTTTGGCGTCTCGATGCTCACATGGTATCGGCGCAAGAAAGAGGAAGAAAGATACAAAGTCTGATAAGGCGGCCCTCGCGGGCCGCCTTTACGTTTACTGAAAATAAAAGAACCGATAGGAAATAAAGAGAAGGATAGTCAAATAGTGTGTTGAACTTAATTAAGGACTGGCACAAATCAGGAGGGATGTTTGCTTTGGAACTAATAGAATACATTAATATACTAAAGAAATATTGGTATCTTATTGTAGGTCTAACACTTGTTGCTGCAGTAATTGCAGGTGTACTTAGCTCGATCATGCCCCCTATCTATGAAGCAGATGCTAGAATTCTCATTAGGGAAGCATCAGAAGCTGGTATCACGTCACTATTCGGAGACTTGACAGGCCAATCGCGCAACCAGATTCAAAACAGCGTCGAAATACTTAAGAGCCGCACTTTAGCATACAATGCGGCCGAGATACTCGGTCTCGATTATGCACTTGGAACTCCTGAGCTCAACGGATTTAGAAAGAAGTTTTCTGTTCAGCCAGTCCAAGGGACCGATTTCATTAGAATAACATATCAGAGTGAAGATCCACTGTTTGCCATGCAAGCCGTCAACGCTCTGGTTGACGCTTTTATAGAGTCTTCATTGGTCAAGTCTCGTGAAGAAGCTCGTGCCGCTCGCGACTTCATCGAAGATCAGCTGGTAACTTTAGAAGCAAAGCTTAAAGATGTTGAAAATCGCTTGAGCGAGTTCAAAGGAACTGAAAAAGTCTACAATCCAAGCGAAGAAGCTAAAGCGATTATCAACAAAGTAACTAACTTCGATGTTGCTCGTAGTGAAGCGATCGTCTCTAAGCGCGAACTAGAAGCAAAACTAGATGATCTGTTCCTGCAGCTCGAGAAAGAAACTAACACCTACATCTCGTCTCAAGTCATTGGCACAAACCCTCTGGTTACCAACATAAAAACCCAACTAATTGCCAAAGAAACCGAGCTCCAGGTACTTCTGACTAAGAGCACGGAAAATAGCAGAGAAGTACAGAACCTGCAGAAAGAGATCGAGACATTAAAAGCTCAGCTGAATCAGCAGGTTGAAAAGATAGTAACGTCTCAGACCGAAACCACAAACCCACTATACCAACAGCTAATTGCTTCTATCAGCCAAGCTCAATCCAGTCTGACTGCTCTCGAAGCTCGAATTTCGGCCCTAACCGAACTTATCAAGGAAACCGAGATCGAGTTCGACGCTCTTCCTGAGAAGGAAATGGAGCTAGCAAGACTTACTCGCGACTATCAGGTAACAGAGAGCATCTACACGATGCTTCTCCAGACCAGAGAAGAGTACCGAATTCAAGAAGCAATGCAGACAGCAAATATTCAGGTTATCGACAGGGCGATCGTTCCAAATAGCCCAGTAAGCCCAAGGAAGCTGATGAACGTAGCTGTGGCATCCTTCCTCGGTCTGTTCCTCGCAGCTATGTTGGCCTTCCTGTTTGAATACCTTGACAACACTCTCGTCACTAAGCAGGACGTTGAAGAATATCTAGAACTCACTGTTCTTGCAGCTATTCCAGAAATCGCTAGCGGAGGTGATATGCGTGGCTCGAAGAAGAAGAAGACAAAGTAGATCCGACAACGGAAACATTTTGATCACCAAACTAAACCCAAAGTCTCCGGCAGTGGAAGCGTTCAAACTTCTCAGAACGAACATCATGTACGCCAGTGCGGACATGCCTATTCAGGTTATTGGCTGTACTTCTTCCGGCCCAACTGAAGGAAAATCATCTTCCGCGGCTAACCTTGCCATTGCTATGGCACAGAGCGGCAGTTCCGTCCTTCTTATAGACTCCGACCTTCGCAGGCCTTCACAGCACAAAATTTTCGGAATCCATAGAAGACCTGTAGGCTTAACGGAAGTGCTCACAGGTGTCAAAGAGGTAGAAGAATGCATTCTTGATACTGATGTAGAGGGTCTAAAGCTCCTGCCTTCAGGTGCGATTCCTCCGAATCCTTCAGAACTCTTAGGTTCTAGGAAGATGAAAGAGCTAATGCAGAAACTCAGAGGAGCCTTCTCTACCATCATCTGCGACCTCCCTCCTGTGATTTCCGTGACTGATGCTCTCGTTGTAAGCCCGTTGATTGATGGCTACCTGTTGATCGTGGCCAGTGGCTCTACAGACAGAAGAGCAGCTCAAACCGCCAAAGAATTGCTAGAAAACGCTAAATGCAAGATTCTTGGTGCAGTTCTCAATAGAGCTGATCCGCAAAAATCATACGGTTCCTATTACTCACACTACTATTACTACTATCAAGATGACAGCGAAGCTTAAAATGGCCGCTGCACTTCAATCGAAGTGCAGCCCTTTTTATAGCATTTAAGGAAAATCTGTGGTAGACTAGTTGATAATAACATCAGGGAAAACTGAAGAGGTGTCACTATGAACTCCCGAGCGCCCCTTTCCAACTACGAGGTAAGAGTTGCTGGAATCGTTCCTGAAAGTTATGTAGACGGACCTGGTGTACGTTTTACCATCTTTGTACAGGGCTGTCCCCATCACTGTTCTGGCTGCCACAATATGGATACTTGGGACTTTTTCGGCGGGACTTCCTTTGCCGTAGATGAACTGCTAGAGCAGATCGCCTTCGCCAAAAAAGAAAACCCATTCCTTCAAGGGGTTACCCTCAGCGGCGGCGAACCGTTTTCCCAGGCCAACGTCTTGGTCCATCTTGCCAAAGGCATCAAAGAGTTAGGGATTGACCTGATCGCCTACACCGGCTATACCATTGAGGACCTGCCGTCTGTGCCTTGTGCTTTGGAGCTTCTCGAGTATGTAGATGTCTTGATCGACGGCCCTTTTGTTCAGGAACTTAGGAGTCTAACCCATCCTTTTGTAGGCTCTACCAACCAGCGCATCATCGAGAGAAAAGACATCATAGATTTCCTTAAACATATTGAGGCCGAGAAGATCTCTTCCGCCCTGTAAAGCATTTCCAAGCCTCCACTAACGGAGGTTATCTCTATTTTTTATTTAACTGAAAAGTGAATTAGTGCTAAAAAGGCTGTGTTTGAAGCAACACAGCCTTTTCTTTATTTCTTACGGGTTGCCAATTCTTCTATAGGAAGAAGATTTCTAGCTACCACTTTAACTTCTTCTTGGTCGCCGAAGCTTGAAAACTGCAGAATACCCTTGATGAAGAAAACCTGCCCGACCTCTGGCCTGTGTTTTGCATAGAGTTCGCTAAACACGGTCACATTGACAGATCCAAGGTAGTCCTCGATATCGACGAAAGCCATGGTCTGTCCTTTGCGATCTGCATAGAGATTCACCTTGGTCACGATACCTGCAATGACGATCTCAGACCCGTCAGGCTTGTCTGGGAGATCTTTGATGCTGTCCAGGCGGTATCTCTTCAAAACGTCCCGGTAAGCATCAAGAGGGTGACCAGAAAGGTAGAAGCCTAACGCTTCTTTTTCGTTGGCCAACACTTCCTTTACACTCCACTCAGGCACATTGGGAAGCTCCAGAGATATGTCCTCAGGTTCAAATAGTGAAAGCTGATGGGCATTGTCCTTCTTCGCGCGATCAAGTGCTGTCTTTGAAACCTCAAGGAGGCTCGCTCTGTGGCCGAACGCGTCAAGAGCACCGGCCTTGATGAGGTTTTCCAACGTTCTACTGTCCAGAGATTCTTTGTTTTTCTTACAGAAATCCAAGAGGTCAGTATACCTCTCTTCTCGGCGGTTTTCGACTATCTGACCTGCAACTCCCAAACCCACGCCTTTGGTTACCCCAAGCCCCAGGCGAATACTACCATTTACTGCTGTGTGGTAAACGTCACTGGCGTTGATATCGATGTTAAGAACCTTTATATTCAACTCTTTCTTGATATAGTCCAGATAGAGCGTTGTTTTGTCCGAGTTATCGATAACGCTGTTAAGCAGTGCGGTCATGAACTCAACTGGATAGTGTGCTTTGAGATACGCCGTCTGATAGGCGATAAGAGCGTAGGCTGCGCTGTGGGCCTTGTTGAAGCAGTAACTTCCAAACCCTACGAACACTTCGTCCCAGAGTTTGGTGGCTTCCTCTTCTGAAATGAGACCCACATTCTTTGCGCCACTGATGAACTTCTCCCGGTGTTTGTCCATCAGGTCTTTCTTTTTCTTAGCAACGGCTTTACGGAGTTCATCGCTTTCGCCTCTGGTGTATCCTGCGAGAATCATCGCTGCACTCATCAGCTGCTCCTGGTAAACCCACACGCCATGGGTGGACTTGAGAATCGGTATGAGTTTCTCGTGTAGATAGTGCGCTTCTTTTTCTCCGTGCTTACAAGCTATAAAATCGTCTACCATCCCACTTTCAAGTGGCCCCGGCCGGTACAAGGCAATAAGAGCTATGATGTCTTCAAACTCGCTTGGCTTTAGCCTTCTGCACAAGCTACGCATCCCATCAGACTCCAGCTGAAACACGCCGAGGGTATCCCCTTCCTGGAGGATCTGGTAAGCTGCAGGATCGTCCAGTGGTAACGAAGCCAGGTCTATTTCCCTGGGAATAAGCTTCAGTGCATCATCGATGATCGTAAGGTTCCTAAGACCCAAGAAGTCCATTTTCAAGAGGCCGCGCTCTTCTGTGGCATCCATATCGGTCTGCACGGCATAGGTGTCTTCAGCCGCTCTATAGATAGGTACATACTCGTAAATGGGCTTGGGCGTGATTACGATGCCTGCAGCATGCAGTGATGCATGCCTTGCATGACCTTCCAGACCTTTAGCGTAACGTACTACGCGATCGATCTCTGGATCATCCTTGCAAAGCTGGCCCAACTCGCCTTCTAAAGCTTTGTCGATAGTCATACCTAAAGCGGCTGGAATCGACTTGGCGATCTTGTCGCCCAAACTGTAAGGAAGACCTAAAACCCTTACGATGTCGCGAACAACGCCTCTTGCACCAAATGTTCCAAAAGTAATGATCTGACCTACATGGTCCTCTCCGTATTTGCTTTTGACATAGTTAATAACTTCCGGTCTTCTTCTCTGACAGATATCGACGTCTATGTCAGGCATGCCAATGCGATCGGGATTAAGGAAGCGTTCAAAGAGAAGGTTGTAAACCAAAGGGTCGACTTCAGTTATGCCCAACAGATAAGCTACGATAGAACCAGCTGCTGAGCCTCTTCCTGGGCCTACAGGAATGCCGTTTTTCTTGGCCCAGTTGATGAAGTCGCTGACGATCAGAAAGTACGATTCGTAACCCATCTGCTCGATGACCTTCATCTCGAACTCGGTGCGCTCAAGCACTTCCCTACTGGGGTTTTTACCGTAGCGCTGTTCCAGACCAAGTTGAACCTGTCTTCTGAAGTACTCGTGGATGCTTCCGCCCTCCAGAGGGAACTCCGGCAGGTGCAACTCGCCGAACTTCATCTCGAACTCGCATTTTTCCGCTATAACCAAAGTATTTTTGATGGCTTGGGGTACTTCCCTGAAGATCTCTTGCATTTCCCTAGCAGTCTTGAAGTAGTGTTCGTTGGAGAAAGCTTCCTCTGCTCTTACCGCATATTCGTCTAGGGTAATACCCCACTGCAGGCAAACCAGTACCCTGTGGAGTTCCGCTTGATCTCTCTCAGTGAAGTGCGAATCGTTAGATGCAACAACAGGAATGCCGGTAGCCTTACTGATTTCCAGGAGCTCTCTGTTAACTATCAGCTGCTCTGGCATGCCGTGGTCCTGCAGCTCGAGATAGTAGTTGCCACGGCCGAAAAGCTCATCTCGCCTAAGGGCTTCCTGCTTGGCTTCTTCCCTGAGACCTGCCAAAATCAACTGGGGTTCGGTGCCGCCGAGACACGCCGACTGGAAGATTATCCCTTCGTGGAACTCTTCTAGATCCTCCCAATAGATCTGGGGTCTGTAGTAGAACTGCTGTTGTGCAAGGCTAACTAGCCTAATCAAATTCTTATAGCCCTTCTCATTTTGGGCTAAAGCAACCAAATGATAGGGTTTGGGGACCTTCTCCCCTTTTTTACCTCTAGATAAGTAAAGCTCGCATCCACTAATCACCTTTACTCCATACTCTTTGCCCAGCTTGTGGGCTTTGGTTTCGCGGAACATGTTTCCGTGATCTGTGATAGCCACAGCTGGTTGCTTGTCTTCCGCTGCCTTTTTTATGATCTCCTCGACAGTACTCAGTCCGTCCTGAAGGCTGCCGTCTGTATGCACGTGTGTGTGAACGAACATCCTGATCCCGCCTTTTCGAGCTTTCCTTAATACATTCCCATTATCGTTTCGTCTGAAAAACCCATTTCAGTTCTTTCAAACGCAGCGAAGTAGAATGTAACAAACATCCTACTGGCAAACTTATTCTCCTTTTACACCCGATTCGCCTTCAACATCTAAAACAGTGCCGCATCAAAAAAGAGCCCATGCGGGCTCTTTTTGCGCTTATTTCGTTCCTAGCGGTTCGTCAAATATTCCTTTAACATACTGGTAGACCAGGTCGTAGATCTCTCTAGCCTTCGGATCGTCTGAGATCGCGCAGGAACCGAAGTAGTTTACGCCTTGGTAGTAGCCGTGGACGGCTTCTTTCTGCCAGTTGAGGGTGACGCCTGCTCGAAGGTAATCAAGGAACTTCTTTCTCTTTACCGGATCTCTGGTGACGCTGTTGCCTTCAGCCTCGATCTCGAGACCCTGTCCGTACTTCAACGCGTGGTTTGTGGTGTGTACAAACCTGTCGATGGTAGAGTCGGCTCTGAACATGTGGTTTGGCTGATGCATGATGAAATCAAAGCCTGCTTCTTCCCAACGGTTGTGACCGGAAGATGTGAAGTACGGGATCCAGGTGTGCTTGTAACCTAGTTCATGGATATAATCTGAGGTCATTTGGATCAACTCTAACTCGCCTGGATTGCTGTAGTGAATCCACTCTTCAACCCAGTAGAAGCCCAGAAGTTCTAAGTTCTGGTAGTTAGCAGCTTCCCATCTTGCAAGAACCTCGTCGATATACCACTTAACTGCTTTAAAGCGGTGTTCTTTGGCTTTCTCCGCATCTTTCCAGGAGAAGTTGAGGGAACCAGTTCCGTCGACATCGCCGAAATCCTTGATCTCAACCATCGGATTGGGGATCATGATGAAGATCTTACCCTTAACGTCTCCGCCTAAAGCATCGTTGGTAAACTCATATGCTTTTTCGAAAGCCGAAAGCTGATTGTTCTCATGGAAGATCTTGTCTATGAACCACTGCCACTGTTCTTTTTTGGCTGGGGTACCTCTAGACGGAGAGTCGAACGCATGACCATCTGGTGCTGTTAGCGCCAAGAACAGGAATGTGTCGAAGAAGTAGTCTTCCACTTTCAGCTCGTAGTTGCCCATCAACGGTGCGATGTAGGAAACGTATGGAAGTGCATCGATCATCATCCAGTTGTATCCGCTGTTATTGTAGATGAGCATCATGTGATTGACGCCGCCACTGCGGGGATCGTTCTGAGGGAAGAATCCCATATCAGTAGAGACTTTGGTTTCATCCCTTACACCTGTTATGGAGAAGTCCTTAACGGTGAACTTAGTGTTTTCTGCCCAGAAAGCGATACCGCCACTTTTGTACTTGATGCTATAAATCTCAAGAATGAGTTCATCGTTCAAATACACATAAAAATCGCTTTCCTTACAAACAAGCCTGATCTTTGCTTCTTCGCCCTGCTTTACTCCGACACCATCGGCTTGTTCCAGAATTCTGTAGTTCTCTACAGTTGAATCGAAACGGCTCACGAAAATGACGTCTTCTCTGATATGCAGACCGTATGTGTGAAACGGCTTTGTCTGTCTGAAGTACAGTCTGACCTCGCCATCCTTACCGTACTCTTCTGGTACTACGGTAAAGGTTAGATCATAGTCTGTCCACTGGAACTCTCCCAATCTGGCTTCTGCCCAGCTGACATGGGGCCAGGAAAGAGTATTGTCTGTTTTGACCCAGTCTTTCTGCTGCAAATACCATGCGTCAAACCCTTGAAACTCGAATGCTTCGTTGGCGCTGACGATGCTTGTGAGTAGCATTATTGCAACAACCACTAGTTTTAACAAACTTATCCACCACCTCAACAGTTTTTCTTCAACAACTTTCTCCACTCACCTGAAATTTACCTTTAGAGAATGGTAAAAAAGTAGGAATAAGAGAGAACCTCCTATTCCTGGAAATACGTTATTTAATTAACATCTTCTCTGAGAGCATAGGTGCCAACCTGGACCCTTACCATGTCCTTCGACGAGCCCAACGCTACTTGGATAGATTTCGGCGAGTAACGATTCTTCTCTGGCAGCATTTCGTTGATCAGCTCGGTGATTTCCCTGTAGTGCGCTGGACGTTTCAACCTTCTGAGTACCACTTTGGCGTAGTCCACTCGGCTTTTTGAAGCGAGTATTCTCTCCGAAAGCTGCACTTTACCGTTTGCTGCGACTACCAGTTTTTTAGAACTGGCAACAACCGCCCTGATCAAACTCTTTTCGGTCTCGGCAAATGCTGTTGCGATCGAGTCCACCAGCTCATCTAGGTCAAGATGTCCTTTCTCAACAATGATAGACTCCGCTCTCTCGCATATGGCATCTATCTGATCTTTGGTTATCCCGTCCAAAGCCCAGAGTCCTTCTGACAGTTCTCTGCAACCTGCTAGACCAAGGAAAAGCGGAATCACGGTCACGGTGTTCGCCCGTCTTGCTTTGAATTTCTTTAAGAGCTCTGCAGCAATGTAATTAATACTGCAGACTCCACCAAAACTTCTAAGGATACCTCTAAGCTCCTCTAACAGGGGCGAGATAGTTTTGATATTCGATGCTGCAAACAACTTTTTGCGAGCTTTCTTTTCAATCTGCCTAACCCTTTCTCTGGAGAGACCGTAGTCCTTTGCAATACTCTCGAGGGTTTCAGGGTACTTAGCCCAAATCGCCAGTCTCCTGTTTAAGATATCTCTTTGCCGGTCTGAAAGTACGGTTTCGAGGAGGTAGATGCAGTCGTCCAAAGACTTCACTTCCCGCATTGCGCTTCCCCTGCCATTGAACCTTTCCAGTTCATGCAAAATAGCTTTAAGCGATCTTTCTCCGATATTTTTGATGCTGAGGAAATCGGAGTCTTTGAGGTTGATGATCTCCTCAACGAAGGAAAAGCCGCTGTTTTTCAGAGCGTTGTAAGCCCTGCTGGGGAGATCCAACTTCTCAAGAGGGGTTTTGCTTTCACAGGTGTGATCCAACTTGTACTTCTCTCTGCTGCTTGCAATGGTTTTGCCGGTCACCAGGGTGTAGCGGGTGAGCAGATTGTTTAAGGAAGTTGTCCCAATACCGCTAAGGCTTGCAAGCTCTTCTCTGCTCATGTTGGCTATCTGGCTCACGTAAAAAATGCCGTTTTTGCTAAGAGCATTGAGAGTTCTGTTGTCCAGTCCTAGGTTAGCGATAGCGATGTCTCCCTCTTCTCTCTGCTTCAAGAAGTGTTGGAGAGCTCTGTCGATGAGTTCGCAGGTCTTTTCGCCGATACCCTTGAAGGTGAGTAAGGTTTTTTTGTCGAGAGCTATCAGCTCACCTACGGTGGAAATGCCGGCATTTGTCAAACTTCTAAAAGCCCTGCGGTCTAACGCCAGAACCAAAAGGTCAAGATCCATGATCGCTGCTAGAGAACCTTTAGTCGGTTTCCCAGTGTCGCGCATCGTTCGGTGAACCTTTCTGGTTATCTCAGCAGCCGTAACTTGTCCAATTCTTGGGATCTTGAGTAATTCCTCATAGGTCTTGCTGGAGACTTTCTCCAGCGTGTCCAGCCCAACACTCATTAGAGCATTTACTGCTCTAGTCGACAGTCCCAGTTCAGAAATGGAGATTTCCGAATTTAGTGGATCACGGGGTGAAGTTTTGACAAGATCCATTCCGACTACCACCTTACGTTGGTTTAGCAAATGAGCGGAACTTTCGTTTAACCCTTAATTTCTCTAATTGCAAGATTATTCCTTTACGATTTCCACACCAAGATTAGGGATATGTCAAAATCGTAGGATCTTTTTGGCTTCACTTCTTAAGTTCTCAAAATTGCATCATCCTGAAGGGTGCAGTTATGGAGTATGGAGTGAAGTCACATATAAAAGCTTAACGCTAGACCCTCTCCACTGCCGCGATACCTTTTGTCCAGGTTTCGTGCGATGATTGCTAAAAGAACCAGTTGGTACTTTCTGCCTAATGTGGGTAACCACAGACGCTTAGACACTTGATGGGCACTTAGTTTAAACTTGACAAAGGCGACCAAACTACTTAGAATTAAACCATGGTCGATAGTAGAGAAAGTTTGTTTCTGCAATACTATTCACATAGACGAATTTGCTTGAGGAGGTTTTTTAGTGAAAGAGAAAGTAGTGGCCATCTTGGATAGAATTCGTCCAAGCCTTCAGGCAGACGGCGGCGACGTTGAACTTGTAGATGTAAGCGATGACGGTATCGTCAAAGTCAGACTGGTAGGTGCTTGTGCTGGTTGCCCGATGTCTACCCTTACTCTGAAGAATGGTATCGAACGCATTCTGAAGGAAAACGTGCCTGAAGTACAATCTGTTTTGGCTGTTTAAGACATAAAAAGGGAGTGTTGCAAAACTACTAATTAAGTAGGGAGCAACGCTCCCTTTTTTGTTAGGTTTAAT
>LFSI01000011.1:1445-1674 GCA_001512545.1 Clostridia bacterium DTU065 | reverse complement strand
CCCACATACGGCTGCATCTTCTTTTGGAATCCTTCAAAACCGGTTAACAGCTGGATCTGGAGCAGACCTATAGTACGCTGGATCGGCAATCATGTATTTGCTCGCTAGGAGGTACAGCTATGCAACGATTAACCTATGTAGTCCTGGGGATATTGATTCTGGCTCTAGCGTTCTTTTCCTACAACCAGTATTCTGCCAGGCAAACTGCGGAAGTGGGCCTCTCCAACCA
>LFSI01000011.1:0-1355 GCA_001512545.1 Clostridia bacterium DTU065 | reverse complement strand
GCCAGAGCATTCTTTGAACTGACAAGCAGCGTTAACTCTGCAACAGCAAACCTCGGTAAGGTGCTGGTTTCTAAGTCAGACGTTCAGACGGCACAGTCTCTTGCGCAGATCACCAGGGATGCTTTCAACGCACAAGCCTACCTAACCAACATGCCCCTTCCCCAAAGCATGCTGGTCAGAACGTCGGAGTTTTTGAATCAGCTAGGAGACTACTCGCTTTCCCTTTCCAGGGCAACCGCAGGATCCGCCCTAACCGACGAAAACCGAAAGATGCTTGAAGAACTGTTTGAAAACGCAAGATCCCTATCGAACCAGCTAGAAGAGATCCAGACTAGAGCGGAAGTCGGCAAGCTAACATGGAAAGACCTCAGAGATGAGAGTCAAAGAGATCCAGCTAAAGCCGATCCGTTCTCAGACGGTTTTCAAGTTATCTCAGACGACTTGAGCCGCGTTCCAGCTCTGGTTTATGACGGTCCGTTCTCCGCAGACGTCCAAAACACCGCACCGAAAGGTTTGAAAGGGGACGAGATCTCCAAAGAAGAAGCAGAAAGGATCGCCGAACAGGTGATAAATCAGGCGACTGGCCGGAAAGTAGACCTGCGGTTTGTCGAAGACGTAAAGGGTTTAATTCCCGCATACGGGTTCGAATCTCCGGAAAGAGACATCTACATCGACATCTCTAAAATCGGCGGGATGGTTACTCAGTTTGTTACCGCAAGAGATATCGACAAAACTCAGGTTTCGCTGGAAGAAGCAACCAACAACGCAATTGAGTTTCTACAAAAACAGAATTGGCCTTCATTAGATATAACCTATTCTTTGGCTGAGGACCATACCCTTCTGTTGAACTTCGCTCCCATTCAAGATGGTGCAGTTCTCTATCCCGACTTGATCAAGGTTGTTGTTGCCCTCGACAACGGTCAGATCTTAGCACAAGACAGCCTCTCCTACATTATGAACCACCAAGAGCGTACAATTCCAAAACCGATCTTCTCTGCCAAGGAAGCTGAAGCAGAGCTCTCCGACAACTTGGAACCTATATCGACTAAACTTGCCGTGATTCCAAGAACGACCCGCACCGAAGCTCTCTGCTACGAGATCAAGGCACGCCTTAAAGGCAGAGACGAAGAGTTCATCGTGTACGTAGATGCTTTAACAGGGCAGGAGGTCAATATCCTCTACGTTGTTCCCGGAACAAACGGAACTCTCACACTATGACGAGTAAAGGGGCCATTTTGGCCCCTTCATCTGTATAACCTTATCCGAGTTTGCCCCATGCCCATCGTAGTTTTGTGCCCTGTACCACAAAAATGCGCAAACAGCGTAAGCGTCGTAAGAATCCTCTGCTCCTCTTT
>LFSI01000048.1 GCA_001512545.1 Clostridia bacterium DTU065 | reverse complement strand
GATAATAACGTTTTTAGCAGGGCAGTTCTCTACGGCTTCCAACATGTCTGCTGTAGAGGGATTCATCGTCTGCCCGCCTGCAACTATTTTGTCTGCACCTAAGGAACGAAGGATCTCAGTGATTCCTTCACCAGTTGCTACAGTCACTATGCCGACTTCTCGTTCGACTTCTTGTTTTGGAGTAGATTTGAACTCTACGGCGCCGGTGTTTGCACTCCAGGCCGCTTTGCCGCTTGCAACTGCTTCTCTGTTTTGCTCAACCATGTTTTCGATTTTGATCTTCATCAGCTGGCCGTACTTTAGAGCCTTTTCCAGTGCCAGACCGGGGTTGTTGGTGTGAACGTGGACTTTAACCATATCTTCATCGCCAACAACAATCAGGCTATCGCCAATACCGCCAAGGTAGTCTTTGAGGTCCACTTGAGGTACATTACGGCCCTGGATGATGAACTCGGTACAGTAATGGAATTCAATACTTTCCTCACTCAAGACTCCTGCAAACACGGTTGTGTCGTCAACAGTGACCTTTTCTTCGGCTTTCAGGTCGCCGGTGAGGTACTTGAAAACTCCCTCCCAAATCACAACATAACCTGCACCGCCGGCGTCTACTACGCCTGCATCGCGCAATGCAGGAAGGAGTTTGGGTGTGTTGTTAAGGGACTCCCTTGCGGCATTTAAGAACTTCGTAAGCACGTGAAGGACATCGTTTTTCTCACGTGCAGCCCGGAGCGCAGCTTCGCCGGCTTCTCGCGCCACCGTAAGAATCGTACCTTCAACTGGCTTAATTACAGCCCGATAGGCCATTTTCGCGGCTCCGCTAAGGCACTTAGCCAAGGCAGCTCCGTCTAAAGATTCCAGCGAATCGGTCTCGTTGCCAAAGCCCCTTAAAAGCTGGGAAAGGATAACGCCAGAGTTACCTCTAGCTCCCATCAGTGCGCCTCGGGCTAAAGCCTGGGCAAGGTCTGACACTTTCTTGGAGTTGATTTTTCCCAGTTCGTCAGACGCAGCTTTGAAGGTCAGCGACATGTTTGTTCCTGTGTCTCCATCTGGAACAGGAAAAACGTTAAGAGCATCTACTCTCTCTTTATTATCTAGTAAATAGGATGACGCAGCAGAGATCATCTGCCTAAACGCATCCCCATCGATTATGGTCACATCTGCCATACCAAAAACTAACCTCCTATAATTTCACAGGGTTCTGGGCTGTTTCTTTGGGCACACGCACCCCCTGTACATGGACATTCACTTCCCGTACTGGTATGCCAACAAAACGCTCGAGAGAGTATTTCACTCTTTCCATGACGTTGTGGGCAACTTCGTTGATTTTTACTCCATATTCAACCTGTAAAAAGATATTCGCAATGATCTCATTGTTTTCTAACTCAATATCAATACCTTTGTCCATTGAGTCCCAACCGAACAGTTCGGCGATACCGTCCTGAATGTTGCGGGACGACATACCTACTACTCCGTAGCACTCAATAGCCGCCGCTCCGGCGAGGTTGGCTATCACGCTTTCGTTGACGTTGATATGGCCGTAAGAGTTCTTGATGATCTCGGGCACAGTTCTCCCTCCCTATTTAGGACATACTGGAAATATTCTCTAACAGCATTTAGAATCCTTCTCTTTTTTATTACCTGATGCTAATTCAGTATTATACCACGTTGTGTTAAAATTAGGCAAATAATTGTACCAGAAGCTGACAATCTGAAACAAGCTATTATGCTCTTTTTATTATGAGCAACTTCTTGATAAACTAACTACTGGCTATATAAGATTATTCCCACGGTGAAAAAATAAACCGCTCCCCTAGAGGAAATCTATTTCCCTCAAGCAAAAAACACACGAGAGGAGCTCTTCCTTCAATAACCGCTTTCCGGAAAACTACTCTCACGGTCATTATATCTCAGTATCGGGAAATTATCATTAAAGAAAACACCGAATGGCCTGCAAAGACTCGCACAGCTGAGTTCCTGCAAGTGTGGGATCTGCAAAAAAGTCTATGCTCTCTGCAACTTCTATGGTAGAATGTGTTTGAAGCTGAAAGAAGTGCCTTTGGTAGCCCTTTCCCAGTGGACGCCGGAACGTAAGACTCTGCAGGTTTACTCAGTGCAATCTGCTGGGGCAAGAAACTCGAGGTTCCTCTACACAGCCAATTCTGCTTGCAAAAACCAAGGGCTAGTGCTATAATTGCAACTGTGCACTCAACTAAAGGAGGTGGCGCTGATGGGCAAGAAATGTGCAATTTGTGACAAGGGTACCGTTTTTGGTAACCAGATCAGTCACTCTCACAGAGTTACATCTCGCCGGTGGAAGCCAAATCTTCAAAGAATGCGTATCGTAGTAAACGGACGCACACAAAGAGCATATGTATGCACAAGATGTCTAAAAGGCGGCAAAGTCGAACGCGCCATCTAGCCGTGATATACTGAAAGTGGCTCATGGCCGAAGAGGCAAAGGTGTTTTTGTCTCTTCTTTTTCTTTTAAAGCCGAAAAAGGGAACTCCCAAGGAGTTCCCTTTTTTTATGCCCATTTATCTGATCTCTTCGATTTTTACAGGCTGTTTCCGTCTGCCAGACTCGTACGCTGCCAGAGCAACTTCGAGAGCTCTGAGACCATCTTCGCCTTTAACCTTCACAGGTTTATCCTGGATGCAGGCATCGACGAAGTCCTTAACCAGGTACAGGTCGGTGTTGCCTCCAAACGGAGCCCAGAGGGATTTATCGAGGTCGTTCCGGAACACTTGATAGTACTGACCGTACGCGTCCATCTCTAGTACGCCTGAAGTGCCAACCAAGGTCAATGTTACGCCGCCCCAGGTTGGGTAAGAAGGCGGTCTGTTCCAGGAAGTATCTAGAGTTGCAAAGATGTTTCCTGTAAGCTCCATGGTGAGCATGCCGCAGTCATCGGTGGGAATATCATAGATAAGAGTGTCGTACTCGGCGTAGACCTCTTCAAACTCCAGACCCAACATCCAGCGGATAATGTCCACAACGTGCACGGTGTGATCCATCACAGCACCGCCGCCGGCCTTCTCCGGATCTACGAACCAGCCGCCGGGCATGCTGCCGTTGTTGGTACCCTTGATAGCCAGGATTCTGCCGAGTTTTCCGCTTTCAACAATCTTTTTCGCTTCAATCATCGAAGGATTGTAGCGTACTGGGAAAGCTACCTGCAGCTTGACGTTGTTCTTCTTGCAGGCGTCAATCATCTTGTTTGCATCTTCAACGTTAGTAGCGATAGGTTTCTCTACTAGAACATGCTTTTTCGCTTCTGCAGCTTTAAGAGTGTAGTAACAATGATCTGCGTTAGCTGAACAGATAATGACCGCCCCGATATCGGTTGCAAGCATCTCTTCTAAGGAAGTGAAGTGGTGAACGCCGAACTGCTCTGCTTTGGCTTTTCCTCTGTCTGCATCCTCGTCATAAATACCTGCAAATTCTACATATGGGATCTGCTTCAGTGCGTCGGCATACGCGTCAGCATGAAGATGAGCAAAACTGATAATACCAACTTTCATTGCCTACACCTCCTATAACGAAACTGCTTTGCCAGTCTCGATCGATTCAAGAGCAGCTAAAGCAATTCTTAGTGATTCGTAGCCTTCATTGCCGTCGACAATCTTACCCTCTTTACCTTGGAGGGCATCGATGAAGTTCTTAATCTCAGTGGTGTATGGGCTTTCTACCCATGGTCTTGTTGGCACAGGAACTCCTGGCATACCACCGGTGGTGTTTACTGTGAGGTTGATCGGGTTGGCTTTGCGGCTGTCATAGTCCATCAAGCCCTTGGTGCCTGCGATTTCGAATCTGGTGTGGAATCCGCCGCTGTTGACCCAGCTGCCCTCAACATGAGCAATAGCTCCTGATTTAAACTTCAAGGTTACCAGAGCGTACTCCAGACGGTTAAAGTCACGTCCAAATGTGCTCTTGGCAAATACTCTTTCAACTGGTCCGAGCAGCCATCTCAGGTAGTCAAAGTCGTGGATGATCATATCCAGAACCAGACCGCCGCTCCACTCGTAGTTTGCATACCAGTCTTTCCATGCTGTAGGCAATGGGAAACCGCCTCTTGTAGTGCGTACAGTAGCTACCTCGCCGATTTCACCGCGATGTACCCTGTCGTAAGCATCGATGTACTCAGGGAAGAAGCGTACTACGTGTCCAACGCCGAGCTTAACACCTGCCTTCTTGCAGGCTTCGAGCATCTCTTCTGCTTCCTCCAACGTTCTTGCCAGCGGCTTCTCACAGAAAACATGCTTGCCGGCTTCAGCAGCAGCAACCACAAAATCGCGATGCAGAGGAGTTGGAACACAGACGTCAATAACGTCGATGCTAGGATCCTTGATAATCTCCGCTGCCGATCTGATAGTTGCACCTGTTCTTGAAGCTATAGCCTGAGCTCTCTCAGGAACTAAATCTGCGACTGCAACCAGTTCTGCGTTTTCAATTACGCGATAGGCTTCGGCGTGAGTTGAACCCATTGTACCTCCGCCGATTAATCCGACTTTTAATGCTGGTTTCAAAAACTTCACCCCCAGATTTTGTTTAAGCTTTGTTGTTAGTTCTGTAAAATGTTAACTTTTTCCTGCATTGAGGAAATCGTTTAACATGTCCAGAGCATGATAAACAGCTTGATTCTTGACATCCATCCTTTTTCCAGTGAACTTAAATTCTCGGCAGACAAAACTATCCTTGCTACCTACGGCAATATAAACAAGCCCTATGGGCTTTGTCGGTGTGTCTCCAGTTGGGCCTGCGATTCCCGTGGTGCTAATGCCGTAGTCAGAACCTGCGGCTTTAATGATACCGCCGAGCATCTCTGCGGCGCACTCCCTGCTAACAGCTCCGTGTTTTTCTAGGGTGCTGGCACTTACGCCTAAAAGCTTCTCCTTAGCAGAGTTGGCGTAGGCACAAATACCACAGAGAAAGTACCCAGAGCTTCCGGGAGTATTGGTGAGGAGACTGCTGATCTCGCCACCGGTCAGAGATTCTGCCACAGCAAGGGTCGCTCCTTTATCAAGAAGCGTATTGTGAATGCTCTGCAAGAGACTCTGAAGTTCCAAAGGTAAACACCTTCTCCGCTAATTTAGTAGCCGATTTCACGCTGCATGGCCTTAAGCACATTAGCTGACTCGTTGAGCTTGACGTACTCATCTTCACTGAGTTCAAGCTCTACTACTCTTTCGATACCCGACCTGGAAACCACTACAGGGATGCCCAGGCAGACATCGCTGATCCCGAGGTAGTTGTCCAGGAGGGTGGACACGGTCAGGACCGATCTTTGATCCTTGACTATCGCCTGGACTATTCGCATCAGGCCCCAGCCGATGGCGTAATAGGTCGCACCTTTGCGTTCGATGATTTCATATGCCGCGTTCTTGACTTCTTCGAAAATCCCGTTTAGAGTCGCCTGGCAGACGTCAGGAGGATGCTTGTGACAGAACTTGTTGATGGGGACTCCACCAACTGTTGCTGACGACCAGACAGGCAGCTCGCTGTCGCCGTGTTCTCCGATGATGTATGCGTGAACGCTGCGGGGATCAACTCCCAAGTGCTGACCCAAAAGAAAGCGGAATCTTGCCGTATCTAGCAAGGTTCCCGAACCAATGACTTGATTGGGCGGATAGCCGGTTTCCTTTAAGGTGACGTAGGTCAGGATATCCACCGGATTGGCTGTCATTACTATTATAGCATCTTTGGTATATTTTACAATTTCAGAGCAGACGTCTTTCGTAATGCGGCTGTTGGTTCTGGTTAGATCCAGCCTGGTTTCGCCGGGTTTCTGATTCACCCCGGCGGTAATCACGATAACGTCTGCATCTTTGACATCGGAGTAGTCACCAGCCCAGACCTTTACCGGAGCAACAAACTCAATACCGTGATTGATGTCCATGGCCTCGCCTTCGGCTTTCTTGCGATCAATATCTATGAGGACGATCTCGGAAACAAGTCCCGCCTGTGCAAGAGCGTAGGCAAAACTCGAACCGACAAATCCCGTGCCTACAATAACAACTCGAGTCGGTTTTGTGACCTGTTTCATTTTAGTTCACCTCTTTAACTATTTGTACCACTTTACTACCTCTTTTAACCTGCCCTCTAAAAGAAAGTTAAAATACATAGATCCATCTCCTAGGCAGGTAAAACCAACCTGAAGTAGAAAAAGTAGAGATGAAAACAACTAGCGAAAGGAGATTAAAATGAAACGAATCTTAGGACTAATTCTTCTTGTAAGCGTACTCAGCCTGGCAGCTTTTGCTTACGAAGACCTACGCTACGGCGTAGCCGTTTTAGGCACAAACGCTGGAAACGCTGAGGAACAAGCCGCCTACAGGAAGGTTGCAGATGCCGTCTGGGACTTCGTAGATTGGGAACTTATCTCCGTTGATGTCATCGATGGGGACACCCTCCCTCTTGAAGTACTAGATGGTTACAAGGTTCTCATCGTCCCCTCTCTTGTGGGAATAGATGAAGAGCTCACAGCTGCTTTAGTTGCAGTTGCCGAAGACGGAGGAAAGCTGATTGTTGCCGCGGATACCGCTGAAGGTGTTCCAGCCGAGTTTTTCGACCATTTCGGTTTCAAAGTGAGCACCGGTGGCGGAACCAAAGCAAAGTTTGCCGATGCAAACGGTATTGTCGAAGACAAGTTCAATGTCAATCTGAACTCTACAGTTTCGGTTCTGCCTGAAAAGGACACCAAAGTCATAGCAACCTTTGAATCTGAAGAGCCTGCTGTACTGCTTTCAGACAAGGCTTTGATCATAGCTGGAAACGGTTTTAACGCAGTTGCAAACAACCACAATCTCAAAGACCTCGTCATTGAAGCTATTTACACCTTTGGTGGCGACCGCATTCTTTCAGGATTTTCACCGCTCGGTCTAGATGAATGGAGAAGCTTAATTAGCGAAGCAAAAACTTCTGTTAGATATGCCCGCTCCAACATCAGATCGTCTGAAAACCAGTTTAGGTATCCATCTGAAGAGATTTACGAGAAGTACAACAAAGCTGAAAAAGCAGCAGAACTCATGGACTACGCTTACGACACAGGCAACGTTTTGCGAATCTCTCCTTACTGGCAAATTGCCGCTAAGCTTGCAGAGGAGGTAATAGCCTTGAACCAACCAGTGCGTAAGTATGAAGCTAGGGCTGTCTGGATGGACGAAGGCACCATCGCCACCGCCGGCAACCCCAAGAGACTCAGAGAAACCATTCGCACATTTGCCGAGGCCGGCTTCAACATGCTCCTTCCTGAAGTCGTCTCGCACGGAGCCGCAATCTTCAAAAACGATTTCGGCATCCAAGACCCCAAGTACTGGAATTGGGAGGAAGATCCTCTCACAGTTATCGTCGATGAGGCACACAAACTTGGCATGGAAGTTCACGTATGGACCTGGGTGTTCTGTGCAGGTTACGGACACAAGTTCGGTCCGATGCTCGAACTCCATCCAGAATGGGCAGAGCAGGATGAAGCAGGCCGGGTATTCTCCAACTGGGAGTACGGAACCGCCTGGCTCAACCCATCTAATCCAGATGTAGTAAACTTCCTCACCGATCTGTTCGCCTACATCGTCACCGAGTACGATGTTGACGGATTGCACCTTGACTACATCCGCTACAACGAGGACGACATCGGTCATTTCGGTCTGTCACCGGACAGCAGAGCAGCTTTCAAGGCCGAACACGGTTTCGATCCTGCTACCGTAAAAGTGAACAGTGCCGAGTGGAAGCTCTTCAACCAGTGGCGCGAAAACAACGTCACCAAGTTCGTTAAGCACATGTCTGAAACGGTTAAAGCAATCAATCCGAACCTCAAAATCTCCGCAGCTGTCGGACCCGACCCAGAGTACGCCAGAAGCCACATTCTGCAAA
This sequence comes from Clostridia bacterium DTU065, assembly GCA_001512545.1. GTDB lineage: Bacteria > Bacillota > DTU065 > DTU065 > DTU065 > DTU065. The sequence goes on along the minus strand of LFSI01000048.1, from coordinate 1,702 downwards.
ACTGGCAGAACTGGGCTCAAAACGGCATCCTCGACTTCATCGTCACCATGGCCTACACCACCGACAACGGCGTTCTCCGAACCAACACCACTAAAGGCCTGGAAAACACCAAAAACAGCGTGTATATGTACCCAGGTCTCGGCATTTGGGTAAACACTCCTCAAAACGTTCTCAGCCAGACCCAACTGACCCGTCAACTAGGTACAACCGGTGTGGCAATGTTCTCGACCATCCATCTCCTGAACGCACCTGAGAAACTTGAGGTTCTCAAGAAAGGCCCGTTCAGAGAGCCTGCAGTTATTCCTCACGCCGAACCAGTTAAGGCTCTGAGAGGTCTCATCGAAGAAGGTGCTGACCTTTACAAGCTAGCAGGACGGGATGAGGAAGCTGAATCTCTAATGAAGCTTGCAGCATCTATCGAAGAGAATCCAGATGACCTAGTAGGCCTCATGAAGAGAGTCGCCGGTGAGCTTGACGTCTTCCTCAACGTATTGAACGAAGAAAGAACCGCCCGCGACCTTACCAGTGTTCAGTATGAGTCCCTAAGCAGCGCACTTCTTGCCGCTTGGAGAATAACTCAGATTAACATCTATCAGAACACAGAAAGAGATTGGATTGAGCCAACACCAAGATAAGTAGCAAACTGACGAGATTCCTTAACTGCTGCAGAGTTTTCTGCAGCAGTTTTTTTGCACCCCTTTGTAGCGGCGCGTTTTTGGAAGGTCCTGCCACTTTTTCCCATCTCTTGGAAAACCTGACTGCGCTGGTTATGATTGCAGTAGGAGGTGTTTTCTGTGAGCTTTCTACTGGTTTTTGTACTTATCTTAGTCTCCGGGTGTTTTTCCAGCACCCCACAAGCACCGCCTCCTGCCAAGGTTGGGTTTTGGGTCCAAAATAAACAGGATAACGCGGTGTTTGTAGAAGTGCCGGAGTTTATGTACCAGACTCGGTCCGAAGGCGGAACTGTACAGGTCTCAGCAGCAGGCTTTTTCCCCTACCAAGCAAAAGGTGAAGAAATCGCAGTACTCACACCGGATCCTCAGTTCTGGCTGGCTGCCATCATGTGGTCTGAAGCACGAGGACAGAGTCTCGAAGGTCAGGCTGCTGTTGGACAGGTTGTTTTGAACCGCACCCGAGATCCCCGCTTCAACGACACCATCGTTGATGTAATCTTCGAATCGTCAAGGTCCAACTCAGGAAGGAGCATCTACCAGTTTTCGCCGGTGATCGACGGGCAGATCTATCTCGCGTTTCTCGACCCGAACTTCGGATCGTTTCTTGATCTTGCCGAAAAGATTCTCGCAGGCGAGCTGCTAAACCCTGCACTTCAAAGCGCCCTCGGGTTTTTCAACCCGGAGAAAGTACAGGCCTACGATCCTTACAAAAAGAATTGGGTTTGGAAGCAACCGGTGATAGGTCAAATCGACAGCCACGTCTTCTTCACAGTTCCCTAAAGGTGCTAGCGTCTCCCTGCTAAACACCAGAGACCATCCCCCAGATCTCGCAGGAGTTTCGCGCAAAATAGTGGCACATAGAAAAAGGGCTCTGATAATCTCAGAGCCCAATTTTTATCAGATTCTACTCGTTGACTTCAACAACGATGTAATAGCTTTCGCTTTCCCAAACAGAACCTGCCTCTACAAACCTCGGTCCCATCTCGTAAGCCCTAGGATAGTACAGTTTGACGTGGTCTGCTGACAAG
>LFSI01000041.1 GCA_001512545.1 Clostridia bacterium DTU065 | reverse complement strand
GGGTTAGAAAACTGTCCATTTTTATCTGCCGAAATCTCTCCATTTTATTATGCCACTCACACTCTTTTTTTGTTTTCTGGCTGTTTCTAGATCTTAGCAGGCGGATTTTGGAGGAAATTCCCGCTGAGAAGGTAATAGTTTTCAGAGAAGGGTGTTTTGCAAAAGTGTGAGCATAAATGTGGCTTTGATCTGGGGCTAACCGCAAAAGGTCTAAAGAAAGACAAAGCCTTAGGAAAACTCGCTCGAAGGAGACTGAAGAGATCGACTGTAAGGTCGAACCAGAACAACAGGGGGGATTGACGTGAAACAAGCAGCTCTTGTCTGCCTGCTCCTTTTGGTTGTCTTCGGGGTACAGCCCGCCAATGCTGCCGCTTGGCGGAGCAGAGTGTGGCCTGAGACGCCGGAGGGCATCACAAAGCCACATGCAGACGTCACTGAACCGGATCCCGATCCCGACGTTCCGCTTGCTCTGCAAGGCTGGATTATCGTCCTCGATCCAGGACACGGTGGTTCAGATCCGGGTGCAGTGAACAGTCGGTTGGATTTGCAGGAAAAGAACATCAATCTCGCAGTTGCAGGTTTCTTGAAGGGTATGCTCCAGGATCTAGGTGCCAATGTCAAGATGACCAGGACAGCCGATGAAGAATTGAGCATTGCCGAAAGAAGAAACTATTCAAACGCACAAAACGCCCACCGGTTTCTTTCGCTGCATGTTAATTCTGCTGGGAACACTGCGGCTTGGGGTATCGAGACCTGGGTGGACACCGATGCCAATCAAATCTGGAAAGACTATGCCCAGACTCTACACAACTACACCGTCGCTAAAGCGAAGACCTATGAAAGTGACACTCCTGATCGCAAGCTGAGATACTCCGGCTTCACTCCTCCGTGGGACGGCGGGAAAAAGATCGGCGTCATACGCTACGACTCCATCAATGCCCCAGCAGCCCTGATCGAAATGGGCTTTATCAGCAATGATGCGGAAGCCAATAGGCTTGCCCGAAGCGACTATCAAAAGCTTCTAGCTGAGGGTATGGCCGAGGGTTTTGTGGAACACGCAAAACAGTACAAGAAGGAAGATGGCGTCATAAAGAGATGAGATACACTGCGCTCTTACTGTGCATAATCTGCTTATTCGGTTCATTCGCCAAGGCAACTGACTCTGGTACAGTACATTCTAGTTTCAGGGGCAATATGAGTTTTACCGCATCGTCGGGCATGCCCATCGACGAAGACTTCGCCGTCACGCCGCCCGAGATCTGGCAGAACCTCTCAATAACTTATCAAGCGCAGCGGGATAAGTTCCTTATGGAAGTTAGGGCATCTAGCTACGGTGTTTTCGGCGCTACGCCCTACCTTTCGCTTCCCGATATCAACTTCAACTTCTCCATAGACGAAGCCTATCTCGGCATTTTGACCAAGTACGGCACGATCATGCTCGGGCGCTACGCCCCGCTAATGCCGGTCTCTCCAGATGACTACAGAACAGATGGCCTGCTTTTTGGAAATGAGTCTCTGGCAATAGATGCAGTAAGCGTCTATAACCAAACTGAGGATCTCGAGTATGAGTGGGTGCTCGGTTACTTGAGCTACTCTCGTGGGAGCGCAACTGGTAAACCCAGCGCGGACTTGTTTGCAGCGGCACGTTTAGGATTCGACTATCAACTAGAATCTGTGAGGTTATCGTTTAGCCCCGGGGTGCTTCTCAGCGACTTAGGAGAGTCCTTGGGAGTGGGAGTGCCTTTCCGCTTGGAAAGAGTAGGACACGTTCTAACGGGCGAAGTTGCCCTGTACGCCCTGTTCGGGTCTTCAGTACTGAAAGAAGGGCTTTTTCCTGCAGCGGTTGTAAGGTACCATCCTAACGGGTCTCCCATAGAAGTAGAGGTTGCGTACATCGCCCAGAACTTCCTGCCTTATCTGGGCAACTTTGCAAACTTCGGTGGAACGTTGGACTGGAGTACAGGGTCGTCGGGGATACAGCTTAAGCTGGTACTCCAGAACTACATCTGTTCCTTGAAGTTTGAACAAACTCCACCAGATTCCCGAGGAGTTTTCTTTGATATACGGAGGCACCTACCGCAGCCATTTTCGCCTCTAAGTGTTGGTCTTGGTGTAAAGGACAGGAAGGGATTCATCAGTCTGAAAACAGGCTTAACATTCAGTTTTTAGGTAGGTGGTTTATTTGAGATTGCAGACCAAGCTTCTGGTTTTGACATTGGTTTTTTGCCTCAGCCTGACCGCTCTTGCAGGAAGCTTCAATGTCAAAGTTAGCAGGGGTTATGAAACGCTGCAGCTAGAAAGCGGTGCTGGGTACACAGACAAGACCAGTACTCTTCTGGATACAGCTGCCATAGATTGGGTAATCGCCGGCAAATTAGGTGTTTTTGCCGCTTTGGAGAAGGGTTCCACCGTTGTTGTCCAAGTTGACACCGACCATTCCTATCCCATAGATGGTCTGAAAGGGCATTACAGCCGTCAGATGCTGGGCGCTGCTTACTACGTTGGGAAGGGCGACTTTAAAGTCGGGGTGGGAATTGGTTTGGACTTGGATAGGGAGCAGTTTTCCTGGACTGGCAACAACGACAATACGGTTAACAGGCAGTGGCAGTGGGACCGAAACTCTATCGGTGTTGCTGGGCTGGCCAGGCTGGTCTACGACGGTCCAAGCGCAGGTTTTACCGCCGGGATCAGCTACACGCCGTTTTTCAAGTCTGACGAGACTTTAGAAGCTGAAGTAGAGGACACTTGGGAGTCGTGGGAAACTGCCGGACTCGACGCAGTACTCCTCAAAGTAAACGGAGAGATCACCGTTTCCCTTGCCCGCTACATGGGTCTCGTGGTAGGGGTCAGCTACAGAGACTACCGGAGTCCCGAGACCAATGTGCCAAGCTTCTATAAAAACAGTAACGGCGATCAGAAGGAGATGGAGGTTCAAGCCAACAAGGTAGCAGAAAAAGGTGCCTACATCTACGCAGGCATCAAGGTGAGCTTCTAAAAAGACGCGCAATTTGGCTGCCCTCGGGCAGCCAAATTGCTTTGTGTACCCCCTAATCTGTTGTGATAACAATAGAGCAATCTGTGGTATGATAGATTAGAAGCGGAAGTACAAGTTGGAGGGACCTTGATGATCTATTTGGACAACAGCTCGACAACAAAGCCCTACCCATCAGTAGTAGAAGCCTGCAGGTGGGCTCTTGAAGAGAACTTCGGCAACCCTTCTAGCCTGCACAGACTTGGTCTTCAGGCTGAAAAAGCAGTAAAAGAGGCTAGAGAAAACGTTGCTGCTCTGATAAATGTATCTCCTGAGGAGATTGTTTTTACCTCTGGAGGAACGGAAGGTAACTATCTGGCGATCCGCTCTGTAGTCGAGGGGTCAAAAGACAAACACATCATCACCTCGGTGGTGGAACATCCCTCGGTGATGGCAGTGTTTGAAGCCCTAGAAGCAGCAGGCTGGGAAGTGGACTATATCCCTGTTGATAAAACCGGCCACGTGGATGTCGATGTTCTGAAAGAGAGTCTCAGAAAGGACACAGTGCTGGTTTCGATCATGGCGGTCAACAACGAACTGGGGACCAATCAACCTATCTCCGAGATCGGAAAGCTGCTCAAGGACCATCCAAAAACCTACTTCCACGTTGATGCTGTACAAGCAGTGGGTAAAGTCGCTGTGGATATGACCAGGGTGGACCTTTTGACCATGAGCGCCCACAAGATTCACGGACCCAAGGGCATAGGCGCCCTTTACGTTAGAAGAGGGCGGAAGTTTGAATCGATTATGCCTGGTGGAGGGCAGGAGAGAGGCTTTAGAGGCGGAACTGAAAACGTTCCTGCCATAGTCGGTTTTGGCGAAGCGGCTAAGATCGCTCTCAAGAAAATGCCAGAAATTGGGATTCTCAAAGCCAAACGCGACGAACTTGCAGCGGAAATCAAGAGACTTGTTCCCGACTGCACCATCAACAGCCCGGCGGAAAGCGTTTTGATTCTTAACGTGAGCTTTCCCAACATCAAAGCCGAGGTGCTACTCCACGCTTTAGAGGAAGAAGGTATTTACGTATCCACAGGTTCGGCGTGCTCCTCGAGGAAGAAAGCACACCCAGTGCTTGTTGCGATCGGTCTAGATGAAAAACTGCACGATGGAACCATCAGATTTTCGTTAGGTTGGGGCAACGAGGACATTGACCCCGGTTACATTGCCAAAGTCACGGCAGAAAAGGTTCGAGAGATCCAGCTTCTCTTGAAGTAGGAGGACACATAGATGAGTTTGCGTTATGATATTTTGATTCTCAGATACGGAGAGCTCGCTCTTAAAGGCAGAAATCGAGCTACGTTTGAAAACCTGTTGATTAAACAGACCAGACGCGTTCTTAAGGATCTTGAGGGCTGGAAGCTCACAAGACCTTCAAGGCGCTGGATACTTGATCTTGGAGGTAACGATCCGGAGGAAGTGGTAAAAAGGCTGCAGAAGGTTTTCGGCTACGTTTCCTTTTCTCCGGCGGTGGTTCTCAAAGAGCCCACTATAGAAGATATTAAAGAGACGGCCAGACTAATCGCTCAAAATATAGATCCTGGTGTGGAGACGTTCAAGGTTAACACCAGGAGAGTGGACAAGAAGTTCCCCTTTGAGAGCCTAGAAGTCTCGAAGGAACTAGGAGGAGTCGTCCTCAAGGAGCTAGATGGCAGGCTTAAAGTCGACGTCCACAATCCCCAATGGGTGCTAAATGTAGAGATCAGACCGGAGGGAACCTATCTTTTCAGTCAATCGTATCCCGGGCAGGGAGGGCTTCCCTACGGCAGTGGCAGCAAAGCCCTGTTGCTCCTTTCAGGAGGGATAGACAGTCCTGTTGCAGGCTATCTGATCATGAAGCGCGGAGCAGTTGTAGAGGGGCTGCACTTCCACAGCTTCCCCTTCACCAGCGAAAGGGCTAAAGAAAAGGTCATTGATCTGGGAAGAAAGCTTGCTGAGTTCAGCGGGAAGTTCCGGATTCACTTCATTTCTCTCACGGAGATTCAAAAAGAACTGAAGCTGAAGGTAGATCCGGATCTCAACATTACCATCCTCAGACGGTTTATGTACCGTATAGCAGAGGCTATAGCCAAAAAAGAGCAGTCCCTAGCCATTGTGACCGGAGAAAGCTTGGGACAGGTTGCAAGCCAGACGTTGGAAAGCCTCTACACCATCAACTCGGTCACCAGTCTCCCAATTCTCAGACCTCTGTGCGGCATGGATAAAGAAAACATTATAACCATAGCAAAGGACATCGATACTTACGAGACGTCCATCCAACCATATGAGGATTGCTGCACGATCTTCTTGCCTGAACACCCGGAAACCAAACCTCGAGTCGAGCAAGCCCTTAGAGCAGAAGAAGTGCTAGATGTAGAGAAGCTCATCGAAAATGCCTTGGCAACTCACGAGATCTTGGACTTGGAAGGTTAATTTTGCATAAAAAAGAGCCGTTTAACGGCTCTTTTTTCGTACCCTTTTTACCGGGCATTGTTCTTGTCAAACTCGGCTAAAAAGCGCTGATACTCGACTTTACGCCTGGCCATGTCTGCGTTCATGTCTCTGGCTGCTTCGAGGATAGCTTCCCTGGGATCTGCATTTTGCACAACTGCCTTTTGAATGGCAAAGACAATGTAGCGGTACTGCACCATAGAGTTGATGCCGTAGGGAGGTTCTATAATATTTTGGTGGGCAAATAAGGAATAAAAAGTGGAGTCACATCCGGTCTTGGTTTACAATGGTAGTGCGAACTAACCAAAAACCTAGGAAGGATGGACTCCATGANNAATTATAACACAGTAAAACGACACTTTGAAACAGTTTTAAAAAACTGCCCAACTACAAAAAGTCAAATAGTTCCAACGCTTGAAGGAGTTACCATAACAGCAGCTTATGAGGATGATAACTATCTTGGCTTTGAAGCCATATCTAGTACCAAACATGGTTATTGCAGTTGCTGTGGTAGTAAAATAACTCGCCTTAAGCAGTATAAGACAACCTACACCACAATAGCGGTTATTAACTCTAAAAACGTAATTCTGAAGCTTAGAAAGAAGATGTACTATTGTCATGAATGCAATAAATCAACTACTGAGAAGTTGCTAGATACCTCTGGAAAGAACCAGAAAACCAATGGTTTCCTTGCTACATCATTAAAACTGATCAAAGAAACTATGACTTATTCTACCGTTGCTAGGTTGTTAAAAATGTCCGTTACTAATGTAATGCGTCACTTTGACAAGGCGCGTTTTACAGAGACCGAAGTAGATCGTTCTAAGGTGAAAAACCTTTGTGTTGATGAAGTACGCATGATTGAAGACAGACATTATAAGTATCAGTTCGTTATTATGGATGCAGATAATAACTCAGTTTTAGACATTTTGAAAACAAGGCATGCTGATTTTATCAAAGAGTATCTTAGAGAAAATTACCGTAATGTTAAAACTGTTACCATGGATCTTTGGAAAACATATCGTAATGTCTTTTCTGCGCTGTATCCAGACGTCATAATAATTGCCGATAGGTTTCACGTTGTAAGACAGTTTATGTGGGCTTTCTCTAGGACAAGAATAGCTCTTGCGAATGAACAGGGTGTTTCTACTAACAAGAACTGGAGACTCTTAACAAAGGCTAAAGACAAGCTGAGTGAGCGAGGGCGTGAAAAACTTGAGAAGCTACTAGCTGCTGACCCTGCTCTAAAAGTTGCTCACAATGCTAAAGAAATGGCTCTGGAAATGTTAAGGGGCAATGATAAGGAAAAATACTTAAGAATGTTACCAGAACTAAAGAGATACATTGATGACAACAATTTAGTCGAGTTTGTCGAAGCATACAACACCCTTATTAACTGGCATGAGGAAATACTGAATATGTTTGATTACCCTTACTCTAATGGTGCTATGGAAAGAATAAATAGATCTATTAAGCAAATCAAGAACATATGCTACGGTGTTAAATCTCTCCCTAGAACCCTAAAATTAGTGCAGTATCGTGTAAATTAAAAGTGGATGTGATTTTATTCACACCCACCATATTGTTAAAGAACCTA
>LFSI01000059.1:30893-33734 GCA_001512545.1 Clostridia bacterium DTU065 | reverse complement strand
TTTAAGCTTCAGACCACTGGTTGTAGAGGCCACATACTCTGTTCTCTTCAGAATGCCGTTTTGAACGGTAGCACCTTTAACGGTCTTCTGCCACTGGTTGAGTTCCCAATCCTCTTCTTCAATCCAGTTGTCCAAACCTGCATCAAAGGTCTCGACGAAATCCGCAAAAACTACATCAACTTTGACTTCAGTTTCACTCGCAAAATCGACTGCCACTGTGCCTCTGATTTTTCCAGCGTCTTTTGCAGCATCTGGTAGTGTCATCAAAGGCGGCGTAGTGTCAATAGTCAGCTCGCCTTTTCCTGCAGCACCGATAAACTTAATCTTGCCATCAGCATCGGTTGTCTGCTCTTCCGTAAAGTCGCCAACTTTGATAGTCGCTTTTGCGTTAGGAACGGCATCACCATTAGTGTTCTTCACGGTTAAAGAGATCTCTTTCAAACCGGTTACAACAATCTCGTTTTCACCAGACTTGATCTCAAGGTTCTTAGAGAATGCAAATCCTTTGTAGTTCAGCGTCACATTGTACGTGCCGTATGCAACAACGGATTCTCCCGTCTTACCTGTACTGTCAGAGGTAAAGCCCTCATCGCCAACTTTGAAAGCTTGGTTAGGAATAGCTTTGCCATCTTCAGTTTTAAGGGCAAAAGTTACTTTTCCTAGACCATCAACTGTGATTTTGACATTCTTGTTTTTGCTAGGTTCTACGGTCACAGTCGTCTCATCCGACTCTACTTCCATGTACACGGCTTTGAGTTTGTAATCGCCTGGTTTAAGCGAGATCTCAAACTTTCCGTCGTCTCCTGCAGTGACTTTTTGCTCACCATTGACTAGGATTTTTGCTTTGATTGGTGTTTTGCCATCACTCATAGTGACCAAACCTATGATCTTACCATTTGGCTTCTTAAACAAATTACACCCACTTAGGATCAGTACAGCAACCAACAACAGTGAAATAAACAACCGGTTCTTGAAACGCATCAAACAACCTCCTTGTCTTCACTTTTTTGGTGTGTCCGGATGACAAAACTCCGTCTAGGGCGATCCTTTCTATCTACACCCTTAAGAATGTTATTTCTCTCACATTCGGTGAAATCCTTCCTGTTTTAACAATTATTTCATTTTAGTGGTTTATGTCATGCAAACATTTGAGTTTTTTGACGGCTCCACTCCGACCAGTTCTTCATATTATGTGGGTTTCCAAGTTGTTGGCCGGTTAGCATTCATTAACTAGCTTGGCAAATCCTACTTGTTTTTATTCATCTAAGTGCCAAAAAACTGCTTTCACTCCTTGAACAAAGCCCAACCCCTTACTGAACCAAGTGTGTTCATGTATGCTGGATCATGGGAGGCGTTTTCTAACTGCCGAACCGACCAGAAGTGTCTTCTGCAACTCTACCCCCTTGAAGAGTACAAAAAANNTGTGTTTGAGCAGCAGAATGTAGGTAGGTGTGGTTGAACCGGCAGCTGTCTTCAGCTCAACAGTACCTTCAATATACAGCTTGCTAATTACTGGAACAGTGAGGTTGGTAGATGCAACGAGTTTGTTTGTCAAAGTAACTTTGGAGAAGTCATCAACCAACAGGTTGGTTGTGCTGATGCTGTAAGTTACTGCGAGTTGATCTCTCGTTGGCAGTCTGAAGTTTCTGGAAAGCGAACCAGAAGCTGTGATGGAGTCTGTAACTTTGACTTCTGCAGGACTCTCGTCTACCTGTCTGGATCCGCTTACGGATGCCTTAGCAGTAACGTCGAACAGAGCGCTGTTTGTCAGAGTTACAGTACCCGACATCTTGTCGAGTGTTGTGTCGGCTGCTGGCTTCTTGTTGAAGTAGTCAGCAGTGATATCCAGAGCGGTCTTTGCTGGCAGAGTGAAGTTGAGAGCTGCGTTACCGCCGAGCTGTCCGCGCTGAGCTTCGATTGGGTTGTATCTAACATCGGTCTGACGTGCAAATGGTGCGAAGTCTTGGTCGATGGATCTGAAGCCACCGGAAACCTTGACTTTGAAGTCATTGGTGAATACGAAGGTATAGTCAGCGTTGGCTGTGATTGCCATCTGGTTATCCTTCTTAATGTTAGCAAGATCCCTTCCGTCATAGGTTGTACGGAACAAGAACTTACCTGCCATGTTCACGCCAAACAGCTTGTAGCTAGCTTCGACACCAGCTGTTGATTCGGCCAAGAGCGTTTGTGGGCTACCGAACATAACTTGAACGGTGTCGCCTACGTTGAGGTTGTTGTCAATCCATCCTTGCATTGCACCGTGACCGGAGATTACATAGTGTCCGGCAGGAACAACACTGTCAACGTTAGCAGCTTTCTTGAGAATCTTTCCATCTGGACCTACGAGTACTTCCTTACCCCACTGGTTGGTGTTTGTTGAAACACCAGGAGTGTAGAGGATGAGCTGGTCAGCACCACGGGCGGTGTTTACGCCAGTGAAGGACTGTTTCTGTGTCAGACCAGCGCCGTAGCGAATGTGTACGCCCTCTTTCTCCTGATGGTTCAGCACGTAAGCTTGGACGCTCAGATCAGGAATGAGGTTGTTCATCTTAACAACGGCACCCATGTTCCAGAAGTACTTGGTGATGCCAGCACCGCTCAGGGTGTGGGCTGCACCGTACTTAGGCCATGCAAAGAAAGGAGTTACAGTTACCTTGTCTTGGTAGACTGGGTAGTCAGTAATCATGATACCCATGCCTGCCATTTTGTGATATTGACCGGCCAGGTAGTTAGGTACTGGGTACTGGAAGTCGCCAAGACGTGTAGTTACTCTTGGGCCACCTCTGTAGTATGCACCAGTGATGTTCATTCTAACAAAGTATGGGCTCCAAACGTAACTTG
>LFSI01000059.1:30026-30821 GCA_001512545.1 Clostridia bacterium DTU065 | reverse complement strand
TAATGTCGCCTGTGAAGCCGTCATACTTGAGAGTAAACTCTACTGCACCTTGCACGCCCATTTCGTTGGCTGCAAAAGATGCGAGGCTGAGTACAAGTACTGCGGCCAAGACTAGAGCAATTCTACGAAATGCTTTACTCATTGATTCTTTCCTCCCTTTACTTTTCGCTCTTGGGTTGAACCTTTGTGAGGATCATCCACAACGAGCCAAAATTCTAAAACTCCTACTTTCGCGGACAGATCTTCTTGTTTCAGCGATGCTGGCCAGAAAAACCGTCCGAGCAAAAAAGTAGCAACCCCCAAGTTTCGCCTACACGAACCACAACATCCTACTTTGCCTTACGCACCGTGATTTACTAACTCAGTTAGTGTAAGAAAGCGCAATAAGGCGGGCTCGTACAAGTATCCGTGTTTCCTTGCACCGCTCCCTCCTCTCAGCCTCTTACCACCCTAGTTAACACCTCCTACTTATTTGTAATAGTATTCAAATAAGAAGGACATCTCCATGAGACTATGCTCAAGCGAAGTGAGTGTTTAGAGGACGCGTAGACTCCACTTTCATAATATAGATTCAATATCTCTTTGGTATCTCCTTCTAATTCTGTGCATTTTTTTATTCCATCGCAAAAAATGGGAACGATCTCTAACCATGTTTCGCAACAGAGATACCTACTTTTAAAGGAACCCGGAGTTCTACTGCTCCTTCCATCACTTCTTCTGTGAGTTCTGCCAGTTTTTCCTCAGATCCTTCTTTCACTTCAAAGACTAGCTCGTCGTGAACTTGAAGGATCAACC
>LFSI01000059.1:0-30013 GCA_001512545.1 Clostridia bacterium DTU065 | reverse complement strand
GGCATCGATGTGGTTCTCCTGGATGGCTTTATCCATCTTCAGCATGGCGATCTTGATAATGTCCGCGGCAGTGCCTTGAATCGGAGTGTTTAGTGCCATTCTCTCTGACTCACTTCTGCGAACGAAGTTACTTGAATTTATTTCTGAAAGATATCTTCTTCTGCCAAAAAGGGTTTCAACATAGCCCTTTTGCCTAGCTTGGTTGACAATTTCGTCCATGTAAGCTTTTACTTTTGGATATCTATTCAAGTACTTCTCGATAAACTGCTCGGCTTGTTTTTTAGTAAGNNTGTTTTTTAGTAAGGCCGGTGTTCCTTGCCAAGCCAAACCCGCTGATGCCGTATATGATGCCGAAGTTGATAGCTTTTGCCCAGCTCCGTTCTTCATCTGTCACCGCATTAATTTCCTTTTCCAACACTTCTGCTGCTGTTCGCAAATGAATGTCTTCTCCAGCAAGAAACGTTTTAATCAAGTCCTCGTCTCCAGAGATGTGTGCCAAAACACGCAGTTCGATCTGCGAGTAGTCGGCTGAAAGCAGCAGGTAGCCGTCTTCAGGAATGAAGCACGCCCTTATCTTCGCTCCTTCTTCGGTACGAATTGGAATGTTTTGCAGGTTGGGATTGCTGCTAGACAGCCTGCCCGTTGCAGTAACCATTTGATTGAAACTGGTATGAATTCTCTTAGTCGTTGGGTTTATCAGTTTCGCCAGTGCGTCGGTGTAGGTGCTCTTCAGCTTCTGCAACTGCCTGTACTCGATCACCAGCTTTGGCAGAGGGTGAATCGCAGAAAGCTGTTCCAACACCTCGCTGGATGTTGAATAGCCAGTTTTCGTTTTCTTCGTAGCCGGAAGTCCCAGTTTGTCGAACATCACCTCGCCCAGTTGCTTTGGCGAGTTGATGTTGAACTCCTCCCCTGCAAGCCCGAAGATCTTCTCTTCCAAAACGCTCATTCTTTGAGCGAACTCCTGGGAAAGCTCGGTCAGTCTCTTTTTATCTACCTTCACTCCCGCGATCTCCATCTTAGCGAGGAGTTTGACTAGAGGCAGCTCGACTTCTCGATACAGATACATCAAGTTCTTTTCTTCCAGTTCTTTTTTCAGTATTTCTCTTAACTGCCAAACTGCTCCAGCTCTCTTTTCATATTCTTTACCAATGTCGACATTTAGATACGTCTCTGCTAGAGAAGGTAGATCGTGAGGCGCATCAGGGTCCAGCAGGTAACCGGCAAGTTCCAGATCGTCTACTATGTCCAAGTCCAAGCACTGTAGGTACAATTCCTTAGCACCGTGAGTGATGATCTTCCGACCGCTGCCAATCGCTTTCAAGTCGTAGTGGTTTTCGGCGAACAAATCTTTCGTACCCTTGGAGACGCTCGCCCACCAACTGCCAGTTACAACTAAATAGCCGTCTTCTAGTTCTTCTAAATATATCTCTTCTCCATCCTTGACCTCTGCCGGATCAAACTTTTCCAATTTTGGTAGTTCTTGGATGGAAGGTACGTCTTTCTTCTCGTCTGCCTCCTCTGGAAGTTTTTTCAAGAAGGACACAAACTCCAGTTCCCGGTAAAACTTTCGGAGCTCCTCCACATCAGGTTCTCTCACCGCGCAGCTTTCCAGAGTTATGTCCAAATCCAAATCCTTTTGGATGGTCGCAAGCTCCCTGCTCAACTGTGCCATATCCTGCTGTTCCCGGAGCTTCTTCTGCACGCTCGGAGGCAGTCTATCGAGGTTTTTCAAGATGTTGTCCAAAGACCCGAACTCTGCCAGCAGCTTTGTTGCGGTTTTATCTCCAATGCCCTTGACACCGGGAATGTTGTCGCTGGGATCTCCTACAAGACCTTTGTAATCGACGACCTGTTCGGGAGTTAAATCGAAGTCTTCTTTAATCTTAGCTGCATCATACCTAATAATCTCCGAAATGCCTTTCTTGGTCAAAAGCACATTGCAGGTTTCATCCACCAGCTGGAGGGAGTCTCTGTCACCAGTTAGGATCAAGTACTCTACGTTCCAGTTTTTGGCTTTTTTAGAAATCGCACCGATCAGATCATCGGCCTCCACCCCATCTACGGCAATGTGGGGGATGCCTAAGTGATCGAGGAGTTTTTTGGCCAGGTCCACCTGTCCCCGCAGTTCTTCCGGCATCGGAGGTCTGTGAGCCTTGTAGTCCTCAAACTGTTCGTGCCTAAACGTGGGTTTGGCAGAATCAAAAGCTACAAATACATAATCGGGATTGTAAGTGCTGAAGACCTTCTCCAGCATCAAGTTAAATCCATAAATTGCCCCTGTACTTTGACCTGATTTCGTTGTAAAGTCAGGCAGGGCGTAAAACGCTCTATAAAGCAGGCTATGCCCGTCTATCGCAATCATCCGTTGCATGATTGTCTCCCCTTATTTTTCCTTTGGTTGTTACTTTTCGTCACTTAAACAAAGCTTCCCTTCTTGATAAACCTTTGCTTGCAGTACCCTAATCTACATCAAGGATTCTGCAAGTAGCACGCGAAAACAGATCGTATGAAGCTAGTATGAGGAGGATTCCGATGAAAAAAACACTGATAGTTCTACTAGCAATATGCGTTCTCAGCATCGTCGGTCTGACGATTGTGCTGATGAATGCAGGTGATGATGCCCTCGATGTCAGCGATTTAGATACACAGAAACCAGAAGACCAGACCGCTGTTCTGCCTGAGAAACCAGGTCCAACTAATGCAGAGATCATCTCAGAAAACCTTACAATAGACAACCTCAGTCCCGAAGATGTAGCAACATTCCTTGATCTCGATCCAGACGCAGAAGCCACCTCTCCAGATGTCCTTGCAAGACAGGTAGCAAGACTCGAAACTGTATCTGGTCTCCTGCAGTCTGCTGACGAAAACTCGGTTACAGTTGCGCCCCTGTTTACCGCAGCAGAAAGCTTTAGCATCGTTTCCAACAGTTCAATCGAAAGAAACAACGAAGAAACTTCCTGGCACAAACTTGTCGTAGGCGATAGGATCGACCTTGTGGTATTGGATGGTGAAGTTGTCAAGCTCGTTTCCTCAGGACTTATTACTTCCGCAGATATCAGCGAGACTTTGAGCCAAGCCATTTCCATCTCTCCCGACACCATCGACAAGCTCCTTAAAGGCGATACAACCGGCGTACAGAAAGATGCCATCGATACTCTGAAAAACTTCCTTTCAAATAGTTACGGCATCCCTGAAAGCACTGTAGACGCTGTTCTGTCAGGCAAGCTCAACATCAGCAAAGAGACTTTGGAAGAGCTGATTCTAGGAAGAGTCCTGGAAGCACTGGCATCTCCCGATTCATCAACCCCATCTAACAACACCCAATCCTAGTTGAAAAAAGTGCTGGCATCCTTAGGAACCTCCTAAGTAGATGCCAGCACTTTTTACATCTACGTCTATTCCGGTTATTTTGGCAAAATCATCTGCGTCAATATAGAAGTTGCTCCCTCGCGCCCTGTTGGCTTGTAAAACAGATCCGGCTACTTTAACCCTTTCATTGATCCTGTCAATCCACTCGACTTCAAACCCAGCATGCTCAAAAACGCTGAGGGGGATGTAGGTCTTGGAACTGTAAACGTATCCGTCGATGTCCAGCTTGGTGTCATTGTAAAACACCGGCAAAGACCCAACGACGGCTTTCATGTGAGCAGAATCCATCTCCACACCGAGAGCCAGGTAATCTGCAAGTTGGGCTGCGGTAAGGTAGAGGTGATCGTTGTAGAACACAGGATTTCTAATGACTTGCCCATCGATCAACGCGGAGCCATGTTGCGAGTTAGTGTACAGGGAAACACCTAATACACCTGCGATCTTAGTTGCATCGAACAGGTACTCTTTTTTCTTCAGCACTCTGCCTAACGACTGACCATTTAAGTACGCTTCGTAGATCTGGAAGTTAATACCAGAACCCACCTCAGCACCAAGCCAGAAGTCCTCTTCCAGACTCGATAAATAGGCAAACTCCTTGTTGCTTGCAGTCGATCTCACTTTTTGAGTATCCAGATAGTAGGTTTTGTTGCTGTTTCTATACTTCACGTAATCGCCGAAGGCTGCCAAAGGTACAGCGTACTGGTCGGCGATTTTAAATCCCTTGTATTTTTTTCCATTTACCCAGACGTCAACTGGCGATGGCAACGGATAAAACTTACTGTTTGAAAGCTTGATGAACTCCGTAAGAGTCCAGTCGTCACTCTCGGCTATCACACCGTGATTTGCTGCAAACCTGCGGAGGTTTTCGGCGGTGGCCACCCCGAGTCTGTAGATGTCTGGATAGACTGCAATTTGAACCTGTCCTCTGCTGTAGGTCGCAACAAAAACGTCGTAGCGAAGTCTCACTGGGGTGCCTTTCTTGATAACACCTGCTAGATATGTAACATCGTCGTTGTTCATGCGGATGCAACCTGCAGACAGCGCTTTGCCAATAGAATCAGGAGAGTTGTTGCCGTGAATACCGTACCCTGGAAAATCCAACCCCAGCCACCAGGGACCTAAGGGATTGTCCTTCCCCGGTGGAACAGGTTCCTGGCCTTGAGGATACCATGTAGGATCCTTAATCACATTGATAATTTTAAAGTCTCCCAAAATAGACGGGGTAACCGACTTCCCCACCGCAATGGGGAAAGTGTTTACCAGCTCATCTTCATAGTACAGCCTCAGCTTGTACTCAGGGATATTAATATCAATAAAATAACTGGCAATAGATAAGTGCGAAATAACCAGAACAAGGATAACAATAAGCTTTAACCTCTGCATGTTTTTCACCCCGGAACCCTTAAAGCATTTTCTCTCCTATGGTTTTTTTGGTCACCTTTATCCGCCTTCCGAAGGCAACAATATCGTTTACTCCTTCTAAAGGCAGTTTCTGCAATAGCAGTGCGAGTTCTTCTCTTAAGTCTATCCAGTAGAGGATGTGGCCTTTGTAGGGGTTTAGGTAATCATAGTCGTGCAGAATGCTTTCAATAATGTACTGATATGCCTTGAAGTCAAAAAACCGGTTTTGGGAGAAGTCTCCGCTTACGTGAGCCAGTTTGTAGTGGGCTAGCGTGCAGACCAAGTACTCCTCATCAAATGCCAGAGACTCATAAACCACCCTAGGCACCGGAAACGGCAGAAGCGGTGGTTTTTCACTGCCGCTGGCAAGCAAAACCTCACCCATTACCGGCAGTACTATCGGCAGATACCTACCGCTGTCAAGTTCTTTCAGCAGGCTTTCGTGATAGTAAATGGTGCCAAGCTGCTTCTCTCTGAGAAGCGCATCCTCCAGCTGAACTCCCTCTACATCGTAAAACTCACAAAGCTGTTCCCTTGTCAGGTATAGCACTAGGCGACCTCCTATTTGGGATTGATTGTCGCAAAGCCATTTGACTCAAAACCCCACAAAAGTATACTGCTCCTCCACCAAAAATATTAAGAACAGGTTCGGTTTTTGTTGGGCGTCGGGTCCTAAAACCGGGCTTTTCTAGTATAACCGCAAGGTTTCAAGATATGTTAAAGGGGCGAAAGCTTTCTTTCACCCCTCTAAGACTTAGGATATTAATGCAATCAAAACACTAATGACCATAAAAGCGATGGCAAACCACGTCGTGAGTTTATCTAGGAGGGCTTCAAAACCGCCGCCTTTGTTTGCAAACATCTGCGAGCCACCACCTAACGCTCCGAGTCCGGCCTCTTTGCTAGGCTGTAGCGCAACGACCACGATAAGTACTGCTGCCACGATAACGTCGAGCACTGTTAAGAAAGTTAACACCCGCATCACCTCCAATTATGAGGATATTCTACCACAATAATGTACAGCTCTCAAGAAAGGAAAGGAAAACACGGGAGGTTTATTCTAGATCCCACTAAAACAAACCTCCCGAAAGTGCCATTATTTCTTGATGTTGTAGAAGGTCTTGATACCGCGGTAGATTGCTACGTTCTCACCTAAAGCTTCTTCGATTCTCAGAAGCTGGTTGTACTTTGCAACGCGGTCGGTTCTGGAAGGAGCACCTGTCTTGATCTGACCGGCATTGGTAGCAACAGCGATATCGGCGATTGTGGTGTCTTCAGTTTCGCCGGAACGGTGGGAAACAACGGCGGTGTAACCTGCACGTTTGGCCATTTCGATTGCATCCAAAGTCTCTGTGAGGGTGCCGATTTGGTTGACCTTAATCAAGATGGAGTTGGCAACATCCATGTCAATTCCGCGCTTCAAGCGCTCTGTGTTTGTAACAAACAGGTCGTCACCAACAAGCTGAACCTTCTTGCCCAATGCATCTGTCAGCTTCTTCCATCCATCCCACTCTTCCTCAGAGAGAGCGTCTTCGATAGAAACGATGGGGTACTTGTTAACGAGATCTGTGTAGTAGGCGATCATTTCGTCGGTGTTTCTGGTTACGCCTTCACCTTCGAAGTGGTATAGACCGTCTTCTTGGAACATCTCTGTAGCAGCTACGTCCATAGCGATTACAATGTCTTCTCCTGGTTTGTAGCCTGCTTTTTCAACGGCTTCCAAAATCACTTGGATGGCTTCCTCGTTAGTGGTAAGGTTTGGAGCAAAGCCGCCTTCGTCACCTACGGCAGTGCTGTAGCCCTTGTCGCCGAGAACCTTCTTCAGAGCGTGAAAGACTTCAGCACCCATTCTCAGGGCTTCACGGAAAGACTTGGCACCAACTGGCATGATCATGAACTCCTGAATGTCGACGGTGTTGTCAGCATGCTTGCCGCCGTTGAGGATGTTCATCATAGGCACTGGAAGCTCTTTAGCATTGGCACCGCCAATGTAGGCATAAAGTGGGAGACCACAAGCCTCTGCTGCTGCTTTAGCTACTGCAAGAGATACGCCCAAAATGGCGTTGGCACCCAAGTTGCTCTTATTTGGTGTGCCGTCCAGTTTGATCATCAGTTCGTCGATTGCCACTTGATCTGTAGCATTCATACCGATAATCTCAGGACCGATTTTCTCGTTTACGTTTCTAACTGCGTTCTCAACGCCTTTACCCAAATAGCGGCTCTTGTCTCCGTCTCTCAGTTCAACTGCTTCGAACTGACCGGTTGAAGCTCCGGAAGGAACTGCAGCTCTACCTACAACACCGCACTCCAGAGCAACTTCAACTTCAACAGTAGGATTTCCGCGGGAGTCCAAAATCTCTCTAGCGCGCACATCAAAAATCATTGTCATAACAAATTACCTCCTGACTGATTAGGGTTTTCTATAGGTTAGTCTATCTCAAGAGCGACTTTCCTGTCATCTCCGGTGCCTGCTCCATGCCCATAATGTCAAGCAAAGTTGGCGCAACATCGGCCAAGATGCCAGACTCTCTGAGCTTATAGTCTCTGTTGCTTGCGAGAATCACAGGCACTTCATTCAGCGTATGAGCAGTATGGGGTTCTCCGGTCTCGTAGTCGACCATCTGCTCGCAGTTGCCGTGGTCGGCTGTAATCAAAACTGCGCCGTCTTTTTTCAGAACCGCATCTACAACCCTAGCCACACAGCTATCAACTGCTTCAACTGCTTTAACCGCAGCCAAAAGATCGCCTGTATGACCGACCATGTCTCCATTTGCGTAGTTAAGAATGATCACATCGTACTTGTCGCTTTCGATTGCATCTATAACCTTACCTGTTATGCCGTAAGCACTCATCTCCGGGCGAAGATCGTAGGTTGCAACCTGCGGAGACGGCACAAGCATCCTGTCTTCCAACTCGAATGGCTTTTCCTCCAAACCGTTGAAGAAGAATGTGACATGAGCGTACTTCTCGGTTTCTGCAATTCTAAGCTGCCGTTTGCCGTGCTTGGAGAGCCACTCGCCTAAAGTGTTTCTGTTCTCGATTGGACCAAAAGCAAACGGTGCATCGATGGTTTCGTCGTAGCGAGTCATGCACAGGAACTTCACATCAGGCTTAGTTCTGACAAAGCCTTGAAAATCTTCGTCAACAAAAGCTCGAGTTAGCTGCCTTGCCCTATCAAACCGGAAGTTAAAGAACATAACTCCGTCGTTTGGCTCAACCGTGGCTGTGGGCTTTCCGCGCTCCAGAATCACTGCAGGAAGCACGAACTCATCGGTAACGTCTTCCTTGTAGGAGTTTTCCAAAGCTTCTACTGCGCTGGCAGCTTCTCTTCCCTTACCATACACGATGGCGTTGAAAGCTTTCTCAACTCGATCCCAGCGATTGTCCCTGTCCATGGCGTAGTAACGACCGGAGATAGTGGCTATCTTACCGACGCCGATCTCCTGCATCTTTTCTTCAAGCTCTACAAGGTAGGCTTTGGCAGAGGCAGGAGGAACGTCTCGTCCATCTAAAAAAGCGTGGACGAAAACCTTCTCGAGACCCTTATCCTTTGCCATCTGGAGCAGAGCATACAGGTGGTTGGTGTGGGAGTGAACCCCGCCGGGTGAAACCAAACCCATGAGATGAAGTGCGCTGCCCTTTGCCAGTACGTGGTCCATCAGCTCGTTGATTTCGGGGTTCTGAAAAAACTCTCCGTTTTCTACAGCTTTAGATAGCCGCACAAGGTCCTGATACACAATGCGTCCGGCACCTAGATTGAGGTGCCCAACATTAGAATCGCCCATCTGCCCTTCCATAATGCCTACTGCTTCGCCGCTGGCTTGCAGTCTCGACGTTGGAAAGGTTGCACTCAGTCTATCTAGATTTGGGGTATTGCCAAGAAAAACTGCGTTTCCATCTTTTTTGGGGTTGATGCCCCAGCCGTCCATAATTAGTAGCACTACTGGTTTAGTCATAAGTGACCTCCAAACTAAAACTTCACAATAGCTTCAAATGCTTCTGCATCCAGACTTGCGCCGCCAACCAACGCTCCGTCAATCTCACTTTGAGTCATGAGTTCAGTGGCATTCTCAGGTTTGACGCTTCCGCCGTATTGAATGCGCAAAACACTTGCTTCCTTCTCTGAGTACATCTCTTTGATGGTGTCGCGAATCAGAGAAATCACTCTATTGGCTTCCTCGCTTGTGGCAGTTTTGCCCGTACCAATAGCCCAAATAGGCTCATAAGCAATAACCACGTCATTCAACTGATAAGGTTCGATACCGTCCAGATCGCGGAAGACCTGTTTGCGTACGATGTTCTCCGTCTCTCCAGCTTCTCTCTGCTCCAAGCTTTCTCCAACACAGATGATGGGCTTGAGACCTTTTTTCAGCAAAGCTTTGGCCTTTTTGTTTACCAAGTCATCGCTTTCTGCAAAATACGAGCGTCTTTCTGAGTGACCGATAACAACGTACTCTACGCCAATGTCTTTGAGCATTACCGGAGACACTTCACCAGTGTAGGCGCCGTTATCTTCATAGTAACAGTTCTGTGCGCCGAGTTTAATGTTGGATCCTTCAATCTCTTTAGCAACAGCGTATAAAGCTACAAACGAAGGGCAGACCACGATTTCCCGGTCTTTTACGTCCTTCAAAGATTCTTTCAATTTACGCACCAAGTCTAAAGCCTCGTCAACTGTTTTATTCATCTTCCAGTTGCCGGCGATTATGGGAGTACGCAAATTTCTCCCTCCTTCTCTTACCCGAATCGAAAATCGAAAAAACATGTCTTTAGGAAGCGCTAGCCAACCAGCAGCGCTTTCCATATCAATTACTACACCATTTTACCCCTCCCTGAAGAGAGGGGTAAAAGGTATAGCTTAAAACCATAAGGTTGTATTTACTTGTCGTTGAGAGCAGCAACGCCGGGAAGTTCTTTACCTTCCAAAAACTCCAAGCTTGCTCCGCCGCCGGTAGAAACATGGGTCACCTTATCGGCAAAGCCGAGCTGCTCAACAGCTGCAGCCGAGTCGCCGCCGCCTACGATTGTAGTGCCATCGCACTCAGCAAGGGCCATTGCAACTGCTTTGGTTCCTGCAGCAAATGGCTCCATTTCGAAAACGCCCATTGGTCCGTTCCAAACTACGGTCTTGGCTTTTTTGATCTCGCTAGCAAAAAGCTCGCGGGTCTTAGGACCAATGTCGAGGCCTTCCCAGCCTGCTGGAATGGAGGTGGATGCGACGACCTGGGTCTCTGCGTCTGCTGCGAAGCGATCTGCAACTACGTTATCCAGTGGCAGGAGCAGCTTTACATTGCTCTTTTCTGCCTTTTCCATAAGTTCTTTGGCCAGGTCGATCTTATCCTCTTCGAGGAGGGAGTTGCCGATTTCATATCCTTTGGCCTTTAAGAAAGTATAAGCCATACCGCCACCGATAAGTAGAGTATCTACTTTTGTCAGCAGGTTCTCAATAACCCCGATCTTGTCGGAGACTTTGGCACCGCCAAGGATAGCAACGAAAGGTCTCTCGGGGTTTGCCAGTGCTTTGCCCATAACTTCGATTTCTTTCTGCATCAAAAAGCCTGCTACTGCTGGGAGATGTTGGGCCACTCCGTATGTGGATGAGTGAGCTCTATGGGCTGCGCCGAAAGCATCGTTTACAAAGATCTCGCCGAGCTTTGCCAGTTTCTCACTGAACTCGGGATCGTTCTTGGTGTCTTTGTAGAAGCGCACGTTTTCAAGGAGAATGATATCTCCCTCTTTCATTGCAGCAACTTTTGCTTCTACTTCTTCGCCAATGCAGTCGTCGAGCTTCAGTACTGGGCGACCCATGATCTCAGCAAGACGTTCTGCCATGCGGTCCACCTTAAACTGAGGATCAAACGGCTCCTTGGGACGGCCGAAGTGGCTCATCAAAACGACCTTCGCGCCTTGATCGACAAGATACTGAATGGTAGGGACTGCAGAGCGGATGCGGCGGTCATCGGTGATGTTTCCGCTGTCGTCTGTAGGAACGTTGAAATCCACTCTTACCAGAACTCGTTTGCCTTTTACGTCGATATCTTTAATAGTCTTTTTTTGCATAGCCATTACCTCCGAAAAGGGGCCCATGAGATGCGTTCTCTAAGGGCCCCAATTGTTAAACTTACTTAGAGATGTACTTAACCAAGTCAACTACTCTAAGTGCATAACCGGACTCGTTGTCGTACCAGGCAACGACTTTGACAAGTGTTTTGCCTGTTTCGTCCTTCATAACGTTGGTGAGCTCGCTATCTACGATGGAAGAGTTTGGATTGCCTCTAAAGTCAACGGATACCAGAGGCTCTTCGGTGTAGGCCAAAATGCCCTTGAGTTCGCCTTCAGCTGCTTTCTTTAGCACTGCGTTGACTTCTTCTTTGGTCACGTCGGCGTTCACTTCAGCTACCAGGTCCACGATGGAAACTGTAGGTGTTGGAACGCGCATAGCGAACCCGTCGAGCTTACCTTTGAGGTGAGGCAGTACTTCAGCAACAGCTTTAGCTGCACCTGTAGTTGTCGGGATAATGCTCAATGCTGCTGCGCGAGCACGGCGGAGATCGGAGTGAGGTAGGTCGAGAATTCTCTGGTCATTGGTGTAAGAGTGTACAGTGGTCATGAAGCCACGGATAATCCCGAAGTTGTCGTCGAGGACTTTGGCAACTGGAGCCAGACAGTTGGTTGTGCAGGATGCGTTGGAGATTACATGATGCTTCTCGGGATCGTACTTGTCTTCGTTTACGCCCATAACGATGGTGATGTCCTGACCTTTAGCAGGAGCTGTGATGATAACTTTCTTAGCACCGTTGTCGAAGTGAGGTTGAACTTTCTCTTTGCTTCTGAAGATACCTGTAGCTTCGACGACGACTTCGACTCCTGCTTCACCCCATTTGATGTTGGCTGGGTCTCTTTCAGCAGTGATCTTAATCTCTTTACCGTTTACGATAATGGAATCGTCTGTAGCGCTTACATCGGCATCAAGAATGCCGTACATTGAGTCGTATTTGAGCAGATGAGCGAGGGTTTTTGCATCGGTAAGATCATTGATAGCAACAATTTCGATATTTGGATCGTTTAAAGCATGTCTGAACACTAGGCGGCCGATACGACCAAAACCATTAATACCTACTTTAACCATAGTTGGCTGAAACCGCTTGGAGTTTCAGCGTTCACCTCCTAAATTGAGTATTTATTGGTATCCCATATCTCATCGATACAGGTAGAACCCTTAATTGTCTTGAGCAAGTTCCCTTGCTACAGCTTCATCGGTAACCACAATATCAACAGATGCTACTTTGAGAAAAGCTTCAATGGCTTCGGCTTTACTCATACCTCCACCAACGGCGATGCAAACCTTGATGTTGGCAA
Organism: Clostridia bacterium DTU065; assembly: GCA_001512545.1. Lineage (GTDB taxonomy): Bacteria > Bacillota > DTU065 > DTU065 > DTU065 > DTU065. Next base: position 17,881 of record LFSI01000059.1, on the reverse strand, counting down.
GGTCCTCTAGCCTTAGCCCCGCCGACGGAGTCGTGTGAACAATCCTGCCAGAGCTGTCGAAATAGTAACCAAAAGCTTCTCCAACTGCTCCTTTGTCCACAATGCTCTGCCACAGCTCGGGGTGCAAACCTCGCCTTTGAGCCATTTCCTCTGCAGTGCCAATACCGTGAAGAAGCACATCGGCCCTCTTAATCAAGTCGATGACATCACTGATAGGAGTGCTTGAAAGAAGCGGTTTTAATAGCTCCTCTTCCAGTACATCGGGCACGTGCAAAAGACGATAGCTTCCGCCCAAGGCCTTTGCCAGCTTCGCAGCCACTGTGTTTGCCTGCTTCTCAACGTCTTCACCGAGACCGCCTCTAGCGGGCACCACGGTGATATCGATGGATTTAGTAAGGGCATCCATTGAATCGGCAACCATTGCCATGGTGGTGCCACCGGAAACAGCAAGGATATTTCCCGGTTTGAGGACCTCTAGAAGTATCTCTGCAGCAGCGGTGCACATCTCCTGTTTGACTCCGAGGTCTTTGTCTGCATCTCCAGCTACGACCACTGCTTTTTGCAGCTGGTACTTTCCGGCGATCTGCTTTTCTAGCTTTTCTATACCCTTAATCTTCTCGATGTATTCTTTGAGCTTCCATAAAGTATCTTTGCCTTTTTCCGTAGTGACAATGCCCAGGGGCGTCACTTCGACGAGATGCTGTTCTTTCAGCACCTCTACGATACTTCGGACGATTCTTTCGCCTGTGGAAAGGTAATCGGAAAGTGTCCTCCGCCCAATAGGTTGGAGGAAGTTCACCGCTCTCAAGACGAGATAACGTTCATCGAGCCTCTCCTCAAGGTCGGGAAGGACAGTTCGCAGCAGTTCAAATATCTGCTTTTCAATACTTGTTTCCACTACTAATTCACACCTATGTCTGCAGGGACTTTTTTTGTCCCGTATTTTAATTTTCTGTCCCACCAGCCTCTGAAAGAAACCGGCATAATCACCGGTCTCATATATACTATTCTTCGTCCTCCTGATCTTTCCTTCTATCTTTGGCAATTTTTTCAGCCATATCTTCGATTTTTTTCAACCTGTAGCTTACAGCAGATTTGCTGATCTCCAAGATCTCTGCAATCTTAGTGTAGCTTGCGTCAAAGTTTTCTTTTCTAACCCTGGCAACTTCCTGAAAACTTTTCGGCAGGGTCTTCAGCATGCCGCGTTCTTCCAAGAGGTCGATGGCCTGCACCTGTTTTACCGATGCGGTTATGGTCTTCTCGATGTTGGCATCTTCGCAGTTGACCATCCGGTTGATGTTGTTTTTCATGTCTTTGATGATTCTAATGTTTTCTAAATGCAGCAGAGAACTATGTGCCCCAACCATTGTCAGAAACGTTGCCACAGAATCGCTATCCTTGATGTACAAGACGAACTCGTTTCGCCTTTCGACAACTCCGAACTTCAAATCTGTCCCATCAAGAAACTCTTTCAGTCGCTCAGCAAACCTTTTCTCGGCTATACGAATCTCAAGGTGATAAGTTTTTTCTGGATTTTGTACAGATCCGCTGCCCAAAAACAATCCCCTCAAGTAAGATCTGCGGCAGCATTCCTGATCCTCAGCAAAAGTGGGTACATCTTTGTCCAGTATGTTGCTATGTATAGACTCAGGAAATATCCGGCTAAAATCTTCAGCACTCACCCTGATCCGGTAGAGGTTCCTCTTCTTCAGTTTAGTTTCTTTTTCAACGATCAACTCCGAATCCATCTGTCCCAACTCTTTGAACAGAGTGACCGCTTTCCTTGCTACAGCTGCGTTTTCGGTCTTGATCTCCAGGGAGGGTCCCCGCGTACTGATGTTCAACGTTCCAATGGTCTGGATTAATCCGAAAAGCTCTGCCCATTTGCATGACGGATGGGTAGGTTTAACACGCGCCAACTCATTTCTTACTCTTTGGGAAAAATTCAACTCGCTTATCTCTACCACATCCTTTCTACTGTTTAAATTCTCCAGGGCAGAAAAAAAGCCTGCACGGGGCAGGCTGTAGGAACTAATCTTGTTTGGCTTCAACAAAACTCCGTTTCCACGAAGGCAGCACTCGGGGAACGAGTACTCCGGCGATAGCCGCATTAAGAGAAGCCTTAATCAAGTTAAACGGAATTATCCCTGGAAGGAGCAGTTGTACCACTGACGCTCTCGGCATCCCGTAAAAAATCGGATTCAAAATAACGTTTAACACGGGCATGATCCCGCTCATGGCCAGCGCACCGAGTATAAGGCCTTTGCGAGCACTCTTCACGTCCCCTTTGTAGATCATCGCCGGTATCACCGTAAGGAGACCGGTAGCGATGATGTGCATTACCACACCGAAAACGCCACCTTCTGGATGGAAGAAACCCATCAGTACCGATGCAGTCACCGTCATAGCTAAGGCGGCGACAGGTCCAAAGCACAGACCCCCTACCAAAATCGGTACATCACCTGGTTCGTAGATCAAAAACGGTGCAGGTGGGAACGGAATTCTGATGAGCAGAGTAAAAACAATGCTCAGTGCAACGAGAACGGACATGGTAGCCAGCTTTTTTAGGTTCATAAAAAAGACCTCCTTGCAATCCTGCCGTCAAGGAGATCCTTCAGGGTAAAAAAGCAAAGAGAATAGCTGCTTCAGCTAGACCCTATCGATCTTTCTCCCATCCGGACTATAACCGTCGGTTCTGGAGTTTCACCAGATCTGCTTGCGCTCGTGGACTATACCACCGGTTAGGAATTTCACCTGACCCTGAAAGATCAACTGCGGTTTGTTTTTTCTTTAACTATATTATACCCAACAAGTAAAAAAGTGCAACCCCTATTCGCAACAATCAGCTCCACTGCTAAATTGCCTGAATTGTGAAAGGAGCATTCAGCTATTGGGAGTCTGGCAGGTGTCAGAACAAAGCGCCTCTGCATCTCCGCGTTCTAAAAACAAAAGCAGGCGGATATACCCCCTGCTAATGACTCATATCTTCTTTCAGTTCCAAGTCTCATATTTACCTGCTGCTTCTTCTTCCAAGATCTCTATGCTCGATTCGGCAGCTGTACCCTTCCTCTGCAAGGGTCTCCCCAAGCCATTTGGCCACGAAAACCGAGCGGTGCTCTCCTCCGGTACAACCTACAGCTATTCTCAGCTGCGCTTTCCCTTCAGCTACATAGTTGGGCAGAAGAAACCTGCAGAACTCGCCGATCCTCTCCAGTGCGTCTGCAGTTATAGGGTAGGACCGGAGGTAGTCCTCAATCACTTTCTCGGTGCCATTGTGGGGTCGAAGTTCTTCCACCCAGTAAGGGTTGGGCAGAAACCTTACGTCAAAAACCAAATCTGCATCCAGCGGAAGGCCGTACTTGTAGCCAAAGGAAACTACGCTTACAGCCATCCTTTCGCTTTGATCTTTTTCCAACCAGTTCGAAAGAACTTCCTTAAAACCGGATGTGCTAAGAGCTGATGTGTCGATGACTTTGCTTGCTCTTTCCTTTATGCTCCACAGCTTTGCTCTTTCGAGTTCTAAGCTTTGCACAATGCTTCCGCTTTCAATGGCGCTTGCCAGAGGATGGCGCCGTCTGCTCTCTTTGTATCGCTTGATCAAAACTTCATCTGAGGCTTCCAAATACAGTATTTCGTACTTAATCCCCATTCTTTCCAGGCTCTCCAATGCCTGAAGCAGATGGTCAAAGAACCGGCCGCCTCTAACGTCACTGACAAGAGCAGCCTTTTGTATTTCACTGCTTGAACCTGCGACCAGCTCGGCAAACTTCGGGATTAAAAGAGGGGGAAGGTTGTCCACGCAAAAGTAGCCCAGGTCTTCAAGCACGTCTGCAGCTAGAGACTTCCCGGCTCCTGAAAGCCCCGTCACAATGATAAAGTCTTTGCTGTTCAAACCGGTTCCCTCCTACGCACAATCCCCCAGAACTTACCCTCAAGTCTACTCGAAGATAGTAATGCCGGTCGGAGAACTGATCACTGCAATCTGCTTGGCTTTTCGGCCTAAAAAGTCTCCGCTGGCAACATCCACAAGACCCCAGCCTACAGAGCTTGCCGAGTCTACCTGCTCAAAACGCGGGGTGCTGCCTGTCACTAGCCGGTAAATGGTGACGACGCCGCTGTCGTCGCCCACGATGAGCCTTCCGTCTACATGGCTAAGGGCAAAAACCGGCTGCGGTCTGAGGCCGGACGTTACGATCTGCTTGTAGTCCTGCAAAACGGTTATTTCACCCTGCTTGTAGCCCAGCCCCACCTCGGCAACTATGTCCGCTTTGCCTTTGCCTGTAAAGTCAAAGGACGTCAATGCCCTGATGTTGCCAAGACCTTTGGTTTCGTAGACTTTAGCCAGTTTCCCGTTCTGGTACTTATAGACCACAATCTTCTTATCTACTGTGTCACGTAAAAGTTCATGAACACCTGTCATAATCAGTTCGGTTCTGCCATCACCGTCTACGTCACCGGAGGTCACTTCCATGACACCGGTGATACCGGTACCAGAGGCTATTTCTTTCAGCCCACCGGACTCGATCTTGTAGAGCTTCCACAGGTTTTCCGCAAGAACGATCACTTCCTGGTCCGCTGAGGAAAAACTGCCAACTGCGCACATCAAATTAGAGCCTCTCTCATAGAAGTTTTGGCTCTCCCAAATGACGTTTATTTTTTGGTTCTTAATCTCAACTAAAGCTACTTTAGCTTCTGCTCGTTCGTAGTTTTTTCCCCATACTAACAGTCTGTCAGGGGATCCTTTAACGGTCTCTACTCCGAGCACAGCATCGTACAGCAGCCGGTCGGAAGACCAGACCCTCTTCAAAGCGTGTACAGGTGCAACTAGTACAATAATCATAAGAATGATAGCGATGTAACCGGTCTTTTTCATTTTACTAACCTCAAGAACCACCGTTTTCAATCCTTTCAACCACAAATGCTATGAATAAGCAGTACTTTTCACATTCTTCCTTGCATGATGTTTTTCCTGCACCGAGCGGCACCGTCAAGCATAAATCACCTACCCTTAGACTCATAATAGATTAGAGATGCGATGCAAATACGACCTAGCGTAAAGGAGGCAGGGCTGTGTATTCCAATTCGGCACAAAGACCTGATCAAGCCAAAGCTATTCATCCCCTTATATACAAAGGCCCCGAGTCTGAACTGCCTTCAGGGTACAACAAAGACTGTTTGATAGCGATGCCCAGGGACCCCTATTGGTTATTCTTTTACTGGGATTTTGCTGAACAAACATGGCAAAAAATAGCAGAATATAAAAATCATGTTTGTCTGCTCAAGATAAGCTCCGAAGGCACAGAGATAACAAGTGTCCCTGTTTCGATTTCAGCTAAAAGTTGGTACGTTAATGCAAATTCTCCAGGTTTATCTCTCACAGCACACCTGGGGTTTGAAACGGACAATGGTTTTCTGCCGATCTTGACGTCGAACACTGTCTGCATGCCTAGAGATTCAATCTCGAGCAAAACCGACGAACTCTGGCTTTTTATCGACGAACTCTACCGCAGCGAGTACTTCGGAACAATCGGCGGATCACCGCTTTTTTGGCAGGTTGAGGGCAATCAGAAAGCTCAGTATGCTGCAAGTCCAATGCCTCCGGCAAAGCTCAAAGAAGGAGAAGACCTGCACCACTATCTTGTGGTAGACACCGACCTCATAGTTTACGGGAAAACCACTCCAGGTTCGGCACTGATCCAAAACGGACAGGCAGTACCTGTGGACTGCAACGGGAACTTCGAAATACGCTTGAAGTTATGCGAAGGGCTCCACGAAATAGAGCTTGTTTCTTTTGCCCAAAACGGACAGGTCAAAACCAAAAACATTACGGTAAAAAGAGGTTGATAAAGTGGCTAAAGGCTATGTGGCTATTATACTACACGCCCATCTCCCCTATGTTAGGGACTTAAGTCCCGATGGCGCACTTGAAGAAGACTGGCTCTATGAGGCGATCATCGAGACATACGTACCGCTGATAAAGGTCCTGGAAAGACTAGAAGCAGAAAGACTCCCTGTAAGGTTGGGAGTATCGCTCACACCACCCCTTTTGAATATGCTTTCCGACTCTGTACTTATGCAACGCTTCAAAAAGAGGCTGGATGTGCTCATTGAAATGGCAGCTGAAGAGGTAAAGAGGACCAAGAACTCCTATCCTTTCTCTGAAACTGCCAAATTGTACCAAAAAATCCTGACAGACACTAAAACCCGGATCGACAGTTCGGAAAACTACATCATTTCCCGCTTTGCCCACTTTCAAGACGTTGGACTGGTGGAAATCCTTGCTTCCTGCGCAACTCACGGTTACCTGCCCCTAATGGACGTTGTACCCGAGTCTCAGAGGGCTCAGATCAAGCAAGGCGTGCGTGAGTACCGCAGGTTCTTCGGCAAAGACCCACTAGGGTTTTGGCTTCCAGAGTGTGGCTTTACCCCCGGCGTCGATAAGTACCTGGCAGATGAGAGTCTCCGCTACTTTCTCACCGACACCCATGGCGTCCTCAAAGCAGACACAAGGCCTCGCTATGCGAACTTCGCACCGATCTACACCACTAATGCCGTGGCTGCATTCGGCAGGGATATCGAGTCGTCCAAGCAGGTCTGGTCTGCCACCGAAGGTTACCCCGGCGACTTCGATTACAGGGACTTCTACCGGGATATCGGATACGATTTGGATTACGAATACCTGAAACCTCTTTTAGAGCCAATCGGTATCAGGAAGATGACCGGTTTCAAATACTACCGGATTACCGGAAAATCCGACTACAAAGAGCCTTATGTCCCTGAGCATGCCAGATACAAAGCAAGACTCCACGCGGCAAACTTCGTGTTCAACAGGGAAGCTCAGGTTAGATATCTCAGTTCTGTAATGGACAGACCGCCCATTATCGTTGCTCCTTATGACGCAGAGCTGTTCGGTCACTGGTGGTTTGAAGGCCCTATCTTCCTGGAAGAAGTACTCAGACTCACGTGTAAGTCACCCACCCTTGAACTGGTCACTCCTTCTGACTACCTTAAAAAGCATCCTACAAACCAAGTGGCCACTCCTTCCTCTTCGAGCTGGGGGTACAACGGTTACAACGAGGTCTGGCTGGAACGCTCGAACGATTGGATCTATCCTCATCTGCACGAAGCCAGCACGAGGTTGAACCTTCTGGCAAAAAAGAATGAGCCCAACCTTTTAAAAACGAGAATTCTCAACCAAGCAGCCAGAGAACTCCTCCTTGCTCAAAGCTCAGATTGGGCTTTTATTATGAAGACCGGTACCGTATCCCAGTATGCAGTGAAGCGAACGAAAGAACACCTGAGAAACTTCCACGACCTGCTTGGTCTCTGCGATGGAGCCCCTGTTAGCCTCGACAAACTACAACAGTTGGAGGAACGAAACGCCATCTTCCCAGAGATCGACTACCGGATTTTTGCCTAAAGCAAACGCCACTCCCCGTTCCCTGTAGCAGCCTTGAGCAAGCCAGAGAACAACTGCAAACTCAAATAGTAAAGTGACGAGAAAGCTGTTGCACCACGTGCAACAGCTTTCTATTTAATAAGATCTAGTATTCTTCCCACCAGTTCCTCGGCGAGTTCCATGCTTTCTCCTTCAACAGTGAGGCGGAGCACAGGCTTTCTCTCGTCGGGTTTTAGGTAGAGAAACGACCTGTCATCTCTGTAGTATAGGCCGGCTTCGTTTTGGGAACTGGTGCCGTAGCTGGATGCAAACTTCAGCATTGCTTTACTGCGTTCCTCCAGGGGGCAGTTCAACTCCCGCACAATCTGCGTCTTTTTCGGTAGCTTCTCCAAAATCCTGTAAAGAGGCTCGTCTCTGTTTGTACAGATCAACGTGAGAAACCTAAAAGCATCGTGCCACGGAATGACCGATTCATCCAAGTAGCAGAGTCCCGGTCGTGTACGCTCGATATGCCCCCCAAACTCCGACGCGATTTCTTCCAAGCTGCTAGTTGCGCCCAAAGGCACCTTGATGTTCTTAGGAGAACGCTTTAAAGATAGATAAACGCTTGCAGCTTCAAGCTCTGCTTGCGAGAGTTCGTGGCCTTTTTCGTCCCAAATCCTGCAGTGTTCTCCTGACGCAGAGATCTGTGCTTTCAAACCGACAGGTTCTTTGGACTTGATCTGGTCCAGAAGAATTCTCCCTGCCGGAGAATCGCAGACCGTGTCCTTGGGTACGACAAAATCCTGATAGCGGTTTAGGTAGATGGTAAACTGGCTGGGATTGTAATAGATCTTCCCCGGCTCGGTATCGGGGTTTAAGCTGTCTCCGGACCTCAATAGGTTCTCGATCTTCCGCTGGCGTGCAGTATCAAGATAGCACCCTTCAGCATCAAAGAAGCGGATGGTGACATACTCGCCTTCGCTGAAAGCATAAAACCCTCCGTCAACAGCGGCGCCTTTCAGCTCAAGCCGAAAAGATGGTACCACTTGTTCTCCGAAATCTACGACATCTGCGCCTTTACCGTTTGCACCTAAGCTCAAAATTCTCTGCACAAACTCCGCTTTGTCATCGCCACTGCTTGCAGCACCCAAGACTCGTGCTCCCTGCACCTCCGAAAAAGCAACTCCTGTCTTGAGGAGTATGTCCACTGTGAGATCGCGGTGCAGCTTTCCTCTCAGCCCTTCTTCGGTGAAGAGATGTCCTCCCTCAAGTGACCCGTAGATCAAGTCTGTGTTGAGAACAGACATAGGACCAACGTACTTCTGGGGGTAGACCTTCACGAGGGGAGTCAGGATTGTTCTCTCGCCGATCTTTGTGTCTTCTGCAACAATGGTGCTTTCCGAAAGCTTGGAACCTTCACCGACATAAGCCCTCTCGTCCACGATGGTCCCCTCTGCGGTAACCCCATCTCCGAGATAGGCCTTCCCTCCCACAATAGAGTAAGCAACTTCGCACCCTTTCCCCACCACTGCACCCTTTCCCACTACGGTGAATGGGCCGATTTTAGCGTTGGCACCGATTTTCGCACCCTTAAAGATGCTCACAGGCTGCACAATCCGTGCTGTTGAATCGATATCAGCTGCTTCATCGATTACCGGTTTAACGCTTTTCACCATGCCCCGCAGGACATCGAAATGGGACTCTCTATATTGGATGATGCTCCCTACATCCGACCAATACCCTTCGGCGATGTAACCTAACAGGGGAAGTCCGGCTTTAAGCAGAGCAGGGAAGAGATCTCTGCTGAAGTCATAGCTTCTGCCTTTGGGAATGTACTCCAATACCTCCGGCTCGAGAATATAGATTCCCGTATTAACCGTGTCGCTGAAAACCTCACCCCAGGTTGGCTTTTCAAGGAACCTTGTGATCTTTCCATCGGCATTGGTTAGGACTACGCCGTACTCCAAAGGTTCAGGAACTCTTGTCAGAACAATGGTGGCAAGTGCGCCTTTTTTGCGGTGAAACTCCAAGGCCTTCTTCAAGTCGATATCGGTTATGGAATCGCCTGAAGCTACCACGAAAGTGTTTTTTAGGAACTCAGCTGCTTCTTTGACGCTGCCTGCAGTACCCTTAGGTTCTTTTTCAATGATGAAGTCCACAACTCTATCCTGCACGCTCACATGGTCAATGATCATCTGGGGAAGATGGAAGAGAGTTAAAATGTGTTCTTTGATCCCGTTTGCTTCTAAATGGTCCATAACGTGATCGATCAAGGGTTTCCCCATAAACGGAACAAGGGGCTTTGGTTTCAAGCAAGTCAACGGTTTAAGCCTTGTTCCCATTCCACCTGCCATAATGACTGACTTCAAAAGATCTACCTCCCAACTCGCGGCGCGCGCTCCAACCGCTTGCCTGCGCCGATCTTAGCACTTCTCTGTACACATCGCTTGTGCTTTTTGCTACCCTGTCCCAGGTGTAGAGGTCCGCTTCTCGCTTTCCTTCTCTTGCAAGGTTTTGTGCCAGGTTAAAGTCCAAAAGAATGTCTGCCAGAACCCCAGCCAATGCCCGAGAGTCTCCTGGAGGGAATTTCATCCCTGTAAGTCCGTGGCTGACAACCTCGCTTAGCCCACCTGTATCACTCACCACAACTGGCTTGCCTAATGCCATAGCTTCAAGTGCAACTATGCCAAACGGCTCGTATAGGCTAGGGAAAACCGCTACGCTGCAAAGATGGTACAAGTGGTTTCGGGTTTCATCATCCACGAAGCCGGTAAAGTAGACCTTGTGCTCTAGGCCCAACCTTCTTGCGTAGTCCCTGAGGTATAGTTCTTCAGGCCCTTTCCCTACCACCACCAGCTTGGCCTCTGGCACTACGCCGAGAAGATCCTTAAACGCATCGAGCATGACCCAGACGCCCTTTTCCCTCACCAGTCTTCCCACAAACAAGACGATCTTTTCATCTGGATGAGCGAAACGTGCCCTCACCTCTGAAGGGTCTGCATGTCCGCGTATCAGGAGTTTTGCTGGGTCTATTCCATTGGGAATGACTTTGAGCTTGTCCCTGGGCAGACCAAAAACGTGTTGGACTTCTCCTTCCATATAGCGGCTGCACACGATTACCTGCCACGCTTCGTAGCAGAGCCACCATTCGAGATCGGAGATGTGGCGCTGCAGGTCGTTATGCAAGCCGCCGTTTCTGCCAAACTCAGTGGCATGGATTGTCGCTATGAGAGGAAGTCGCAGTGCGTGTTTAAACAGCTTTCCGGCATAGGCCCCCAGCCAATCGTGGACGTGAACCACATCGAATGCAGTGCTTAAACCTACTAGCTCGCTCACCATCCTCTCCACCATATTGAAGTTCAGCAGCATGACCTCTTCCACAAAATCGCGACCTGGAGGTTTATGGGGGAGGGCTCGGAGAACCTCGACACCTTGAACCACTTGTTTTTCAGGAAGCTTGGGGCTGTCTCCGGTCACAACCGTTACCTCGTGTCCAGCCCGAACTAACGCTTCAGACAGTCCCTCAACGTGCCGTCCTAGCCCTCCAACGATCTTAGGGGGATACTCCCAACTCACCATGAGTACACGCATAGTTCCACCTGCTTTGACTTATTCTGGCAGGATCAGCCTCTAGTTCCACCTGGAAACACTGCCTTTTTTATTATGCTCTCTTCTCCTCAGCTTTAGCCTAAATCTGAAGGGAAATCCGTATCTCCGGTACAGGACAAATGCTCCTGCAACAAAACCTGCCAGAAGAAGCGTAACGGCCACGGCAAGTAGCCCGTAGGTACGTGGGCCTTGCCTGCTGTCTTGTAGGTAAAACAGTCCCTGCCTCAGCTGGTCCTGCTGTTTTTCCTTGCCAAAGCTCGGTGCGAGAATGTCCACAAACGGAAAGCTGCCCCCTCCACCAAACTCCCAATCGGTGTTCCTAGCTAGGACCTCGCGAAACAGGTCTCTTCCGAAGGCATCGTATCCCCCGACAAGCACTGCATATCTCCAGCTCCTCGTAGGTTTTGTGATGTGCTCCAGAGGAATGTATGCTCTGATGGTTTGGGCATCGATGGTACCTACGGTGATTTGTGCCAGAACCTGGCCTTCGTAGTTTCTGAGAGTGCTGAGAGACCACGGAGCTATCCTAACCACATACGCGTAGGGTTCGTTAAACACCAAGCCCAAGGGCTCGTAATGCTTAGTTCCGGTATCCGTTTCTGTACCGATGAAGACCAGTATGTGCTGGTGGAAGAAGCCTTCCGGAGCTTTCCAGGGATTGGTTATCTCGCCAAAGACAAGGTCTAAAAGCAGGTACTCACCATCAACTGTAGCTGTGAAGTGAGTAAGATCGAACAAATCCTTGTAAGGTGCAAAAGAGATGTGGGTTGGGTATACTAGGCTTCCTTCTCCAAAGTCGTCACCGCTTCGGTCTGCCATTTCAAAGATCATCTCACCACCAATGGCCGGTGGGGCTAAAACAAGGAGCAGAATTAAGAACCAAATCATCGGGTTCACCTCCTGAAAAAAAGAAAACACAGTTCGCTTTCTCAAGCTCACTGTGTCTGTATGCAGTAGTTTTCAGTTTTAGACCAAGAAACTGAGGAGGCAGGGCTTTAACCGCTTGCTTCGCTCGTTACCTTGTAATCTTGAGTGCCTTGCGCTTTTTGTACCTTTCCAGAGCAAGAGCTGCCAGTTCCGACACCAACTTCCCGTAGGTGTAGCCTTCGGGTGTTTTTTCCCAGAGTTTGGGGTACATGCTGATAGCGGTAAAGCCTGGCATGGTGTTGATTTCATTCAAGAGAACCTTCCCCGTATCTCCTTCAACAAGAAAGTCTACCCGTGCAAGACCTGATGCGCCTACGGCTCTGAAAGCTTTGATGGCAAGTTCTTGGACTGTTTGCACCTGGTCCTCGGAAAGTTCCGCTGGTATAAGCAGCTTCGAACCTTCCGAATGGTACTTGGCATCGTAGGTGTAGAACTCGTCATCAGGTACGATCTCCCCTGGTATGGAAACGAAAAGGCGTTCGTTTCCTAGCACGCTGCACTCGATCTCTCGAGGATTCTTCACAGCTTCTTCCACAACCACTCTGGTGTCGTACTGAAAAGCTACTTCCAGGGCGGTTCTAAGCTGACCGCGATCTTTAGCTTTCGTGATGCCCACAGATGACCCCAAGTTTGCAGGTTTTACAAAACAGGGGTAGCCGATCTCCGTTTCTGCATAGACCTCATCGATCTCCTCTAAAAGTATGGTTTTCGGAGTGGGAAGGCCTGCATCTCTAAAGAGGGCTTTCATCACTGCTTTGTCCATGCCGCATGCAGAACCCAAGACTCCCGATCCTACATAAGGAATGCTTGCCAGTTCCAAGAGGCCTTGGATGGTGCCGTCTTCACCTTTTGGACCGTGAAGGACCGGAAACACCAAATCTACGGGAATCTCCCGGTTTTCTTCCATCAACCACAGCCCTTTGGAGGGCTTTGGTAGGATTGTTACTTCTCTGCCGTCTTCCAGAGTCCAAACTCCGTCTAAAGAAATAACGACTTTTATAGTTTCAAATCCCTGGCTCTGAAGAGCTTCCAGGATCGAGTTCCCAGATATGAGCGAAACTTCGTGTTCTCCTGATTGTCCTCCCATCAGAACAGCTACTTTCATGTCGGCGGCTTGTGCCTTTCCTCCTTTGATAGATCTACCTACATTATATGAAAGCCAGGAAGCTTGCATGCAAACTGTCCTGGCTAAGTGCTACACTGTATGAATCTTAAGCAGGTTGGTCGAACCGGGCGTGTCGGTCTTGACACCGGCGATGATGGCCACAAGATCACCCTCGCGAATAACTCCGCTGTTGATGCCTGCTTCAACGGCAACATCGATCATGCTGTCGATATCAGTGGTTCTGGGAACAAGCAAGGACTTAATGCCCCAAACTAGACACAGTTTGCGCATAACTTTATCTGAAGGTGTTGCCGCCAGAATCATAGACTTCGGTCTAAATCTGGATACCTTCTTGGCGGTGGAGCCCGACTGTGTGGATGTGATAATCGCTGCGGTGTTGAGGTCGTTAGCACACTGAACGGTGGCGTGGCTGATGGCCTCTGCTACGGAAATGTTCTCTGTGTCGGCTTCGATGTGTACAGGCTTCAGTGACTTCTCAATTTCAATAGCGGTCTTGTTCATGACCTTCACCGCTTCAATTGGGAACTCACCGACAGCTGTTTCGCCAGAAAGCATAATGGCATCTGTGCCGTCTAAAATGGCGTGAGCCACGTCTGTAACCTCGGCCCGTGTTGGCCTGGGGCTGCGCTTCATGGACTCAAGCATCTGTGTGGCTGTGATAACCGGTTTGCCCGCTTTGTTGCAGCGTTTGATAATGTCCTTCTGAATGATAGGCACGGTCTCTGCTGGGATCTCTACACCGAGATCACCTCTTGCCACCATGATCGCATCTGCTTCGGCAATGATCTCATCCAAATGGTCTAAAGCTTCCTGGGATTCGATCTTGGCGATGAGATCAATGTCGGCGTCGTACTGCTTCAGCACTTCTCTGACTTCTCTAACGTGCTCGGCGCGACGTACAAAACTGATGGCCAAGTAGTCCACTTCGGCTTCAACGGCAAACTTAATATCCTCTAAGTCCTTTTCGGTTACTGCGGGCAGGTCCACTTTAACTCCAGGGAGCGATACACCTTTTCTGGGACCGAGCTCGCCGCCAACTTCAACTGAACAGACTAAGTCCTGATCTTTAACTTCAATAACCTTAAGCTCTAAGAGACCATCATCCAAGAAAATGGTGTTGCCTTTGCCAACGTCTCGCAAAAGGTGCGGATAGTTGATGGTAAATCTCCTGGAACTGCCGATAATCTGTTCTGTGGTAACATTGACGATACTGCCTTTAGCCAGATAAACCTTGTCGGCTTCCAGTTCACCTACGCGAATCTTCGGACCCTGCAGGTCAGCCATAATCGCGATGGGCGTTCCGGTTCTTGCCGAAGCATTTCTCAAGTTGTTAATTCTGTTTTCGTAAACATCTCCGCTGCCGTGTGAAAAGTTTAATCTTGCAACATTCATTCCGGCTTTAATCAGTTCTATCTGCATCTCGGTAGATGCTGAAGAGGGGCCGATTGTACAAACAATCTTAGTCTTGCGCAAGAGAACACCTCCAATTGTCACTCCAAAATATCAATGGGCTACTGTTAAACGCTAGAAAGCATGTTAGCAAGCTCCAGATACTCGCGTTTTACAGTTTTTTTCTGGGATAGTGCGTATTCTAGGTCAACCCGCACAACCTTGCCATCCTGGATGGCAATCATCTTACCTGTATCTTCTTCGTAAAGGGCTCTGGCTGCTTCTGCACCGAGCCTGCTGGCAAGGAGCCTATCGCTTGCTGTGGGCGAGCCTCCTCTTTGAATATGGCCGAGGATAGTTACCCGCGTTTCAATACCAGTTCTCTTGTTGATCAGCTCGGCGACATGAAACGCCGCAGACAGATAGTCCTTGCGGTATGCGGGGTCACCGCCTACTCCTTCGGCCACAATCACTACTGCATGAGACTTCGCTTGGTGGTGGCTTTTTTGGACCTTTTTGCACACTGCATCGTAGTCCGGTTCCACTTCCGGAATCAGTATTACTTCAGCTCCCCCTGCAAGTCCTGCATGTAGAGCCAGGTCTCCGCAGTTTTTGCCCATGACTTCCACAACGAACGTCCGCTCATGGCTGGTTGCAGTGTCGCGAATCTTGTTAACACAATCTACAACGGTGTTGATTGCCGTGTCAAAACCGATGGTGTAGTCGGTGCAGGGGATGTCGTTATCGATGGTTCCCGGAATACCCACGACTTTAACACCGTGCCTCTGGAGGGCAAGGGCTCCTTTAAACGAACCGTCTCCACCGATTACTGCCAGTCCCTGCATTCCGTATTTTTTTATGTTGGCTACGGCTTTCGCCTGACCCTCTTCAGTCATGAACTCTGGAGAGCGGGCGGTTTTAAGAAAGGTACCGCCGCGATGCAGAACGTCACCAACCTTGCGGGAGTCAAGACGAATGATCTCGTCTTCGATGAGACCGGCAAAGCCGTGATAAATGCCAAACACATCCATACCCAGTTTATTTGCAACTCTAGTAATAGCTCTGACTGCAGCGTTCATGCCGGGGGCATCGCCGCCACTAGTTAGAATACCAATAACCTTCACTTCATTATTACAAAAAAGGCATGCTCACCTTCTTTGTATAGTCACCTCTCTTCTACAGAAACATCAAGAACAGATCCTTCGTAAGCTAAAGCCGTTATTGTGCAGCGATTGCTCCAAGGACCCTGAAGCGCTCGTATCTAGAAGCTACCAATTCCTCTTTGCTTAATGCTTTCAAGATTGACAGGTTGCGATCGAGAGCTTCTTTGACCAGGTTTGCCATCTGTTTGGGGTCTTTGTGGGCTCCCCCTAAAGGCTCTGGAATAATCTCGTCGATCACGTGCATCTCCAAGAGGTCGCGGCTGGTAATCTTCAGTGCCTCGGCAGCCTCTTTAGCGTGCTGATCGTTTTTGTAAAGAATAATCGAGGCACTCTCCGGCGAAATCACCGAGTAGTAGGCATTTTCCAGCATTAAGACCCTGTTACCCATGGCCAGAGCTAACGCTCCGCCGCTACCGCCTTCGCCGGTGATGATGGCGATGGTCGGAACTTGCAGAGAACCCATCACGGTGATGGCTTCTGCGATCGCCGGTCCTTGGCCTCTTTCTTCAGCCGCAATCCCGGGGTAGGCCCCTACCACATCCACCAGAGTTATTACTGGTCGCCCGAATTTTTCCGCCTGTTTCATCAAGCGGATAGCTTTGCGATAGCCTTCAGGATGGGGAAGTCCAAAATTCCTCTCGATGTTCTCTTTAGTATCTCTGCCCTTCTGCGGCGCAATGACCGTTACAGGCTCGCCTTTAAACAAGGCAATACCTCCGATCATGGCAGAGTCTTCGCCAAACAGCCTGTCTCCGTGCATCTCAAAAAAGTCATCAAAAATCAGATCTATGAGTTCTAGAGCGGTTGGTCTTTGGGGATGTCGAACCAGCTGTATGCGCTGCCAGGAGTTCAGACTCGAGTAAATATCGCGTTTTAGTTTATCGCAACGGACCTGCAGATTGTTGATCTCATCGGATAGGTCCAGATCGCGCTCTCTTGCAAAGATCTTCAGTTCTTCGATGCGCTTTTCCAGTTCTACGATGGGTTTTTCAAACTCAAGTATCAAGGTATTGCCCAAAACCCTCACCTCACATGCCAAGCTAGAAGGTGTGCTAACGTATCCTTCAAAAATGGCCTGGCTACAATGTGATCTATGTGGCCGTGATCGTGTACGTATTCTGCAGTCTGGAAGCCTTCGGGCAGGCTCTGCTTCATGGTCTGTTCGATAATCCTCGGGCCTGCAAATCCGATCAGAGCTCCGGGCTCTGCGAGGATAATATCAGCTTGAGAAGCAAAACTGGCATAGACGCCTCCCATGGTAGCTTGGGTCAGAACTGCAATGTACAGGAGGCCTGCTTGCGAATGCTTTTCAACTGCCAAACAGGTTCGTGCCATCTGCATGAGCGAAAGAACGCCCTCCTGCATTCTGGCGCCTCCACCACCGCCGCTGATCACGACCACAGGAAGCTCTTCCTTTACAGCTGTCTCAAAAGCTCTAACGATTTTCTCGCCAACAACTGTGTTCATGGAGCCTCTCATAAAGTTGAAATCAATAACAATCAGTACAGTCTTAATGCCGCCTATCTTAGCTCGGCCTGTGATTACAGCATCTTTCATTTTGCTCTCTTCTTGGTACTTCTTCAGCTTTTCCATATAACTGGGGAAACCAAGAGGATCTGCAGTTTCCAGATCTGCATCCATCTCTTCGAAACTGTTTTCATCTGCTATCTGCTCAATGCGTTTGGCTGCAGACAGAACAAAATGGAAACCGCACTTTGGGCAGACCGAAAAACTCCTCTCCAAGTCCTTCTTATAGAGGATATTACTGCATTTATCACATTTAACCCACAGCCCGTCGGGTATCTCCTTTTTCTCGGAAAAATCCTGCTGCCTATTGGGTCTAACTGTTACATATTTAGGCTTCGATCTAAACAAATCCTTAAACACAGACCTTATCACCCCTTACGGTCTGACGCATGCTGCTTTTTCTTTGAAATTATAACATATCCTCAAGAATTTGTCTTATTCTTCAAACCCCCTGATGTTACCGATCCATGCTCGGTAATGATCTCTGCTTTTCCCCTAATTTTCATAGCTGACGTGTTGCTGGTGAACTGCGCGATCATGACTTCACCGGCGTCCAGCTTTTCTGTATGGTGAAATTTGGTATTTTCGCCCCTTGTCAGTCCAATAACAGTTACTCCGTCTTCAAGAGCCTTAACGATGATGAAATCGCTTCGGCCGACAAGCCCAGAGTTTTGGTTCACTTAAAGCACCTCCCCTGTAAACTAGCTATCTATTTCTTTCCAGAATTGCTCTCTCCAACTGGTCGAGGTCAACGCTGAC
>LFSI01000054.1:8480-48411 GCA_001512545.1 Clostridia bacterium DTU065 | reverse complement strand
TAATTGCTCAAAAAAAAAGCACCGGGAGGTAAAACCCCCAGTGCTAAAGCGGGTTACTCTACTGTGATCTTTATGCTGCTTTCCCAAAGGCCGTGGATGTTGCAGTACTCCACAGCAAAAAGCGTTGAGTTCTGCTTCAGCATCACCGGGAAAGTAGCTCTCGGTGCAGCATAAGTCGGACCCATGTCGAATGTTGCGATGTGTACGATGTTGCCCTTTTCTGGTTTGGCAAAAAGGGCGATCCACTTAATGTGGTGCTCTACGGTGTTAGGATGAGGTACCTCATCGCCAACAATTACAGTTACTTCAAAGGGCTCTCCGGCTTTGACCTTTTCAGGTGCCTTGATTACCGGAACATGCTTTTCTTTTCCCTCACCGTCAAAGGTGTATAGGTAGTCCCCAATTCTTTCCATTCTAAAATCCTCCTCCTCGGTGTAATAAACACTACCTCTCTAATATCCAGATTTTAAGAAAATAAACATTAAAATCCACAATACGTCCCAATCCTAACGCTAGTCTTCCAGGAGTATCAGCACTTTCTGCAGGTCTTCCGGAAGATCACTGGAAAAGGTCCTGCCTTCAAGATACTCCAGTGAAGTACCTTTTGAATGGAGAATTAGCTTGTAGGCGTGAAGAAACTGCCTGGTCAAACCGTACTTTCTCCTGAACTGCTCATTGGCCGCCCGCTTCCCGTACTTCAGATCGCCCACTAAAGGGTGACCAATACCGGACAGGTGAACGCGGATCTGGTGGGTCCTTCCTGTAACAATCTCTGCTTCTAAAAGGGTGTAACCTTCAAAAATCTCTACAGGAACGTAGCGGGTGGTGGCTTCAAGTCCACTTCGGGCCACTTTGACCTGGTTCTTGCTTTCGTCTTTTTCCAGCTTCAGCTCTACAATTCCGGGCTTGGATAGTCTCCCTTCCACCAGACACAGGTAGAACTTTTTCACCTTCTTCTGGCGAATGAGTTCAGTCATATCTTGGAGAGCTGGATAGGTTTTGGCAATTACCACCAAGCCGCTGGTGTTGCGGTCCAGTCTGTGGCAGAGGGCCGGAGTGAATGTGGAGCTTGATTGGGGATCGTACTCGCCCTTTCTATACAGATAAGCCAAAGCCTGATTGATCAGGGTCCTTTTCATCTCGGTTTTGTCAGGGTGAACCAAGAGCCCTGCAGGCTTATTGACGATTAGGAGATTCTCGTCCTCGAAGACGATCTCAAAATCACAAGGCACGTTGACGAAAGCCTCTTTCCGCTCCTCGTTGAGGTCTGGCAGGGTAAGTACATCTCCCTCCTCCAAGCGGTACTCTGCTTTGGCTTTCCTTCCGTTAACTTTAACCTGGCCTGTACGGATCAACCTGTAGATATCTCCTAGAGCTTGGCTGGAAAACCTCTTTCTGAGGTACCGGTCCAGCCGCTGTCCGGCTTCGTTTGCAGTGATAGTTGTTGCCATATTAACTCCACAGTTCCTTTCATCTTCTGACTTCCCATTGGGTTCCAAGGATTCTTGTTACCCTTTTTCACGGTTCCGCACACGCTCCACTTCCGTAAAACTTGCGCATGCGGTTGGAAAAGCCTGACCAGAAGGCCAGGCTTCATAAATCAGATCTTCACTCTGTACTTAAAGTAGTTGGAGAGTATTCCCCAGAAAGAGTCGTTTCTTTCGTTTCTGATGATCTTCTCGTTTCTCGGTGAATACAGAAGAATGGCGTCAAGATTGAGCGGTGTGTAGTAGGCATTATTTATTGTTCTTCTGAGGTTTTCCTTTATTCTGGTGATCTCTACCATATCTCCAGTATCGATTGCAGTAAGGAGCGCTAGATTGGTCAGACGGTTGAGAACATCATTCAGGGAAGACTCTACTCGGGAGTTTCTGGAGAAGTTTGCAACTCTCCTTATCGCCAGCAGTACGTCGCTAAGGAGTGCTCTGATGTCATCGACGGTCTCCTGCTTCAAGGGGTAGCTCAAGTTGGGATTGGGATCCTCGCCAAGAGCTTCCTTATAGTCACTTTCAAGCTTTTCGATTCTCTGGAAGATCTCCTGCAGGAGGTTGATGATAGGCAGTCGCATCTGCAGGGTGGGGATCAGCTCTATAGTGTGAGTTCCCTTCTCCAAAAACAGCTCGAAGTTCAGCCTGCTGCCCTTGACGTTGAAAGTCGGTGAGTAGGTGTACCAGTAGTTGGTGTAGCGACTCCGTCCGCCGTCTGTGGGGTTGAATACTATGAGCCCTGCTTCCTGGAACGGTACTTTGCCGTCTACAAGCAGCATTCTCTCCGAGTGAACGAAGCCCTTCTGACTCATGTTGCCGAGGGGAATCTCCACAAGAGGTATACTGCCAAGAGCGTAGCGAAACGCTATCTCGTAAAAACCGGTTTCTTCTACTTCAAACTCCCATATGACGCCATTGCCCGGGTTGCGCCACCTGCCGAGAGCGTTGTAGTCTCTCGTGGGGTTTGCTTCAAGGTCCATGTAAATGATGGCGTCAGGTTCGCCGTACTGATAGGTATAGTATGCTCCATCGATAGTGATGACAGTATCGATAGCCGCAGTGAACTCTACGGGGTAGAGCTTGCGGTACTCCTCAAGTGTTGGCGGAGCTTGATATGCTGCCACTTCAAAACTGTTTAAGTACCAGTGTCCGCCCTGGGGGATCAGGGTGATCTCGTGCTCACCTGCGGTGAGGTAGAACTTCATAGGATAATCCGACATCCCCGAGGTATCTCCAGCGTAGCGCTTTTGCCAGATAATCCCGGGAAGCGGCGCAACAGTCGAATTGCGGTTGGGTTTTTCGCGGTTTGCAACTCCGTTGCGGAAAAACCTTGGGGGCAGAACGCTTTCCGCCTCAGCAAACGGCAGCTGGCCGTCGATCACAACAGTGAGCTTTTCTGTTTCTCCGTTTGCTGGATAGAATAGGTATTCAAAGAAAAAAGTATAAAGCCCTGATTCGGGAACACTCACCTTCCAAGTAGCCCCGGTTTTCGGTAAGATAATCGGCTTCTTATCTTGAAGAAAATACTCGTCTGGAGCTGCATCGGGCTCCTCGCCTACATAGCTATGGACATCGAGCTTTTCAGCATACTCTGTTCTCACGACTCTGTTCTTGTACAAGTTGTAGTATTGGTTGTACGATACATCTTGTGAAAAAACTGGTATAATGAGAAGGATAAGTAATGAAAGAGTCCAAATCTTTTTCATGTCCGTAATCGTCCTCCCTCCGACGATTACTTCACCCCCCAATCGTAAATTGACGTCTACCAGATTAGTTTCAGTATAATTTTCTCGATTCCTTCAAAGGAAGACAACCTTTTTCATTGTATTATTAAACAGTGGTCAACTGCGACCAATCATAGTATAATTGTGCGGAACAGCATTGTGGCAGTGGATGGGCGCCAAAAGAGCTTCTTTGGCGGCACGCAAAATCACAGCCCGAACGTTTATAATGCACATCCCCCCCATAGATGCAAGGAGGCAGTAGAATGTCTAAATACTTCATAGGACTCGACCTAGGTGGAACAAAAATCGCCACAGGCATAGTCAACAGCAAGGATGAGCTTCTTGCGAGCGTAAAGGTCCCCACTCAAGCAGAAGACGGCTGGGAAATCATCACCGAACGCATGGGAGACACCATCGCCGAGGTTATGCAAAAGGCCGGAGTAAAGCCCACTGAGGTAAAAGCCATAGGAGTGTGCTCGCCTGGCGCTTTAGATATTCCCAATGGCATAGTTATCAGATCGCCGAACTTGAGGTGGTTCAACGTACCTCTGAAGAAGATCATTGAAGACCGTTTCAACATCCCCACTTATTTCGATAACGACGCTAACGTAGCAGGACTCGGCGAAAACCGCTACGGAGCCGGAGTAGGTTCAAAGCACATGCTCTACATGACCATTTCCACCGGTATTGGCGGCGGGATCATCATTGACGGCAAGATCTACCACGGCGCAACCTTCGGAGCCGGCGAGATCGGCCATATCACTCTCGATAAGAACGGTCCGCTCTGCGGTTGCGGCAACCACGGCTGCATCGAAGCCATCGCATCTGGACCTGCTATCGCCAGAAACGCCAAGGAGCGCTTGCACGAACATCCTGAAAGCCTGCTGCACCATTACACCAACATCACCGCCCGCGAGGTTTCTGAAGCAGCTCACGCTGGCGATCAGTACGCACTGAGTGTTGTTGAAACAGCAGCAAGAAACATCGGCGTTGTTTTGGCCGGCCTTATCAATACACTTAATCCTGACTGCGTTGTTATTGGCGGCGGTGTTTCAAACATGGGAGATATCCTCTTCAAGCCGCTGATTGCAGAAGTTAAAGAGCGTGCTATTCCATCGTTTGTAGAAAACCTCAAGATAGTGCCTGCAAAGCTCGGAGGCGACGTTGGCGTAATGGGAGCCATCGCGCTAGCTCAAAGCCAAGGAAACGTATAAGAACACGCCAAAGAATCTCTTACACTGTTTTTTCGATGAACCCTCATCGAATACTCTTCTTCGGAAGATTATTAAGACAGCCAAGAAGTGTTCATTAGCCGTTCATCACGGATACGTAGAATAGAGTAAAACAAGCAGCGTCTCGAGGCGCTGCTTGTTTTTGGACTGAGACAACTTGCTTGCTTTTGAATGCGAAAAACCCCACAGAGACTTTACGTCTCGGTGGGGTGTCTTTCTTCACCTGAACTTATCTTTTTTTCTTCTTGCAGTCCTGACAGTAGCCAAAAAAGCGCAGGCAGTGGTCGGCGATCTCAAAACCTTTTTCCGCAATACGGCTTTCCAGCTCATCTAAAAGATCGTCGTTGAATTCGATGATCTTGCCACATTCCAAGCATATTAGGTGGTGGTGATAGTGTTCCGATTGACTGGTGTCAATCTCGTAGCGAAAAACCCCGTCACCTGAATCAAAGCGGCGCAGAAGGTTCATTTCCACGAACAGCTCGAGGGTTCTGTAGATGGTCGCAAGACTAATGTCGTCTGTACGCTCTCTAGCCAGACTGTAAACCTCATCAGCAGTAAGGTGTCTTCCGTCAAGATTCATCATCAGTTCCAAGATAATCTGCCGCTGAGGGGTTACGCGAAAACCTTTTTGGTGCAGGGCTTCTTTTAACTTGGTTTGCATTTTATCACCCCAAGATTTGGCATTGAAAGGGGAAATACAAACGACGCCACAAGAGGTAGCGTCGCTTACATGTTTCTCACAACCAACCCTATAAGCCGGGTTCTGTACCCGCTAAAGCGGGCGATGATCATCTATCTGGGCTAGCAGTTGCCTACTAGCTCTAGCGGCCTAACCCAAGGGAAAGACGGGCCATCTTATCTCCCTTCTATTTGGCCTTGCTCCAGGTGGGGTTTACCAAGCCGTTTGGTCACCCAAAACGCTGGTGCGCTCTTACCGCACCTTTTCACCCTTACCTGCCAATGGCAGGCGGTTTGCTCTCTGTGGCACTTTCCTTGAGGTCACCCTCACTGGATATTATCCAGCACCCTGCCCTATGGAGCCCGGACTTTCCTCACCGCATGGCGGCGCGATCATCCAGGTTGGTTGTTGAGGCCTCTTTAACAGTATCATTTATTGAGTTTTCTGTCAAACTCACCTACAGCGCAAATCTCACCGTTGCACCCAAACTCACCCTATCCAGGTTCTTTATTGCCAGACCTACGCTGAGTGCAGGCGCCACTTCGGCGCTGAAGCCGAAATTGAGTCCGTTGTTGTATTCCACCATAACCTTTACCGGAGGCGCTCCGGATCCCAGGTTCACAACGTAGTCCAAACCGGCAAATACCGTTGACACATCACCAGCTCCGACCCCGATGTGTCCGTACGTTCCCGGTGCAAGGCCATAGGACATCACCACATAGATGGAATCGGTGCCGATGGCCAGGGCTCCGAGCTTATCTCCTTCTTTCAAGAACTGCCACTTAGCTCCGCCGAAGACCTGGAAGTAGTTCGGCCTGCCTTTGAGGGTCACGAAGAAGTCGAGGTTCTCCACAGGGGAAAAGTAAGCTCTGGCGGAAAAGCCCGAGAGATTGCTCCAGACCACGATGTTACCATCGTTCCTTCTCAAAGTGTGTGCTGTGGGGATCTCCATCACCTGCATCTCAGCTGCACTGGAGATAACACCGAAGAGAAGTACGGCGAAAAAGATGACTATTGTTTTCTTTAAGGCAACATTCTTCATGCAATAACCCCCGTAAAGTCTTATTCTGAAAACGCCAGATCCTCCAGTTCGTCTAAAGTCTGTTCGAAGACTTCAAGCGCTTTTACGATCGGCTTTGGAGTGCTCATATCCACGCCGGCGTGAGCTAGGATATCCACTGGGTACTTGCTGGACCCTGCTTTGAGGAAGTCCAGGTACCCTTCTACTGCAGGCGTGCCTTCTTTTAGAATGTTCATTGCCAGTGCTACCGCAGACGAGTATCCGGTAGCGTATTGATAGACATAGAAGTTGAGGTAGAAGTGAGGAATGCGGGCCCACTCCAGACTGATCTCATCGTCTACAACCATCTCCGGTCCGAAGTACTTGACGTTGAGATCTTTATAGGTGCTCCTCAGATAGTCAACAGTCAGAGCCTGGCCTGACTCTACGTGTTCGTGGATCAGCTTCTCGAACTCGGCAAACATGGTCTGTCTGAAGACCGTGCCCCTGAACTCCTCAAGATAGTGGTTCAAGAGGTACATCCGTTCTTTTTTGGTCTTGACTCTTTCTAGGAGGTAGTGTAAAAGCAGCGCTTCGTTCACCGTGGAGGCAACCTCTGCCACGAAGATGCTGTAATCGCTGTAGACAAAAGGCTGAGTTGTATCGGTGTAGTAGCTGTGCATGGCATGGCCCATCTCGTGAGCTAGTGTAAATAGCGAGTTGAGGTCGTCTTGGTGATTGAGCAGCACGTAGGGGTGCACGCCGTAGACGCTGTTGGAGTAGGCACCGGAGCGCTTGCCCTTATTCTCGTAAACGTCGACCCAACCGCCATCCATGCCGGCGATGAGGTTCTTGCAGTAGTCTTCGCCAAGAGGTTTAAGGCTTTCGGCAACTATCTCTTTGGCCTCTTCAAACGTGAACTTAAACTCAACATCGTCAACGATAGGTACGTAGACGTCGTACATATGGATCTCATCGAGACCGAGCATCTTCTTCCTGAGAGAGACGTAGCGGTGCATAGCAGGAAGCTTCAGGTGAACGGCGTCGATCAAACTGTCGTATACCGACTCGGGAATGTTGTTTGCCGAAAGAGCAGCTTCTCTTGCGGACTTGAACTTGCGCACTCTGGCCTTAAAGGTATTGGAGTTCACCTGTGCAGAAAGAAGCGCAGTTGCGGTGTGCTTAACCTTGTCGTAGGTGCTATAGAGACCTTCAAAAGCGTCCTTTCTCACCCTGCGGTCTTTAGACTGCATCAGCGGAATAAACCTGCCGTGGGTGATCTGGACAGTTTTGCCGTCTTCATCGATGATCTCGGGGAAAGTGAGATCAGCGTTATTAAGCATGGTGTAAATGCTGTGGGGTGCTCTAGTTACCTGGCCTGCTTGAGCTAGAATCTGCTCCTCTGCTGGACTGAGCACGTGTTCCTTCTGCCTCCACAGGTTGTCGAAGTACTGCTGATACAGCTTCAGCTCAGACTTCTGTTCCATGAACCCCTTAATGGTCTCCTCCGGTACTGCAAGAAGTTCCGGTTCAACGAAAGCGACCGCCGCCTGAAGACGAACTAAAAGGCTCTTTGCCCTGTCGCTTCTGGCCTGAGACTCGGAATCGGTGGTGTCTTCATCGGTTTTCATCGAAGCGTAAGCGTAGACCTTGTAGAAAGCGAGGCTCACCTCGTCGAGCTTGGTCAGAGCACCGTACAGAGCATCTGCGCTTTGGCCTAAAGTCCCCTGAAGGGCTTCCATCTCGGGCAACTGCTCCGAGACATAGGTGAACGTCTCCTCCCATTCGTCGGGGCTCGTAAAAATATCTTCCAGATGCCAGTGATACTTGGGATCGGTTTCCTTGCGAAGCGGTAAACTACTCATATTTTTCCTCCTTTGACTGAAAAGCATTGTTTATTCTTTGACCAACTGCAAGTCTACTGCAGAAAACGACATGGCTGCTCAAGCTGGGATTAGTCTTCCCCCTGCAGCGAAACCTAAAAAGTCTCGAAGTACGGGTTTTGGGAGATAATAGAGTCTACAGGGAGAATCTCCTGTAACGCTTCTAGAACCGGCGCTTCGCTGGCGCCGTGGCCAAGCAGCAAAGCTGCTACTCCTTCTGCCTGCAGGGCGATAAGGTCGTGGTAGTCCAGCTCTCCTGTGACAAAGAGATCTACCCTGCCCTTTACGGCGTATTCTACTCCCCTGCCGCCGCTTCCGCCGAGAACGGCAACCTTCTTGATAGGCTTCTTCTCTCCAACAAACAGTGTTTTCTTACCCCAACGGGCCTGCAGCTCCTCTAGTTCGACGGTCCTATCCAGAGTGCAGATCATGCCCATGTAGCGCGTGTTCTTCGGAAAGTGCAGGGGGAAAACGTCAATTACCGGTTCCTCGTATGGATGCGCTTCTTTTACCTTCTCTATTAGACTGGGATAGTCCCTCAAGGAAACTATTGTTTCCAGCCTAATTTCGGAAATTTGCGTGTCTTCACCTTGCGTGCCCAGGTAGGGATCGGTTCCTTCTAGAGGTCTGAACTGGCCGGTTCCTTCGATCTGGTAGAGGCAGTGGTCGTAGTTGCCGATGTGTCCTGCACCGCCTCTCCAAAGGGCTTCTTTCACTTGGTCTACCGCATCTTCGGAGACGTAGACCACCACTTTGGCAAACTCGTTGTACCCTGAAGGCACAAGGCCCTTCACCCTACCTCCCAAAAGGCCTAAAGCATCAGATAGCGCGTGATTCACCCCACCTTCTGCAAGGTCCAAGTTCGTGTGGGCGCAGTAGATAGCTATATTGTTCTTGATGGCTTTAACAAGGGTTCTCGGCACAAGACCGGCTACTTCTAGGCTCTTTAGAGGTTTGAAAATCATAGGATGATGGCTGACAATAAGCTGGCAGCCCTTCTCCACCGCTTCATCAACGGTACTTTCTGTGACGTCTACTGTAAGGAGCACCTTTTCCACTTCGTCTAATTGGCTTCCAACCTGCAATCCAACGTTATCCCAAGGCTCCGCGGTGCTTTCCGGAGCAAAATCCTTCAGCGGTTTGAGTACGTCTTTGAGCTTCACCTCGATCACTCCTCTGCACTTAGTAGTTGCGTAAAGAAGTTGTGCTTCTCCCTCAGATGCTGCCCACGAACGTCTGCAGGACCAATGCCCCGCAAGGCTTCTTCAATATCAGCAAGGCACTTCTTCAGGTAGTTTTTGCCAACCTCAGTTTTGTAAAGGGTTCCTATCTGTAAAATAGGACCGGTCCCATTCCAGATTTGCTCTCCATGACTGTAACCTTCTTTAACGATGATAATCTGATAATAATGCCGATTCTCCTTGATGATATCTTCTCTGTAGATTGGCTTGGACAAAAGAAATTCGCGAAGGGGTGAAGGATCACCGTTAACTTGAAGAGCAAACGTTGTACCTGGAAATCGTTCCATTCCATCCTCTAGTATTTCCACAATGGTCTCGGCACCCAGACCGCCAATGAAGATAGCATCAACCTCTCCCGGATCAATAGGCCTGAGACCGTATCCCTGCCGGATCTGAGAGCGGCTCTGAAAAGGCCTGAGGGTCCTTCTGGCATACTTTAACGGATTCATGTTGATATCGGTGGCGATCATGTACTGGGCCAAATCGTTTTTCAGGAGGTAGTGGCTTAAGTAAGCGTGGTCACACCCCACATCGGCACCGGTACCGATCCTGCCTACAAGCTCTGCCAGTCTTTTTAATCTTTCCGGTATCATTTCGTAGTCTCCTTCAAACCAAGTGCGCAAGCTGCAAAGCATATCATCTACACGAAAGGAGCCAATTACAATGAAGCTTAACAGACTCGCTTTGGTAATCATTATCCTTACTGCCTTAACCTTTTCGACTTCTGCAGCGGAGTACAACCTCATAGCTGGAGAACCTCTAGGCCTCTTCAACAACACTTTCTCTGGATATTATAGCAAAATATCTGTTAGAAATGCTCATGTTGTTGCGTTTCCGCTGAGCTACAGCGAGGCAGTCAACGTGAAGTACCTGTCGGCAGGAGTGGAATACCGCAAGTACCTATCGGGCAATCTTGCAGGTCTCTACTTCGAGACAAACCTCGCCGCGTCGCTTCAAGACAAGGCCTATGATCCCGATATCCTCACCCTTACTCCCGCTTTTGTTGTAGGATACAGAATCGACGCCGGACAGGGTCTGTTCGTAGAGCCGGAGCTGACCTACACGCTGCCTATGGTCTCTGTAGGCGGCACAGCGCTGGAGGTGGCGAAGGACTTTGAGAGTTCGTTCAACATCGTCCTTGGCCTGGATAACGTATACCCCAATGGCATCTTTTTCGCACCTAGACTGAGCTTTTCCTACTCAGGTGGCACCCTACATGCAGTAGGGAAGCTGTTCCTCGGTTACGGATTCTAAATCTAAAGTTAGGAGGTACTATCCATGCCAATTTGCACCATCAAACTGCTTGAAGGACGCACCGACGAGCAGAAGAAAGCTCTGGTAGAAAAGGTAACTCAAGCGATTCAAGAGACAACTGGAGCAGGTCCCGAGCACATCACCGTGATTCTCGAAGAAATGCAGCGCAACCACTACGCCGTAGGCGGTGTACGGGCATCTGACAAGTAAGTCTGAAGCAGGTTTCCCTGCTTCTTTTTTTTATACCTTTCATGCCCACGGTTTCAGAGTGGAAGCCCTTTTCCCGGGGCAGGAGTTTGGTTTCCTCAGGGGAATAATGGATTTGTAACATTGATACAAGGAGGAAGCTTCGGTGAGACATATAGATAACCCAGAAATAACCGGAATACACAGACTGCCTTCGAGAAGCTACTATCTGCCCTACAAAGATCCTCTAGCTGCCCAGCTGGGGCTAAAAAACGCAGCCAGTGTTCTGAGCTTAAACGGAACCTGGAAGTTCAAGCTGCTCCCCTATCCTCCCTTTACCGATCCCAATGAATACTCCGAACCAACGGATCTCTACTCCTTCGAGGAGATTTCAGTGCCCGGATCCTGGCAGCTCAGCGGCTTTGAGGACATTCCCATATACACCAACATCGCCTATCCCTTCCCTGTAGATCCGCCCTTTGCGCCGGTGGAAAACCCCACAGGTTGGTATACTAGGGAGTTTGACGTCTCCGATCTGAGCGGTTCGATCTACCTGCGCTTTGAAGGCGTGGAAAGTGCCTTTCACGTCTTTGTGAACGGCGTTTTTGCAGGGTACAGCGTAGGTAGCCGTCTACCTGCAGAGTTCGACATCACAGGTCTCTGCAGATTGGGGCAAAACCTGATCAGCGTTATGGTGTACCGCTATAGCGTAGGCAGCTACATGGAAGACCAAGACATGTGGAGGCTGAGCGGCATCTTCAGAGACGTATACCTCATCTACCGGCCCAGCTCCCACCTGTGGGATGTAAGGATAGACTCACTTCTTGGCACAGACCTTAAAACCGGCATTTTACAGGTTTCAGGTTCTATGGGGAAACTAGAAGAAGGTTGCAACCCCACTGTAAGCTTGGAGCTTTTCGACTGCACCGAGAAAGCACTTATAGAACATAACCTTTCGCTTTCAGACGGCACATTTACCTTCAGCACCGAAATGGCAGTTTTGCCGTGGACCGCCGAAACGCCAAACCTCTACACTCTGGTTGTAACCTTAAAAAGCGGAGACGAGGTTTTGGAAGCCATCCCATTTAGGATCGGTTTTCGCACTGTTGAGATCAAAGACGGCAACCTCCTTGTAAACGGCACTCCGATCATGATCAAAGGTGTGAACCGGCACGAGTTCCACCCAGTTCTAGGGAGAACTCTCTCCTACGAAGGCCAGAAGAGAGACCTTCTGATTATGAAAAAGCACAACATCAATGCGGTCCGAACCGCTCACTATCCCAATCACCCTGTGTTCTACGAACTCTGCGACGAACTTGGCATCTACGTTGTTGATGAAGCAGATCTTGAATGCCACGGCGTAGAACTAGCAGGAGATGCGGACCTTTTGGCCAGCGATCCTCGCTTCCAAAAGGCTTTTGTGGATAGGATCGAAAGAACCATTCACCGAGACAGAAACCATCCTTCGGTTATTATCTGGTCTATGGGCAACGAGTCGGGGTTCGGACCGAACATTGTCGCTATGGCAGAAACTGCAAGACGGCTCGACCCCACAAGGCCTATCCACTATGAAAGAGACAACAGCGTCTCCATGCTGGCATCAGATATCATCTGCCCCATGTACGTTTCTCTGGAACAGGTAATCAACTTAGGTGAAAGCAGGACCGCTTACCACGGTCCGATGGTTTTCGATCCGGAAAGGCTAAAGCCCTATCCTGTGATCTTATGCGAGTACGCCCATGCTATGGGAAACAGCCCCGGAGGGCTCAAAGACTACTGGGATGCCTTCTATAAGTATCCCAAGCTGCAGGGAGGATTTCTCTGGGACTTTGTAGACCAGGGACTTCTGCAGCAAAGAGAGGGCAAAGAGTTCTATGCCTACGGTGGAGACTTTGGCGATAAACTCAACGATGGGAACTTCTGCCTCAATGGTCTGGTTTTCCCCGACCGGAGCAGTTCACCTGCTCTCATTGAGTACAAAAAAGCCATCGAGCCCGTGAAGGTGCTGGAAGTCAACCTGGAGGCAGGAAGCATCCTCATCGAAAACCGCTACGATTTTCTTACCCTGGACCACATCCTCCTTACCTGGGAGGTCAAAAGCTATGGCAGATCCCTTTTCTCCGGCTCCCAGGAACTGACGGGCATTGCGCCACGGCAAAAGACGTGGATCGACATCGCAGGGTTTAAGAAGATCCATTGGGAGACTCTGCCCGAGAGTACTTTGAACTTCTCGTTTATCCTGAGGGAGCCGGAATCCTTTGCTCCTTGTGGACACGAGGTAGCATTCCACCAGGAAAAGCTTAAATCTGCAAGAACGAAACACCAAAAGATCGCAAGCGAAGTCCCGTTCTCCGTCAAAGCCTGTGAAGATCCAGAGAAAATTGTCTTTACAGATGGCGGAAACCGCATCATATTCAGCAAGATTACCGGCACTCTTGAAAGCTGGACGTTTTGTGGTACCGATGTAATTAAGAAAGGCCCGAAGATCAATCTTTGGAGAGCTCCTATAGACAACGACAGGCCTTTTGTGGAGTCGTGGCAAAAGCACAAGCTAGACCAATTGCAACTCCAGCCCAGATCGGTGCACTTCGACCCGCACTCTCACCTGATACAGGTCAATGGCAAGGTTATAGCTCCATCTCTCAGGTGGTTCATCGATGTTGAACTAACCTACCAGCTGCAGGGTGGCGTTTTGCGGATGTCGGTGCACGGAGAGCCCAGCGGTGGTCCGGAGATCTGGCCGAGAATCGGACTCGAACTTCAACTGGCAAAAGAGCTTTCCACCTTTACCTATTACGGCAAAGGACCCCATGAAAGCTATCCGGATAGCTCCGCTTCGGCAAGGCTGGACCTCTATACCCAGGAGATCTCCGATCTGTTCACAAACTACATCTATCCCCAGGAAAACGGCAACAGGTCGGAAGTAGAATTTCTTTTTGCAGGTAGCCCCAGAGGTGCTGGACTGTTTGTTGCTGGAAGCGAACCATTCAACTTCAGCGCCAGGCGCTTTTCCTTGGAAAACCTCACCTGCGCTAAGCATACCTATGATTTAAATGAGGACAATGCTACCTACCTTTATCTGGACCAGGAGGTTTTGGGACTTGGCTCTGCAAGCTGCGGACCGACTCCCACAGAACAGTATCTCGTCCGCAATAAACCCTTTAGCTTTACCTTCTACTTCACACCTCTATCAAGCAGCAGTCTACCTCTCCATCACTTAGCTAGCCAAATCAAAGCAAAGCTGGACTGATCTACCTTACGCCCAAAAGGCATATACAGAGCCTATAGGCGTCTGATTAAAAAGATCACAGAAAGTGGAGGTTAGAACATGCAAAAAAGAAGGTTCTTGATTGCTCTTTGCATCCTGCTTGTTCTAAGCGCTGCCGCTTTTGCAGAGAAGATCACTCTGTGGACTTGGTATGACGGCAGCCTTGGCGTCATCTTCCGCAAGCTGGTGCAGGAAGAGTTTGTTCAGAAAACCGGCATCGAAGTGGAGATCCTGACGGTGCCCATCGCAGATATTGTGAACAAACTTCTCCTTGCCTACATCGGCGGTGATGCCCCAGACGTTGTGGAACTGTACACCAATCAGGTGGTAGATCTAGGCGTTAGAGGCGCCTTAATGGACCTGACCCAGTTCCCCGATTACCAAGAGGTGGTAAGCGGTCTGTACCCCAACTACCTCAAGCAGTTGCAGTACAAAAGCGCAACCTTTGCCCTTCCGTGCGAGATCGCTTGGCCTTGGACCTATGTAAGAACAGACATCTTCAATGACTTCGGCCTCGAGATCCCCAACACCTGGGACGAGTTTGCCACCTCCATCACCAAACTTAAAGCCCGTGGCCTTGGCACCTTCTACACCCACACCGGAGATGCTGCTACAATTACCGCCAGCAGGTTCCTGGCTTTCGTCTACCAGAGAAAAACCGATATCTACACTCCTGATGGTACCGCTTCGAACCTGGATGCCCCAGAAGTGATAGATGCCTGGATGAAGTTCACCTCGCTGTACACCGACCACGGTCTGCTTATCGAGGATCCCTTCATCACCACATTTGCCGACGGCAACACTCCCCTAGGCGTATTGCAGGCATGGTACTACTACGCTTTGGAAAATGCCGCACCTCAGATCGCCGGCAAGTGGACCGTTGCAGAGATCCCCGGCACCATTGATGCCACAGGGGTCATCGACCGCAGTTCTAACTCCAACGGCCTGTCTTGGTCCATAGTAGAATCGTCGAAGAAAAAAGACCTGGCTTGGGAGTTCATGAAGTTCCTTTCCTCTCCCACCTTTACTGAAAACTTCGCTCGAGCGCTCTATGAATCAGAAGGCGTCCGTATCTACTGCGCGACCTTGGGATTCTTGGATCAAGCGCCATTTCCGGAAAAACACAAAGACGTGGCCCAGCAGGCCCTTCTGAACTGTAGACAGCCCACCGCTGTTGTAGGTGGTTACATGGCAGACCGCTGCATTGACTTTGCCTTCTACAAAGTCTACCTTGAGGGCGTAGATCCTAAAGAGGCTATCATGCAGGCGGCAAAGGAATCTACCGACGAGATCCAAAGAAAGCTTAAAGAGTTTGCCAGGTTCATCAGCAAAATCGAATAGCGACATTAAAAAGCAAAGCCCAGGGAGAAACGCCAGCGTTTCACCTGGGCTTTTTGTATTATCACAAGGTTTTGACAAGTGCTTTGGCAGAAATTTGGGCATCCAGTGAAGGTAAAATTGGCCACCTGGACGTTTCTCTACTGGATGCATCTGTGTTATGATAAAGAAGGTCAAGCAGAAATGCTTAATTCATCAGTTAAGGGAGGGATTCAACCTATGGATAGTCACAGTAGCGCTACAGCAGATGGTTCTTACCCGTGTTCGCCATTAAAAAGGTTGCCTCCCTCTGGTACGGCTCACCGAGGAGGCATCCAAAGCAAATGAGGTGATGCCCATGAACCAGACTATCTACGACTTAGTTGAACAGAAGGAGTTCGGCAAAGTAAAGGACTTGCTCACCGAGATGCATCCCAAAGACATCAGTACCATAATTGCCGATCTTCCGGAACACGTTCAAGGATTGGTCTTCAGGTTGCTGCCCAAAGACCTCGCTGTGTCCGTCTTCGAGAACTTCGACACCTCTTTTCAGGAAGAGCTCCTGCAAAACCTAAAAAGCCACGAGGTTATCAGCATTCTGAACGAAATGGCTCCAGACGACAGAACCAGGCTCTTTGAAGAGCTCCCTGCAGGCGTTGTCACCAAGTATCTGGCAATGCTGACAGAAAGCGAGAGGAAAATCGCCTACGCCCTCCTGGGATACGAGGAGTATACTGCAGGAAGGTTAATGACAACGGATTTCCTGGAGCTGAGAGAAGACTATACTATCAGCCGGGCCATTGAAGCCATCAGAGCCACAGCGCCGAAAAAAGAAGCTATCTACTACGGCTACGTCATCAGCAAAGAACGCGAGCTCATCGGAGTCATCTCACTGAGGACGCTGATTTCCAGCAATCCCGACGACACCGTCGGTGAGTTGATGAACACATCTGTAATCTGCGTGGGAACCGATACCCCTCAAGAAGACGTAGCTGCCGTCATGGCCCACTACGACCTTGCTGCTGTACCTGTGGTGGACACAGAAGACCGGCTGGTGGGAATCATCACCCACGACGATATTATCGACGTCATCACCGAAGAAGACACCGAAGATATCCACCTTATGGGTGCTGTAACCACTACCGACCGCAGCTTCTGGGAGCTCACGATTTGGGACAGCGTAAAGCGCAGGTTGGGCTGGCTTGTTCTCCTGATTTTCCTTGCCAGCTTTTCCACGAGCATCCTGGCCATGTACGAGAACGTCCTTGCCTCTGTCGTAGCCCTATCCTTCTTCATACCTCTCCTAATCGACACAGGAGGCAATGCCGGCACCCAAAGTGCTGCCATTACCATCAGGGCTTTGGCTACAGGAGAGCTCAAAGAGCAGGACCGCCTTGAAGTGGTAGGCAAGGAAGTGGTTTCCAGTTTGATTTTAGGTTTGATGGTTGGTGTAGTTGGAGGGTTTCTCTCCTACTTCATCTGCGGTGATCCTTCTATCTCTCTAGCAGTAGGTGTGAGTATGGTCGCCGTGGTTCTCCTTGCCAGCGTTACAGGCACAGTGCTTCCCATCATTGCCGTTGCGCTGAACATCGATCCGGCTGTAATGTCCGGACCTTTCATCACCACCATCGTTGATATTACAGGTCTTGTAACCTATTTTTACATTGCCAAATGGATTTTAAACTTAACCTAGTAGGCTTTCACTGCCGAACCAGGCTGAGTCAGAATTTGAAAGGAGTGTAACCTTGATGAGTAGTGATCCCTACCCGTCGTGTATCAAAACTAAATACCAATCAGTACGGTTACCTTCTTTCGCAGTACTGAAGGCGGCCGTACGGTTTAGGGGTGAAGCATATGATCGAGCAAATCATAGACATTTTGGAGAGCAAGCAGTATTCTGACATCAAACCTCTCCTTGAAGGTCGCCATCCCGGCGACATCAGCGATATTATCGAAGAGCTGCCCAATCACTACGGGGGCATCGTCTTCAGGCTCCTTCCCAAAGACCTTGCGATTGAGGTTTTCGAAAACTTCGACTCCTCCTTCCGGGAGACTTTGCTTGCGAGCCTGAAAAGCGAGGAAGTTATCAAGATCCTCAACGAAATGTCGCCTGACGATAGAACTAGGCTTTTTGAAGAGCTGCCCGCATCGGTTGTTCGCAAGTACCTAGCCCTCTTAAACGATGAGGAACGGAAGATCGCCAACATGCTTTTGGGCTACCAGGACTACTCTGCCGGCAGAATCATGACCACCGATTTCCTGGAGCTCCACGAAGACTTCACGGTGAAGCGGGCCTTGGAAGCTATTCGCAGTGCCGCTCCCACCAAAGAGACCATCTACTACTGCTACGTCATGAGTAGAGACCGGAAGCTGACCGGCGTCGTGTCTTTGAGGACGATCCTCCTGAGCGACCCTGAGGATAAAGTTGGTGACCTGATGACAGCTCCTGTTATCTCCGTTACCACCGACACGCCCCAGGAGGAAGTTGCGGCGACTATGGCAGAATACGACTTTCTGGCCATACCTGTGGTGGACCTAGAAGGCCGCCTGGTGGGAATCATTACCCACGACGACATCATCGACGTCATCACCCAAGAAGATACCGAAGACATCCACCTCATGGGTGGTGTTACCACTACCGACAAAAACCTTATGGACCTTACCATCTGGGACAACATCAAAAGAAGAGCCGGCTGGCTCCTGGTGATGCTGGTTTTCCAGAGCTTTTCCACATCGATCCTGGAATCCTACGAAAGCGCTCTCTCTGTAGCTGTAGCTCTGTCGTTTTTCATTCCCCTACTGATCGGAACCGGTGGCAACTCTGGTACCCAAAGCTCTACTGTGGTTATTAGGGCAATTGCCACAGGTGAGTTAGAGCCTAAAGACTACTGGCGAGCTATCGGCAGAGAGCTGGTTGCAGCGAGCATTCTTGGCGGAATCTTAGGGGTTCTCGTCAGCTTTAGGGCTTATGTCTCCACCGGCAGCATCTTGATCGGTCTTACAGTGGGAATCAGCCTGGCGGTGGTAATTGCAATTGCCAGCGTTGCCGGAACGGTTCTACCAATGCTAGCCGACCGCTTAAAGATCGATCCTGCGGTAATGGCAGGTCCCCTGATCACCACAGTGGTGGATATCGTGGGTCTTATCACCTACCTGGAAGTGGCAAAGTATATCCTGAAAATATAAAACGAGAGGGCTTTTCCTCTCGTTCTTTTTTACTCTATTACTTCTCTGGCGTTCCGTAGATGGAAATGGACTCGCCGCCAGGGCTGTTCAAAGTCACGACTACGAAGTACTCTCCGTCAGGACACCTCATATCGGTAAAGCGGCTGGGAACCATCGGATACTTCTTGTCACCACGCAGGAGGTAAACTTCTTCCCAAACGGCACCCCAGACCTTTGCTTTTGTGGGCTGTACGGGCTTGCCTTCGTTACCCGACTGGTCAATGGCATTGACCCGCTTGAACTGGGTCGGTATGCCGATGCCGAAGTTGGAAGCTTCAAAGACCGTGGTAAAGACTCTCTCGGGGTTGGGATCGGCATCCTGAATCGTAAGTCTGAGGAGTCCTGCCCCTGCTACTTCAACCCTCATGAGCACTCTATCGCCAGGATACCAGTAGAACTCTTTGCGAGCAGGAGCGTTGTTCCAGCTGGTAACCCGCCAAAACGGTCTGTACGCCCTTTGGTCCCACTCGTACCTGACATTGCCAAACTCATCTCTGGTGATCTCCCAAGTGAGCCCGGCGTCCACTTCCTGGTTTCCTGCTCTGCCACCCATGTAGATGGAAAAGTTGTCCAAGGGGCCTGTGCTCCCCCACCTTCTAATGTCGGGCTCGTGCTCAGGAAGGACAATGATTCCTTCTATACCGGTCCATTGATCAAAGCTGGACACCGCTTTGCGGTAGTATGACCCTGGGAAGCAGGCGTAGTAAGGCTCAGGGGGAACCTCGCCGGTGACCTCTTCTCGCATAATGTAGCAGCTGGTAAGCGAAACGGCTAGAGCAGCAAGCAGACTTATGATAAGGATGTTCCTCACAGATACCCCTCCTACAATCTTTCTCATCAGCATCTATCTCTCCAAATCGTAAATGGCGTGTGGCAAGAGGCGTCCGGCATTCTCTCTCGGAGCTTTGTTTTACGCCTCGTTTTCAAACACTGGTTCTATTCCCATTCTGTGCTAGGAAAAAAAACCTTTAAATAGAATACTGTTAGACGGGGTCAAACTCCGCCCGTCAAGAAGCACTCTTGCTTTTTTCCTCTGCCGGCTTCACAACGGTGATGGTACCGCCGTCTATGCTCCTGTTGGGTATGATATACAGGTTGCCGTTGTCGTCGCGTATTCTGGTTTTACGCATATCGATGGCTTCCAGTGTTCCGGTGATTCCCGCAGCGGTTACCCTTTGGCCTATTTCGAAGTCATCGTCGGCAATCAGCGTAACACCGCTGAAAAGATCGCCCACAACGGACGATGCCGAGTTGGCCAAACCCATTGCTATCAATGCCAGCGAACCGCTGAAGGCCAGAGACACTTCAGTAAAGCCTAAAACCTTAAAAACTGCCGAGATCACGATGATCCAGCCCACAAAGGTGAGCAGTGAAGACATGAGTTTTACCAAGGCTTGATCGACACGGCCTCTGCGCAAGACTCTATTGAAAAGCATCTTTAAGTAGCGGATAACCAGCCACCCGGCAGCAAAAACCACAATAGCAATGACCACTTTGCCAAGCAGTGAAATGGACTGAGCCTTAAGCACATCCAAATAGCTATTAATATGCAGATTGCTGACTAGTGCATCAAAACTCATCTTTTCTACCCTCCGCTGCATTTAGTATTCTTTCATCTATTCAGCTTCTGATGCAGTTTATCCTTTAACCAAAACGAAATTTGGGAGGTTTGCTATGATACCTGAACTCAGTGGATCGTTAAGAAAAAACCAGATCATTATACCGAGTATAATCAATGAAGCTTCCGGAGTCCGTATCAACGGAAAGCTGATCAAGTCCCTGCTGTTTTCCACAGATGTGGCAGTCATCCGCAACACTAACGCCGATGCGGTTATCGCAGTCTATCCCTTTTCACCGCAGCCGGTGATCACCGAAGCGCTGAGAATAGCTGCGGACGTTCCCCTTTTTGTAGGGGTTGGGGGCGGCACCACAGCAGGACTCCGAGTGGTCAACCTCGCCCTTCACGCAGAGTTCCAGGGCGTTATGGGCGTAGTTTTGAACGCACCGATTAAAAATGAAGTTTTGGCCAGAGTCGCTGAAACTATTGACATACCTATCGTAATTACCGTCGTCTCCGAAAATGAGGACATTGAGGCAAGGCTCAGGCACGGTGCCAGCATTCTCAACGTATCCGCTGCAAAGAACACACCGGATGTAGTGAGAAAGATTAG
Source organism: Clostridia bacterium DTU065 (assembly GCA_001512545.1). Taxonomy (GTDB): domain Bacteria; phylum Bacillota; class DTU065; order DTU065; family DTU065; genus DTU065. Next base: position 27,741 of record LFSI01000054.1, on the reverse strand, counting down.
GGAACGTTTCCCTGATGTTCCCATCTTTGCCACCGGCGGCCCAACAGACGAAACCATTGCAGAAACCATCGCAGCAGGAGCAAACGCCATCACCTATACCCCACCTGCCAGCAAAGACATCTTCAAAGGACTGATGAACAAGTACAGAGAGGAACTAAACAGGTAGAAAAAGCCCAAACAACCCAGGAAGAACGCGTAAAAGCATGTTTCTCGCGTTTAACCATAGGTAAACAAACTTATACGAGCTCCCGATTTATTTAGTGGATTTTATACGAAAGGGGGCTTAGTATGGGAGAACGCGAGTTGCAAGTCATCACCTTGAACTACCCGCATATGAGCCGGAAAGATCCTCACACTTTGAAGATCTACGCTGAAAGTGTTAGGACATCCAAGCTGGATCAAGATCTGTCAAAACTGCAGTCTGTTGCCACTTTGATCCACATCCTAAAAAAGTGTACGTACCTGGTGCAGAAAGAGATCTGGAAGCTAAGGCGCTTGAATTTCAAGGCCGCTATCGGCGGGATCGATGCTGCTGAAAGGAAACGTCTTAGCGACGAGTTTGAAGCAACCAAGCAGCATCTTGAGGAGTTTGTCCGGAACTTCAATGTCAACGGTGTTCCCGTTCTCTGCGGGCACCGACAACAAACCCTTTTCTTGCTGTCCCAGGATAAGTTCATCAAGAGCATCACCCTGGTCTCCACAAACGCGTTGCCAAACGGCATGTACAGTCTGACCTATACTGCCGAAAACGTCGCCGCATCACCTGTCTTCATTATTTCGTTGTACAGCGAAACCGGCAAAGTCAGCGAGATCACCTACGAGGGACACAGCCTTGATCCTACAACACCTTTGCACCTTTCGGATTTAGAAGTTGTTTTCAACCCACTTACTCCCCTCAACCTGCTTAAAGCAGATATCGGTACTATCAATGATGCTAAGCTCCTTTCTGTTGATGTTAAATCCATGATCTATCCTGGCAAGTACAAAATCCTAGTTCAAAAATCCAGCAGCGGATTGGAAGCATATCTGGGGCGTTTTTCTGCAACTATCAAAAACGGCAAAGCCGAAGTTGGCGGTCTGGCCTTAGAGTTCAGCAGACATCTGCACGTCGCCGAACCCAACTCCACAATCTCAGAGGTCTCTGTGGGATACGTAACCAGAAATGTGACTGTGCAGATTGAAACTGGAATTCTGCCGCTAACTCTCGAATTTGAGGTTGCAGGGAAGCGTCAAGCCCTCGAACTGATGCCAATGCTCCCTGAGTCTCTCCACGGCAACGCATTCGGCAAGATCGTCACCTTGGCCGACTTGAGTCTGGGAACCGGATTCGATCCTTCTGTTAACCTCGAGGTTTTGGAAGCGATTAACCTCAGATTGAACCAGTACGATAAGATTCTGTCCGACCGGCTGACTTACCTGAAGAAACTCTTTTCGAGCCAGTACGCAAGCGAAAGGAAGTTACCTCACAAAGATCCAACGGTGCTATTGAAAGCCATCGAAGATAAACTGAAGTTCATTCCGTTCAGCGTGTTCCTTAAAGAGTAAAGGCGCTAGGCAGTAAAACCTAGCGCTTTTCTTACGGGTACCGTATGCTCAAATGCACCATTATAACGGCTTCCTAGGCGCCTGGAGCGCCTATCTGGCTCCCTTTATCACCGAATGGATCAATGGACCACAAAACCTCTCGCATCCCTTCTTAGAACTTGTCAGGGCCGCTGAGATGCGCTATACGGAGCGGGAACATGGCAGTGAGCGTCTCCGGCGAGAGATCGGACTTCAATCTTCCTTCATGGATCAAACTCTTCGGATCTCTGTAGCCGAAAATCAGCTGGGTCAAGGCCATCTGATCGATTTCGACTTTTGCTTCTTTCCCTGCTCCGAGCTTGGTGGTGCCGAGGTCGGTACTGAAGACGAGACTCACGGTTTCAGAGTCCAATCCGCAGTTTCTATAAAGGTCTTCTTCAAGAGCCTTTAGAACCGGCTCTTGAGTGATGATCCTACCCATGCCGTCTGCGTTGTAGATATAGTTAGCGGCGACAGTTGCGCCGTAATTACGGGCGATCAAAGTGAACTGGTGATCAGCAGGCAGGTTAGCTGAAATCTGCTCAGTGCGTTTTTCCACAGCTAGTTTGGCAAGAAACGCCATTGCCGAGTAGTAAGCAGAAATGTTCCGCCCTTCGATTTCAGCCGCGTTGATCTTACGATCTAGCTGATCCAACACCAAGTAACCCTCAATCTGGCCGTCTTTTTTCAGAACGTAGCCCTGAGCCCGGACGCCAAAGTGGCTGCCCAGCCTGAACTTGGTGAAGTGTTCGGGATCTCGCACCACAGATCCGGTTCTACATTTGTTGTTGTCGTTGAAGATCTCCACGATTGCATGGAAATCCTCTGGGCGCATTTCTTCCACCTCATGGGTAAGCGGCGCTCTTTCTGCCTGGTACGTAGGAATTTCCACGCGGTTTTGCGGCAGACAGCTGGCAAATCCCCACCTGTAGTAGAAGTTTGGTATGCCGAAAAGTAGCGAGAAGTGGAACCCTTTGTCCTTCATTACTTCAACGCTCTTATCTAAAACGCTTCGCGAGTAGCCCTTCCTGCGGAACTCTTCTTTGGTCCCTACGCCTCCAATTCCTCCACAGGTGAACGTCTTGCCCCACACGCGAATGTTCAGATGGTTTAATGTGAGCCAGCTGATGGGCTGGTCGTCTTGGACCAGTTCGATACGTGTTGCCAGTGTGTAGTCTGTTACGTTAATCAAGAATACTCCCCCCAACTTGAAACTAACTCTTTTTTCGCTTTAAAAAGGTATTTACCTCTTAAAGTCTAATTAAAAAGTAAACTAATGGTAAAGGAAGACTGTCAATGGAACTATTCTCGCTCCAGGATTGGCAGTATATGTTGCTCACTCTGCCGATTTTGGTTATGGCCTTGTCGTTTCACGAGTACGCGCACGCCTACACAGCAGACAAGCTTGGAGATCCCACACCGAAGAAACAGGGAAGGCTTACCACAAACCCGCTGAAACATATCAATCTCTTTGGTTTCCTTTCCTTCCTGCTTCTCGGTTTCGGTTGGGCTAGACCTGTAAGAACCGATTCGACCTATTTCGAAAAACCCAGACGGGATCTGGCTCTAGTGGCCGTCTCCGGCCCCCTCACCAACCTGTTCCTGGCAGCCCTGTTTGCTGTTGCGATTTTTATCTTCTTCCGGATGATAAATCCCATGCTGCTGCAGACTAGCATTGCTGCATTTCTTGCCGGAGAGTTTCTTTGGTCCGGGTTTTACCTCAACCTGGTTTTCTTTTTTCTGAATATGCTGCCGATCCCTCCGCTTGACGGTTCGAGACTCCTTTATAGCCTGCTGCCTAAAGGCTCTGACGGAGCCATCATAATTCTCGAGCGTTACGGCATTTTTGTTCTGCTGTTTCTGATAGTCTCGGGAACCTTAGGTAAGATCCTCGGGCCTGTCGTAAATTCGATCGTGGTCAAATACGCCAATTTACTGGTTGTCTTGCTATAAAAGGAAGAAGGTACTCCGTCACCGAGTACCTTCTTCCTTTATTTTTGGGCAAAAAAAAGGTGCGCAAAACCACACCAAAAATGTTAATATCTGGTACCCTCAACGGGATTTGAACCCGTGCCTTTGCCGTGAAAGGGCAATGTCCTAGGCCACTAGACGATGAGGGCTTATTTGGTGGGCCCGGTAGGACTCGAACCTACAACCAACCGGTTATGAGCCGGGGGCTCTAACCATTGAGCTACGGGCCCAGATTGGCTCCCCAGGCAGGGCTCGAACCTGCAACCACTCGGTTAACAGCCGAGTGCTCTACCATTGAGCTACTGAGGATTGTAACCATCAAGCCACCGTCATTTATTATATCTCAGCCTAAAGGCATTTGCAAGTCTTAATCCAGATAATCCTTTAGCTTTTTGCTCCTAGAAGGATGGCGCAGTTTTCGCAAAGCTTTGGCTTCGATCTGCCTGATCCGCTCGCGGGTTACACCGAACTCCTTACCAACCTCTTCCAGAGTCCTCTGCCTACCATCATCCAGGCCAAAGCGCAGTTTTAGCACCTTTTGTTCTCTCGGGGTAAGCGAAGTTAGGACTTCTTCCAACTGTTCTCTGAGCAGCTGGGCCGATGCTACTTCTGCTGGTGCAGGCGCATCTTCATCTGGAATGAAATCTCCCAGGTGGCTGTCTTCTTCTTCCCCGATCGGCGTCGCAAGGGACACCGGTTCCTGAGCAATTCTCAGGATCTCGCTTACCTTCTCTGAAGGTATTCCCATCTCTTCACCGATCTCCTCTGGAGTCGGATCTCGACCTAGCTCCTGAAGGAGCTGTCTCTGCACTCTTACCAGCTTGTTAATGGTCTCTACCATATGCACGGGAATGCGAATGGTTCTGGCCTGATCTGCAATTGCTCTGGTAATAGCCTGCCTGATCCACCAAGTGGCATAAGTGCTGAACTTAAACCCTTTGGAGTAATCGAACTTCTCAACGGCTTTGATCAAACCAAGGTTACCTTCTTGAATAAGATCCAAAAAGAGCATGCCGCGGCCGACGTATCTTTTGGCAATTGAAACTACGAGTCTAAGGTTAGCTTCTGTAAGACGTCTCCTGGCTTCTTCATCGCCTCGTTCAATGCGTTTAGCTAGTTCCACTTCTTCTTCGGGTGTAAGGAGGGGTACCCGTCCTATCTCTTTGAGATACATGCGCACGGGATCGTCTAGGGAGATGCCTTCGAGAATGTTTGCTTCGAAGTCTTCTTCATCGACGCCCTCGCCCTCGTCTATGCCGGACTCGGTATCGGAATCGACAATGTCGATGCCTAGATTACCAAACAGTTCGTATACTTCGTCGATCTGCTCTTCGGTCATCTCTACCGACTCCAACTGGTCCATAATGTCTTTGTACGAAAGAGCGCCTTTCTGCTTACCCTTATCAATTAGTGCTTTGAGTTTCTCCATGGCGCGTACCTCAATTTGATCTAGGATTTTCGAATTGCTGGTTCTTTTGGCCATTTGACTCCCCCCTCTCAAGGATTTTCTGTGTTTACTGTAGTTTCTTAGCTTTGATTAAAAGGCTGCGGTACTCCTTTATGGCATCAAAATAAAAATCAGGTTCTTTGAAGTTCGCCATTTGCCTGGCGAGTTCCTCTATCTGTCTATATATATGCCTTTTCGCAAGCTTTCTTAAACAATCGAAAAATCTCGGTTCATCGATTTTCTCCAGCCTCTCAGCCAGCTGTCTGATGGTTTCGATCTGGCTGGAGTCCACAGACCCCTCAGGTTCCTTTTGCGGCGAAATAATCCCACCTAGTATGGTCCTGAGGTTGCGGTTATCGAGCCAGTCCAGTGCAAAGTCGTACTTATCGGCTTCTGCAATGTAGGACGGATCTCCGAAGATCATGGCCACAAAGTCCAGTTCTGCCTCATTGTAAGCTTCTTCCGCGAGGTCATAGGACTTGGTTTTAGCCACTGTATTAGTATACCTCGGTCTGGACCTTTCATACTTTTGACCAGCCTCACCAAGTATTTCTGCTTCAACTGCAGCTTGGCTGAGACCGGTAATCTGAGCCACCTTTTGGAGGTACTCCTCCTGCAGAGCCCGCGAGGGAATCGCTGTAATGAAAGGGCTGATTTCTCCTAAGAACTTGGTCTTAGCCCCTACTTGACTCAAATCGCTTTTGGCCCCGGCATCCAGCACTTTCGCTAAGTAGTCTTTTGCAGAAGAGATGGCGTTTTTTAGGGCGTCAGCGCCGAATTTCCTGTACAGATCATCGGGATCGAACCCTTGCGGAAATTCTGCTTCCATTACCTGGAGATCGTTTTTGAGGAGCATTGCCACACTTCTTCTGTTTGCCATCTTCCCTGCTGCATCGGCGTCGTATGCCAGAACCACTCGATCTACCTGTCTGGCAAAAATCCTGATCTGCTCCTCGGTGAGAGCTGTACCCATTGATGCTACGGCGTTTTCCACGCCAGCTTCATAGCAGCTGATCAGATCCAGGTATCCTTCGACCAAAACTATGGTCTTCAGATTGCGAATAGCATCTTTGCTCAAGTGCCAGCCGTAGAGCACCTCCTTCTTCTGAAAGAGTGCCCCTTCAGGCGAGTTCAAATACTTGGGCTTGTCTTCTCCAAGGGCCCTCGCACCAAACGCCACGACTTTGCCCTGAGTGTTAAAGATGGGAAAGATAACTCGGTTGCGAAAGCGATCGTAAAACCCTTCGCCCTTTCGCCTTTTCTGTATTAAACCACATTCCAATAATTCCTTCTCTGTGGCTTTTATACCTGCCGCTTGCAAGTTTTCCCATCCTGGAGGTGCGTAGCCAAGGCGAAACCTCTTGATGCTCTCCAGAGTCACACCTCGCTTTTGCAGGTATTTTTCTGCTGGAGACCCTTTGAGGTTAGACTGATAGTACTGACAGACCGCCTCCATAACAGCCAGGAGGTTATTATTCGGGTTTTCCTCCCGTTTTCCTGCTAAAGTTATGCCAACTTCTTTCGCCAAGTTGTCTAAAGCTTGGTTGAAGTCCCAGCCTTCCATATGCATGACGAAGCTGAAAACGTCACCAGTGGCATGACAGCCGAAGCAGTAGTAAAACTGCTTGCCGGGGTTTACGGTAAATGACGGTGTTTTCTCTTGATGAAAAGGGCAGAGTCCTTTATAGTTTTGCCCCGCGCGCTCCAAAGAGACGTAACGGCCAACGACCTCTGCAAGATCCAGTCTGGCTTTGATCTCTTGAGTCGCAGTCTCCCTATCCATCGAGATCACCTCATATATCCTTCATTTTCTCTAGTTTTCAAATTATTCCTTCCCAAGAACTTCAAGCCTACATACTATTCCACGGTTCGGGAACAAAGAGCCTGGAAAACTCGTGAACTGCAAACCGGTCGGTCATCCCGGCGATATAGTCTGCAACTGCCCTCTCCAGAGACATTTCGTCTTCGATCTCGGTCTTTTTCAAGATCTCTTCTGGGTTTGTCATGTAATACCTAAAGAGCATCTTGAGTAGGGTCTTGGCCTTGTTCTCCTCCGTCTTTGCTGAAGAGCCAATATAGACGTGGTCGAACAAAAACTGGCGGAACTTCATGAGCTTGTCCTCAAGTTCGGGAGGTAGACACACCTGGCTCTTGCCGTAGCTGTAGTCCACAAGACCTCTTACCAGCGTGTTGATCCTTGCCGATGAGTTATGGCCCAGCTCTAAAGCCTCTTTGGGCAGATCGCTTTCTTTAAGAATCCCCGCGCGAATTGCGTCTTCTGCGTCGTGATTCACGTAGGCGATTTTGTCTGCAAATCTAACAATCTGACCTTCCAGCGTCGCTGGCTGCCTGCTGCCGGTGTGGCACAGAATGCCATCTCTTACCTCATAGGTGAGGTTCAGCCCACTGTAGCGGGAGCTTCGGCGTTCTAGAACCTCTACAACTCGAAGGCTCTGCTCGTTGTGCCTAAAACCGCCAGTCACCAGCTCATTTAGGGCGTCTTCACCGGTATGTCCGAAGGGTGTATGCCCCAAATCGTGCCCGAGAGCGATGGCTTCGGTGAGGTCTTCGTTTAGGTTCAGCGCTCTTGCCGCAGTCCTGGCAATCTGAGTGACTTCTAAGGTGTGAGTAAGACGAGTGCGATAATGATCGCCCTCAGGAGAAATAAAGACCTGAGTCTTGTCTTTCAGCCTCCGGAAGGCTTTTGAATGGATTATGCGGTCGCGATCTCTCTGAAACTCGGTTCTGTACGGGCAGGGTTCTTCGTAGACTTCCCTCCCCTTGCTCCTGCTACTCAGTGCAGCTAGAGGCATAAGGAGCTCTTCTTCCCGTTTCTCTAGAGTTTTGCGAATATCCATTGAATTCTCACCACCTCAGTTTTACAGTTCATCAGAGTGGTGGGAACTTCCTTCTTGGCGGCCGAAGGCAAAAAAGAGAAGGGCAAAGACGTTTGTCTCTGCCCCATCAGAATCTAGTTTACTTACCTTGGATTCTTCACAGCAGCTTGAGCAGCAGCTAGTCTTGCAATTGGTACGCGGAAAGGCGAACAGCTTACATAGGTGAGGCCAACTTTGTGGCAGAACTCAACAGTCGTTGGATCGCCGCCGTGCTCACCGCAGATACCCAGCTTGATGCCTGGGTTGGTGCTCTTACCTTTCTCAACGGCCATCTCAACCAAGGCGCCTACACCGGTTTGATCCAGAGTTGCGAATACGTCTGTGGTTAGAATCTCTTTGCCGATATAGTCCTTGATGAAGGAGCCTGCGTCGTCGCGGCTGAAGCCGAAGGTCATCTGAGTAAGGTCGTTTGTACCGAAGGAGAAGAAGTCTGCTTCTTTTGCGATCTCATCGGCTGTGAGACATGCTCTTGGAATCTCGATCATGGTACCGATATGGTAGTCGAAGGACACACCGTAATCTGCCATGGTGTCTTTGACCACTTTCTCGACCTTATCTTTGACGTACTTGAGCTCTTTTACCTCGCCTACGAGAGGAATCATGATCTCAGGAACGATGTTGTAGCCTTCCTTATTCAATTCGCAAGCTGCTTCCATGATGGCTCTAGCCTGCATTTCGTAGATCTCTGGATAAGTTACAGCCAGACGGCAGCCGCGATGACCGAGCATTGGGTTGAACTCTTCGAGGCTTTGTACTTTGGCTTTAACATCCTCAATTGTGCGTCCCATTTCTTTGGCCATCTGTTCTTGCTCAGCCTGTGTGTGAGGCACAAATTCGTGGAGAGGTGGGTCCAACAGACGAATGGTCACAGGTAGACCCTTCATAACCTTGAACAGCTCTGTAAAGTCGTCCTTCTGATATGGCAGAAGCTCGGCCAGAGCAGCGCGGCGCTCTTCTTCGGTGTCGGCAAGGATCATCTTGCGGATGGAGATGATTCTGTCGCCTTTGAAGAACATGTGCTCTGTACGGCACAGACCAATACCTTCTGCTCCGAAGTCTCTAGCAACTTGAGCATCTTCTGGAGTATCGGCGTTGGTTCTTACGCCCATCTGACGGTACTTGTCTGCCCAGCTCATCAAGGTGGCAAAGTTGCCGGTTACTTGAGGCTCGATAAGGTCTGCCTGACCCAGGAAGACTTCACCGGTGGTACCGTTCAAGGAGATCCAGTCGCCTTCTTTGACTACTGTGTCGCCGACTTTAAAGAGCTTCTTGGCGAAGTCGACCTTAACATCTCCGGCACCGGATACGCAGCACTTACCCATACCGCGAGCAACAACTGCTGCGTGGGAGGTCATGCCGCCTCTGGCAGTGAGAATACCTTGAGCAGATGCCATGCCGCCGATATCCTCTGGTGAAGTTTCGACTCTAACGAGAATGACCTTCTCGCCTTTTTCTGCCCACTCTTCAGCTTCTTGGGCGGTGAAGACAACGCGACCTACTGCAGCACCTGGAGATGCTGGGAGACCCTTGGTAATTGGCTTACCTTTGAAGTTCGGGTCGATCATTGGGTGAAGCAGTTGATCGAGCTGTTCTGGAGCAACTCTGAGGATTGCGGTCTTCTCGTCGATCAGACCTTCCTCAACCATTTCTACGGCAATGCGAACGGCAGCAGCTGCGGTTCTCTTGCCGCTTCTGGTCTGCAGCATGTAGAGTTTACCGTTTTCAATCGTAAACTCAATATCCTGCATGTCTTTATAGTGCTGTTCGAGCTTGTGGTAGATTGCCTCAAGCTCTGCATAGATTTCAGGCATTTCTTCTTTGAGGTCAGCGATTGGGTGAGGTGTGCGGATACCAGCAACAACGTCTTCACCCTGTGCTCTCATGAGGTACTCGCCATAGAAGACGTTTTCACCAGTTGCAGGGTTGCGGGTGAAGGCAACACCAGTACCGGAGTTATCGTTCAAGTTGCCGAATACCATGGTCTGCACGTTAACAGCAGTACCCCAGTCACCAGGAATATTGTTCAGCTGGCGATATCTGATAGCGCGTTCATTGTTCCAGGAGTTGAATACGGCGTTGATGGATCCTTCAAGCTGGGTCCAGGGATCCTGTGGGAAGTCTTCGCCAGTACCCTTCTTGTAGATCTCTTTGTACTCCTCAACCAGTTCTTTGAGCTGATCTGCTGTCAGGTCAGCGTCGTTTTTTGCGCCAGCTTTCTGCTTGGCCTTTTCGATGGCCTCTTCAAACAGGTCGTGATCGACGCCACGAACAACGTCGCCGTACATCTGAATGAAGCGTCGGTAGCTGTCATAGATAAAGCGGGCGTTCTCCCCTTCAAGACCCTTAACGGTCTCGTCGTTCAAACCGAGGTTTAAAACGGTGTCCATCATACCCGGCATGGAAACTCTAGCGCCGGAGCGCACCGAGAACAGCAGCGGGTTTTTGGAGTCGCCAAATTTCTTACCGGTTGCAGCTTCTACTTTACTGATAGCTTCTTCGATCTGTTCTTTCAAACCCTCTGGCCAATTCTTGTTGTTGGCGTAGTAGAGTGTACAGACCTCAGTGGTGATCGTAAATCCAGGTGGTACGGGAATTCCGAGGTTGCTCATTTCGGCAAGGTTTGCGCCTTTACCGCCAAGCAGATTTTTCATGTCTGCTTTGCCTTCGGAACGTCCATCGCCAAAGAAATAGACGTACTTTGTCATGTATGCATTTACCTCCTTAAGAGCTTATGCTCTCTGAATTAACTGTGTAGGTGAAAAGTTTAACATTCTGCTCTTCAAAAAAGCGCCTTACCTAAAAACAAAAGGTGCGAGGCGCTGCCTTTGCAGACGTTTAGGTGAATCTATCATTTAAACAATAAAACTTATTGTTTAAACAACCAACATCAAATATTCGCCTTCAAACCCGGAAGTCCTTCCCAGAATTGGAATTTTCTAGGGAACTTACCTCTTTCCAAAACTGATAGGCTTTAAACTTGGTTTCGATTCTAGAGTCCCAGGCATGCCTTAAGATCATTTCCAGTTCCTTTTTGTCTTCGCTTTCAAGCTTTAACCTGATAAGTGCTTTGGGTTTAAGGCGGTCGAAACTTATGAGCACCGCTCTGCCTTTTACGGAGAGAGAGACCTCGTCTCCGAAGCGGCAGTTTGCACATGTAAGACCGCCCTGGACAGGTGAAAACCTCAGGGCGCTCTCCTTCATCAGATCTTTCCCGCAGCCGGTGCAGCTTTCAAGCTGCAGATTCCATCCCAAGTCCCCAAGGAGCCTGTACTCCAAGTAACGGAGGGCAAGGTCCAGATCTGAAGACAGGTTCAGAAGCTTCAGGCCCAAAAGGAGAGTCTGATAGACTTTGGGATCGGGATCTTCAGTTTCTACGCTGCTGTCTATAAGCTCTAAAAAGTAATTGGCAGCAGCCATTTTCAAAAGATCATCTCTCAGTTCCTGATTGCTCTCTATAATCATACCCTGACTGAGATCTCTCAAACCAGAAGAGCCATTAAGGAGAAACTTACCTTTGGTAAAGGGTTGGACCAAAGATGCCAGTCTGTTTTGGGGGCGTCTGCTGCCTTTAGCCACAGTACCAAGTTTACCCTTTTCTTTGGTATACAAAACCACAATCCTATCGGCTTCTTTCATCGGCTTGGTTTTCAATACAACACCTTGACACCAGAACAATTACTCCACCTCTTCTTCGCCAAAAAGGCTTTCCTGGCGCACCGGTTCTTGCAAGCCCAGGTATCTGAAAGTGCTGGAAGTTGCAACTCTACCTCTGGGCGTTCTCTTAATAAAACCGAGTTGAAGGAGATACGGTTCGTAGACGTCCTCGATGTTGCCAGGCTCTTCTCCGAGGCTAGCGGCGAGAGTGTCGATACCCACAGGACCTCCATCGAACTTCTCCACGATAGTCCTAAGGATCCTGCGATCTAGTTCATCCAAGCCCAAGTCGTCGACCTCCAAAAGCTCCAGGGCGCTGACTGCTGTTTCCACGTCAATTACGCCGTCGCTTTTCACCTGGGCATAGTCCCTGACCCTTCTTAGGAGCCGATTGCCGATTCTGGGCGTGCCCCTGGAGCGTCTGGCGATCTCAAAGGCTCCTTCTACGCTGGTTTCAATACCAAAGACCTTGCTGGCGCGAAGGATGATCTTTAGAAGCTCATCATTATTATAGAACTCCAGACGGTGAATTAAACCAAAACGGTCCCTTAGCGGTGACGAGATCAGCCCTACCCTAGTTGTGGCTCCGATAAGGGTGAATCTAGGAAGCGACAGGCGTACCGACCTTGCACCGGGCCCCTTGCCGATGACGATATCCAGGGCAAAGTCTTCCATGGCGGGGTAAAGAATCTCCTCCACGGCTCTACTCAGTCTATGAATCTCGTCAATAAAAAGGATCTGTCCCTCTTCAAGATTGGTCAGAATCGCCGCAAGATCTCCGGGACGCTCAAGGGCAGGTCCTGTTGTGATCTTGATGGACGTTTCCATTTCATTGGCAATAATGCTTGCAAGCGTTGTTTTGCCAAGACCTGGAGGGCCGTACAGGAGCACGTGGTCAAGAACATCTCCTCTGGCTTTTGCCGCTTCAATAGCAATGGCCAGACTCTCCTTGACCTTTTCCTGTCCCGTATACTCGCTCAACCGCTGAGGTCTCAGCGTTTCAAAGACATCCTCTGTTTTTTTGTATGGAGAAACCACTCGGTCTTGCATTGACTACCCTCCAAACTTTACAGCCCGCGTCCTCTTCCAAGTTCCTTCAAAGTCAGTTTAATAATGTCGCTGTTGGAGTAGCCCGCGTTGCGGAAGTCATTTGCCACCTCCAGGTACTCCTGGGGATCGAAGCCCAGAGCCTGCAGAGCTGCGTTTACTTCATCGAAGTCCGTAACCGCAACATCTTGCGGACCAAAATCGGTGCTGATCGACGAGACTTTGTCTTTGAGTTCCAAAATCAGTCGTTGGGCTGTTTTCTTGCCCACCCCGCTTACCTGAGTGAGCACAGCTTGATCGCCTAAAACGATCGCCTGGTAAAAAGAGGGAACAGACAGGACAGAAAGAACCTTCAGTGCAAGCTTGGGTCCCATGCCGCTGACCGATGAGATCAGCTTGAAGCACTCCTTTTCTTCTCTATCGAGAAAACCGTAAAGGGCAATGTCGTCTTCTCGTATGACCGTCTCAATCAAAAGGGTAATCTTTTTACCGACCTCCAGCTGTAGTTTCGTCGCCAGGCGATCTGCCACCATGACGTTGAAGCCTACACCGCCGACGTCAACGAGAAGTTTGTTTTCTTCGATCTCCAACAAAACTCCACTTACTCTACCGATCATCTACTTCCCTCCCGGGCTGCGCCTACAGGCGAGAGATTCTGTCGTGTATGTTGCCGGTGCGAAAACAGTGGCACAGGGCTATGGCCAGCGCATCTGACGTATCGTCGGGCTTTGGCACCTCGTTCAGATTAAGGAGAGAGGCCACCATAAAGCCCACCTGCTGTTTGCTTGCCCTGCCGCTGGTTGTGAGCGAAAGCTTGACTTCGTTCGGGGTGTATTCAAACACCTCCAAACCATTTTGCGCTGCAACCAACAGGCAAACTCCCCTAGCCTGTCCAACAGAAATCGCCGTTGTCACGTTCTTGTTAAAAAATAGCTTCTCTACACACATTACGCTCGGCCTGTATATTTCTACCAGTTGCGTAAGTTCGCGAAAGATGCCGTCCAATCTCCTTGGCATCGGCTCCTCTTTTGACGTCTCTACACAACCATAGGCCAGCGCAGTGAATCCATCTCCCTTTTCCTCAACTATCCCGTATCCGCACAGTGCAGTTCCGGGATCAATGCCGAGAACCACTCGGCTTCGATTGGTCTTCATTACATAACCCCTCTGCTTCCTTCTACGAACATATATTCGTCTGCCCCTTGTCAATGTCCTGCTCAACCTTCGGGTTATTGGCTTAAACCCTCTAAAATCTTTTCAAGTTCCAGAATGTCCTTAACTTTCACTCCCATTGCCAGATCTTCCTGTTCTTTTTGGGGAAGCCTGGATACACTGATGCCCGTGATCTCGTAGATACCGCCTGAAGGGTCAAAGACCACAACAAACCCACTGATATCCTTGATTTTCCATTCGGTGTATTCTGCAAGTGGAGTGCTCAGGGCAAAGACGATTAAAAGCAGAACAAAAGCTGCAAAAATCCGCTTTTTCAAAACAAAACCACCCCTGTTAATTAGGGTGGTTTTTCTCCGTCCCTCATATTCTAAAGGTTAGCATTGTGGAAGACGCTCTGCACGTCGTCGTTATCTTCCAGAGCATCAAGAAGCTTTTCTAGTTTCTCCTGGTCATCGCCATCAACATCCACAGTGTTCTGGGGTTGCATGACCACCTCTGCATCGGTAACGCTCAGCCCAATATCGGCTAAAGCTTTTTCCACTGCCTCAAGCTTATCGGGTTCCATGAGCACCTCGACTTCTTCGTCGATCTCTACGTCAGTAGCTCCAGCATCGAGAGCTGCCATGAGGATATCGTCCTCAGAGATGCCGTTGGGATTTTCCGCAAGAATAACTCCCTGGCGATCGAACATCCAGGCTACGCAGCCGTCTGTGCCCAAGTTGCCTCCGTTTTTAGAAAAGATAAAGCGCACCTCACCGGCGGTACGGTTGCGGTTGTCGGTAAGGGCGTTGACCAAAATGGCCACTCCTCCCGGACCGTAGCCTTCGTAAACTACCTCTTCGAGGTTCTGCCCGCCGAGAGCGCCGGTTCCCCGCTTAATCGCCTTGTCAATAGTGTCGTTGGGCATGTTGGCAGCTTTCGCCGCATTGACAGCCAGACGCAGTCGGAAGTTGGTATCGGGATCTCCGCCGCCTTGCTTGGCAGCAAGAGTTATGTCCTTAGAAAGCCTGGTAAAAAGTTTACCGCGAGCTTGATCCTGCTTGGCCTTTTTGTGTTTAATGTTTGCCCATTTTGAATGACCAGCCATGTAAATTTCACCTCATAGTATCGAACTGACTTATATTTTACCATATTTTGTGCTGGGTAGAAAGAGAACCTAGTTAACTCGTCTCTGTCTGCGAAAAACTTGGCTGACTTTATAGAAGGCAACGGCCAGTAGAACTATGGCCCATATAGGGCTAACAACGCCGGAAATCAAAATGAAGTTGTAGCTACCGTGGAGAAACACCGCCCACAGGATGCCCTTCCAGATCTCGCTCTTTTTATCCAGAAGTATCGAGCGTGCGTAGTGATAGCCCAACACACCGGTAAACAGTGCGTGCGCCAAGTTGGAAAAGATGGCCCGAACCGGTGCCACCTGCATCCCGAAGCTGTTAATGTACAGTATGTTTTCAAGAGTCGCAAAGCCCAGACCTGCAGACACGCCGTAAACCAATCCGTCGACAGGTGAGTCGATGACCTTCGCCTTCTCCAAGCTGATCACCATACTGGCAAGCTTCGAGAGTTCTTCTGCAGTGGCAACGACTCCGTAGTTGACGAGTATACTTGAAAGAATGGGTGCACCCTGCCACAGCTCTGTAACATACCTCATTTCGATGATCACTGCAGGAATGATCGCCAAAGCGCCAAAAACAAAAACCCGAAAAACCACCTTGGGTGGTTCTGGGAAACGATCCTGCAGGTAGAAATAGAGCAGCCAGAGCAGAGCTGGTAGTATGCCCCACACAAGTGTCATGATGCGCAAATTCAAATGACCCCCTTACTACCTAGTATGACTTCTCGGGGTTTTTTGCTGTAAGGGTCAGAGTAAAAACATTTGGCTCCTCAGCCTGTAATCGCTAAATAAAGATAATGAAGCCCTGCGATGACGGAGCAGCCCACGCCTAGATAGATAAACACTCCGCTGATGGCTTTCACGCCAAACAACAGGCTCAACACGCCGATGTATAAAAGGACCGTTGCACTCTTACCGATCCAACTTGCAGGAATGGCGCGCTTGACCTTCTTCCAAAGCATCAGGCCTCCCAGCAAAAGAGTCAGCTCTTTAACGATCAAAAGCTCGATGGCCAGAGGGTTGACTTCTTTGCGGGCTGCCAAAACAAGCAGAACGCCCATCATAAGGATCTTGTCTGCCACAGGGTCAAGCATCGTTCCCAGCGTTGACACTTGCCCGCTAGAGCGTGCCAGGTGTCCGTCCAATACGTCGCTAAGTCCGGCTACCACCAAGATCATGCCAGCAACCCAATAGCGATCGGGATAGGCTATCATCGTGTAAATGGCAAAAGGTGCTAGGATCAAACGAAAAACCGTAATCAAGTTGGGTAGGGTGAAGTTTTCTCGGAGAAATTTGGTAGTCTTACTCATGTAGCGATTTACCCCTCCTATCTGGTCTCTGAGATAAGATTCATCTCCAAAAGACCTGCGTTTGTATCTAAGACTATTTTTACAGGGATACGGTATCTGTCTTTTGAGACCCAAACTTTGCCGATTTCTGGCGAGATCAGAACGACCTCCGTGTCAAATGTTCCCGCTGGAACTGTCACCTTTTCGTCTTTCCCAGGAAGAAGCTGCAGATACTGTGTCCCCACGCCGCTGAAAACGTCTATGACCGGATACTTGGACACGTCTGCAAATCTGGCAAATAGCACAAGGGTGGTTTCTCCGTGAAACGGGTCTTCAACCTTGGCGGTAAAACTCCGAGGTTCGCTTTCGGTGACCTGGACTTTGATCTCGCTGGAGTCGGCGAGAAAAAAGGACTCCATAAATCCAGAGCTAAAACCTGCGCTGTAGGTCCGTGAGGTGTAAAGAGGCAGGAACGTCTCTGTATCAAGATAAAAAACCTCATTGTTGGAGTAGTTGACGGCTTTAAGTACCAAATTGGGATAACCCTTAAACGAGACCACATAGACTTCTCGCCCCATGTAGGTCGTTCGGGACTCAAACTCCACAACCTGTCTCCCCACAGGCAGCCCCCGCAAGGACGTAGCGTACTCCAGCTTTTCCCCTACAAGATCAAAGCCGGGTTTGAGGTAGATCTCCTGCGCTTTTTCAAACGGAGCGGCGCTGAGCGTTTGCGTGATTAGTGTAAGCAGAAATAAAACCACTAAAAGCAACGTTCTTCTTCCCTTCAGCATCTGTGGTACGCCCTTTCTAGATTATGCCAATACGCATTTTGGCTTGACTTCCTTAGTAACTTCGATTTTTACAGCTCGTATCCTTTTGAAAACCAAGGGAGCTTGGAAAATAACTGCAAAACTAAAGAGGTCCGAAGGCCTCTTTTCGCTTTATTTTACTTCACCTTTGGCACGTGCCAGATCTTGTCGTTGTACTCAAGCACCGTGCGGTCGCTAGAGAACATTCCTGCATTGGCAATATTAACAATTGCTTTGTCCCACCAGAGCTCCGGATTCTTGTAGGTTCTATCGACCCTTTCATGGGCACTTGCATACGCCCTGAAGTCTGCCAGAACAAAGTAGGGGTCGGGATGGCCATAACCTCCAAGAAGAAGCCCGTTGTAGATCTCTCTAAAGATCTCCGGGTGCTCCGGATCCAAAATGCCGCCCACCAGGCTGTCCAAGACTTCCTTCAGCTCTAGGTCGCTGTTGTAGATCTCTAGAGGATTGTAGGTTCCTGTTCTCTGCATCATCTCGATCTCTTCAGCGGTAAGGCCGAAGATGAAGATGTTATCCCTACCTACTACCTCCATAATCTCCACGTTGGCACCGTCCAGCGTGCCCAGCGTGAGGGCACCGTTTAGCATCAGCTTCATGTTGCCTGTTCCCGAGGCTTCCATTCCAGCTGTAGAGATCTGCTCCGAGACATCGGCAGCGCAGATGATCTTTTCCGCTAGCGAGACTCTGTAGTTTTCCAGGAACACTACCTTGATCATGTCGCGGACCTTTGGATCGCTATTCACCTTTTCTCCGATGGTGTGGATCAACTTGATGATAAGCTTTGCCATGCGGTAACCAGGTGCTGCTTTGGCTGCAAAGATGAACGTCCTGGGATGCATGGAGAAGGTTGCGTCGGACGAAATCTTCCTGTACAGGTAGAGAATGTGAAGTGCGTTTAAGAGCTGCCTCTTATACTCGTGGAGCCTTTTGACGTGAACATCGAAGATGGACTCGGGTAAAACCGAGATCCCCGTGGTCTCCTTGATATGGTCTGCTAAGCGCTTTTTGTTTTCCAAACGAACTCCCCGAAGCCTCTCCTGAACTTCCAGGTCACCTCTAAACCTTTCGAACTCCTTGAGTTTTTGGGAGTCCACAGCCCAGTCCCAGCCAATCTTTTCAGAGATCAGATCCGCAAGAGCGGGGTTTGCCTTCAAAAGAAAGCGCCTAAAAGTCACACCGTTGGTGATTCCCGTGAACTTCTCAGGGAAGATAGCGTAAAAGTCCCGGAATACCTGGTCTTTGAGTATCTGGGTATGCAGCTGGGCCACGCCGTTTACCGAGTGAGACCCTACGATGCATAAATTCGCCATGTGTACCTGTCCGTCTTTAATAATAGCCATTTTGGCGATGTGATCCCAGTTTCCCGGGTAGATCTCCCAGAGCTTTTTGGTAAAGCGCTCGTTGATCTCATTGACGATACCCCAAATCCTCGGCAGGAGCGAAGAGAAGAGCTCCACAGGCCATTTCTCAAGGGCTTCTTCCATCACGGTGTGGTTGGTATAAGCAAAAGTCCTGGTAGTGATGTCCCAAGCTTCCTCCCAGCTCATCCTCTCGTCATCGATGAGGATCCGCATGAGTTCGGGGATGGCCAGTGCCGGGTGAGTGTCGTTAATGTGAATTGCCCGCTTCTTGGCAAAGTCTCGGATGTTGTTACCCTGCTTTTTGAAATCTCGAATAATGCTCTGAATACTTGCAGAAACGAAGAAGTACTGCTGCTTCAACCTTAAGGCTTTGCCTTCCATATGGTTGTCCTCAGGATACAGGACCTTGGAGAGAACTTCTGCCAGTTCCTTCTCTTCCAGAGCGTCCAGGTATCTACCCTGGCCGAAAAGGTTCATGTC
The DNA here is from genome assembly GCA_001512545.1 of Clostridia bacterium DTU065. GTDB lineage: Bacteria > Bacillota > DTU065 > DTU065 > DTU065 > DTU065. The sequence continues at coordinate 8,915 of LFSI01000054.1, read as the reverse complement.
CAGATGCTTGGTAGATCTTGCACTCCAGAGCCTAAGCGTGTTTACCAGGGGCGATTTGTAGCCCAGAACCGGCATGTCGAAAGGCACCGCCCTAACCGCCTGATAGCCCTTGTGGTCGAAAATCAGCCTGCCACCTTCTTCTACTCTGCTTTCAACCCAGCCGCCAAACCTGACGGTTTCCGACTCCTCCGGTACCGGAATCTCCCAGATGTATCCATCTTCCAACCAAGGATCTGGTAGCTCCACTTGGTATCCATCGATGATCTTCTGTTTGAACAGACCGTACTCATACCTGATCCCGCAGCCGTGAGCTGGAAGCCCTACCGTGGAAAGGGAGTCGAGAAAACAGGCAGCAAGGCGACCGAGACCGCCATTTCCAAGGCCGGCATCGTACTCTACTTCCCTGATCTCCTCGAGATCGTATCCCAGTTCCCT
>LFSI01000054.1:0-8408 GCA_001512545.1 Clostridia bacterium DTU065 | reverse complement strand
ACCCACTGTTCCATGATAAGATCTCTGATCACCATGGCGGTGGCTTTGTAGAGTCTACTCTTGGAAGCGTTTTTCAAGGTACTCCCAAACATTCTTTCCAGTTTATCTTCTAAAGCGGCACGAAACTCCTCTTTGGTAATCCTCATAGGGCACCTCCTAGACTAATTCCCAGCGGGGATCTCTCCCTCAGGTTCTGTCCTGAGCTTGAGATACACCGTCGCAAGTGGCGGCACATTTAGCGTTATGCTGTACGGTTGATTCTGCCAGGGTTCTGCCCTTGCTTGTAGGGGCCCGTTTTTCAGCCCTGAACCGTTGTAGATCTCGCTATCGCTGTTTAACACTTCTAGATACTCCCCTGCTCTAGGCACGCCTAAAACGTAATCGCACCTCACAACAGGTGTGAAGTTGCTCACAACTACTACAGACTCCCGTCGCTTTGTAGCGTAGCGAATGAAACTCACAACCGACCTGGCATTATCGTTGCAGTCTATCCATTCAAAGCCTTCCCAGTGGTGTTCTTCCTGGTGGAAAGCCTTTTCGTTTTTGTAGAAGTGGTTGATGTCCCTAACATACCTTTTCAGGGCATCGTGGATCGGGTAGCTGAGGAGATGCCAGTCCAACCCTTCATAATAGCGCCATTCGATAAACTGGCCGAACTCCCCACCCATAAACAGAAGCTTCTTTCCAGGGTGAGCCATCATGAAGCCGTAAAAGGCACGGAGACTGGCAAACTTCTGCCAGTAGTCGCCGGGCATTTTGTCCAGGAGGGATTTTTTGCCGTGGACCACTTCATCGTGGGAGAGTGGAAGGATGAAGTTCTCGGAGAAGGCGTAGACCATGGAAAAGGTTACCAGGTTGTGGTGGTACTTTTTATAGACCGGATCTAGTGCCATGTACTTGAGCATGTCGTTCATCCAGCCCATGTTCCACTTGTAGTTGAACCCCAGTCCGCCGACGTAGGTCGGTTTTGTCACCATCGGCCAAGCACTGGACTCCTCGGCGATCATTAAGACCCCGGGGAATCTTCCGAACACTGCTTCATTGAGCTTTCTAAGAAACTCGATAGCTTCGAGGTTCTCCCTTCCTCCGTAGATGTTCGGTTTCCAGGACCCCGGTTCTCTACCGAAGTCCAGGTAAAGCATATTGGCAACAGCATCGACTCTTAGACCGTCGATGTGGAAGATGTCAAACCAAAAAACGGCGTTGGAGATGAGGAAGCTCCGCACTTCGCCCTTCCCTAGGTCGAAGTTGGCTGTTCCCCAGCCCAGGTTCTCACTGCGCCAGGGCTCGTCGTATTCAAATGCCGGAGTTCCATCAAAGAGCCTAAGGCCGTGCTCGTCCTTGCAGAAGTGTCCAGGAACCCAGTCCAGGATGATACCAAGACCGTAGCTGTGTGCTTTGTCCACAAAATACATCAGGTCCTCAGGAGTTCCGTAGCGACTAGTGGCAGAGTAGTAGCCGGTAGCCTGATACCCCCAGGATCCATCGAAGGGGTGCTCTGCTAAAGGCAGAATCTCGATGTGAGTGTAGCCCATGTCGTAGGCGTACGGGATAAGCTCATCAGCAAGCTCTCTGTAGGAAAGAAAGTCCCCCCCTGGCTTTTGCTTCCATGATCCAAGGTGCACTTCATAGATATTGACCGGTTCTTTGTAGACTGCTTGCGAGCTCCGCCTTCTTAGATAGTCACCGTCGCTCCATATGTACTTTTTAAAATCCCAAACAACCGACGCCGTCTTCGGACGGAGTTCGGAGTAGAAGGCATATGGATCGGCCTTGATCAGCTTTTGTCCATCGGAGGTGAAGACTGCGTACTTGTAAAGGTCGCCTTCTTTAGCTCCTCTAACGAAAGCCTGCCAAAGTCCCGATTCTTCGAGACGCTCCATGGGGTGGGCGCTTTCATTCCAACTGTTGAAATCCCCAATTACCGACACGCTTTTGGCATTGGGCGCCCATACTGTAAAGCGCACTCCCGGCGTGCCGTTTTCCTCACAAAGATGTGCACCCATAAACCTGTAGCTTTCGCAGTGACTGCCTTCGCAGAACAGGTAGCGATCGTATTCACTTGGATGGACGCAGGAGATGTGTTTCACCAGATTCACCTCAAGACTCTTTTTTGCCTTCCTCAAAACTCTTGCGATCTACAAGCACCAGACAGGAGATTCTCGGAAGAAGCACTTCGCTGCCTTTAACCTGTCCGATCTTGGCAGTGCCTGCAGTTCTTGCATCAGCTACGATCACCCAGTCTTCTCCGGGAAGAACTACCTGCTTCGCCGTTCTTGCCCCGTTCAAAAGCACTACAATCTTCTCCCAAGGATCTCCGCCTGCGTGATCCTTAAGAAGGAACTTCACCACCAGAGGTCCCTGCGGAGGCATAAACTCCAAATGCCGGACGATTTCGTCTCTAGTGCGCAGCCTGAAAGCCCGATGAGCTTTTCTCAGCGCAATCAGCCCCTGATAGTAGCGGAAGACATCGTAATACCGCACTTTGTTTGCCCACACGATCTGGTTGATGAAATCCCCCGACCTATAGCTGTTGTAGTCGCCAAACTTGGTCCTGCAGAACTCCTGTCCTGCGTGAAGGAAAGGAATCCCCTGGGCAAGTAGGATTACTGCTCCTGCCAGCTTTTGCCTGGCGATGGTCAGCGGTTCGTCGTCTTCGGGATTGGAACGGGTCAGCTTATCGAAAAGGGTTAGATTGTCGTGAGCTTCGGCATAGTTGATGGACTGAAAGGGGTTCACGCAAAACGGCGCTCTAGAGTACAGCACTCTTTTGTAGTCGACACCAGGGTGATCTACAGCCGCGGTGATGCCGCACTTAATGCTCTCCTCCATACCGTAGGCACCGGAGATAAACCCCCGGTTTTCTGCACGGAAGACATTGCCTTTGATAGCATCGCGGAAGTCATCGTTAAACACTCCGATGCAGAGGAACTCATGGGCTTTCCCCTTTACCGCCCTCAGGTTGTCGTCGAGAAGAGACGGGCCGCCGTTCCAGCCTTCACCGTAGATGAGGATGGACGGGTCGATCTTGTGGAGCTTTTCTCTGAGAGTGTTCACCGTCTCGATGTCGAAAACGCCCATAAGGTCGATTCTAAAGCCCTTGATCTTGTACTCCTCTGCCCAGTAGCACATGGAATCTACGATGAACTTCCTCACCATCTTGCGCTCAGTCTTCAGTTCGTTACCGCAGCCCGAGCCGTTTGAATAGACCCCATCTCTGTCTGTGCGGTAGTAATACCCAGGTACGATTTTATTAAACGCAGACTCTTCGGTGTAATAAGTGTGGTTGTAGACCACATCCATCACCACGCGAATTCCGTTTTCGCGCAACGATTGAATGAGCTGCTTCAGCTCTCTAATTCTAGCTATGGGATCTTTGGGATCTGTGGCATACGAACCTTCTGGAGCGTTGAAGTTCAGAGGATCGTAGCCCCAGTTGTACGAATCGAAAGGACGTGTCTCGTCCACCGTGGCAAAGTCGTAGATAGGCAGAAGCTGTACGTGGGTGATCCCTAGCTCCTTCAGATGACTTACTCCGGTATAGACCGAACCGGAGGTCGTTGTACCTAGCTCCGTAAAGCCCAAGTACAGCCCTTTATTCTGAATTCCCGAATCGGGAGAAATGGAGAAGTCCCGAACGTGAACTTCGTAGACAATTGCATCAACTGCCGAATGCAGCTCAGGATCTGGGGTATCATTCCACCCCTTTGGGTTGGTTTTGGAAAGATCCACGACAACTCCCATCTGACCGTTTACCGTTACCGCGCGGGCGTAGGGGTCGACCACCTCATACTCCACGTCGTGGTGCCGGACAATGTAGTTGTATCTTTGGCCATCTAGATCGCCAAAAACCTCTTTCTTCCAGGTGCCTCCTTCAGCTTTTTCCATAGGAATAACTGCAGAAACACCGCCGTCTCCCAGCTTGAGAAGGACCTTCACAGCCGTTGGAGCCCAGAGCCTGAACTCGGTCTTCTCAGGCGACCAGAGAGCCCCCAGGCTGCCGTTGTAGGTATAATTTTTGATGAACTCCTCGCTGTCATAGCTTAGTGCTGTAGTTTTCACCCTGAAGACACCTTTCCGAAAGATTTAACTCATGAGGGATTCGTAGAGTTCCTTATACGCTTTGGCAGAACTGCCCCAGCTGTGATCCTCGCTGATGGCGTTTTGGCGCAGCTGAGTCCAGTGGGGCTCCCTGTTGTAGACACCTAGAGCTCTGCCCACGGCATCTAGCATGTCGTGGGCATTGTATGTCAGGAAGTTGAATCCGTTCCCCTTTCCTGTCGTTTCGTCGTATGCCTGTACTGTGTCCCTTAGTCCCCCGGTGATGCGGACGATAGGGACGGTACCGTATCTGAGAGCAATGAGCTGCGTAAGTCCGCAGGGTTCAAACATCGAAGGCATGAGAACGTAATCGGAACCTGCGTAGACCTGGTGGGCCAGGACGTTGTCGAACCGAATGTTGGCAGATACCTGAAAGGGACGCTTTCTTGCCTTTTCGAGGAAACGGTCTTCGTATTTACTTTCGCCGGTGCCCAGTACGACAAACTGGACGTTTTTTTCGAGTATCTCGTCAAAGACATGAGCTACAAGATCCAGACCTTTTTGTGAGACCAGCCGCGAAACCATGCTAATTACCGGTATGCTTGGATCTTTTTTCAGTCCCAAGCTTTCCTGCAGACGCAGCTTGTTCTCTAGCTTTTTATCCAAAGTATTTCCGTCGTAGGTTGTAAAGATATGCGGATCGGCTGCTGGATTCCACTCGGTATAGTCTATCCCGTTTATTATTCCCGTTAATTTGCTTCTCATAGCCCTCAGGAGCCCATCAAACCCCTCACCGTAGAAAGGATCCTGGATCTCCTGAGCGTAGCTGGGACTAACGGTGGTGAGAGCATCGGAGGAGACGATGCCTCCCTTCAGGAGCGAGATGCCTCCGTCGTGTTCGAGCTTATCGTTGTCGAAGTACTCCCAACCCAAGTCGAGCATGTCCGTAAGAACTTCTTTTTGAAAGGTCCCCTGATACCGGAGGTTGTGAATGGTCAAGACGGTCTTCATGCCAGTGTAGAAGAAGTCTCTTTCGTGGTGGGCGTTGAGAAGAGTTGCGATGATTGCCGTCTGCCAGTCGTTAAGATGAATGATGTCCGGTCTGAAGTCCATGTAGGGTAGTGCTTGAAGCACCGCCCTTGAGAAGAAGATGAATCTTTCTGCATCATCGAGGTAGCCGTACAAAGACTCCCTCTTGAAGTAGTACTCGTTATCGATGAAGTAAAAATGTACTCCGTCCAGTTCTAGTTCTTCAACGCCGCAGTACTGATTGCGCCAGCCGACCTTCACGTTCAAAACGGCTTTTTGCCTCAGCATATAGCGGAACCGGTCTTCCAGAGTGTGGTACTTGGGCAGGACCACCCTCACATCTATACCCAGGTCCTTCAAAGCCTTAGGCAGCGAACCGACCACATCTCCGAGACCTCCCGACTTGAAAAACGGTACGCACTCGCTGGCTGCAAACAAAACCTTCATCTTACACCCTCCTCTTTTAGAAAAGGCCATGACCAATCTGGCCACGGCGCTACAATGCTGACCCCTTCCCTATCACCAGCGGATAGGTTCTGTCGCCTACAAGGCGTTTATGTGACGAAATCTGGGAGTCTTTATCTACGATAACATTCTCCAAAAACGCTCCCCTACCTACCACAGACTTCTGCATGATGATGCTGTCCTTGACGTGGGCACCTTTTTCAACTTTCACCCCGCGAAAAAGAATGCTGTTTTCTACGGTACCTTCTATTCTGCACCCGTTGGCGATCAAGCTGTTTTTTGCAGTCGCACCATCTAGATAGACAACGGGGGGTTCATTCTTGACCTTTGTAAAGATTGGGCCGTTGGCAAAGAACAGCTCCGAGTAAACCTCGGGAGTTAACAGTTCCATGCTGGCATTAAAGTAGGTTTCCAGAGAACAGATTTTTCTGGCATACCCCGAAAACTCGTGTCCGTAGACTTTGAGGTCCCCGAGATTCCGGATTAACACATCCATAACAAAGTCGCTGCCTCCTGAAGAGACCGCAGCGTCCACCAGCTCAATGAGAAGATCCCTCCTGAGGATATAGGTATCGAGGAGGATCTTNNACACCTCCACAGCTTGACTGTGGTCGGTACGGTCTTTCTCAACCCGGTACAAAAGCGTGATATCTGCACCGGTGTTTAAGTGTTTTGTAAGCATCTGTGTTAGATCTATGTTCATTATAATCGATCCACAACAGACCACCACATACTCCTGCTTGCTGCGGAAAAAGTAATCGATGTGCCTCCGCAAAAGCGCAAGGTCTCCTGAGTGCGCATTGGGCACTGCACCATCGCTGTAAGTTTCAGGAGGCAGGATGAACAGTCCGTCTCTTTGCCTGTTCAGATCCCATTCCTTGCCAATTCCGATGTGGTCCATCAGGGAGCGGTACTTCTCCTGAACGAACACCCCTACGTTGCGCACACCTGCATTGACCAGGTTCGACAAGGGGAAATCGATTAAGCGATACCTTGCTCCGAATGGAACTGCAGCAAGCTGCCTGCGCAACGTTAGCTCTTTGAGGTTAACTTGATTGTCCGCCAGGATTATTGCACCCATAAGGTTGCTTGCCGTCATACTCACCTTAATCCCTCCTCGTTTCCCGTACCACCGTACCTGGCGGGACGTCTTCTCCATCGCCAATGACCACAAGAGGTAAATCCTCGACGCTCTGGGAAGGATCGAAGATGCCAACCTCTGCGTTTTCGCCAATAACCGCACCGGCCCCCACAATGGCCTTGTTGATCTTTGCGCCTACAAGGACTCTCGCACCGGGCATCAGCACCGAGTTTGTCACTTCAGCACCCTGTCCGATGTAAACCCCAGGGAAAATCACGCTGCGTTTTGCTTTGCCATATATGACGCAACCTTCGTTAACCAAAGTATCGATCACTTCGGCGCTGCCCGCGATAAACTGAGGCGGCATATTGGGATTTACTGTATAGATGCGCCACGAACGGTCGAACAGGTCAAACTTGGGATTGTCGCCCAAAAGGTCCATGTTTGCCTCCCATAGGCTTTCCAACGTGCCAACGTCCTTCCAGTAACCTGTAAATCTATAGGCGTAGAGCTTCTGCTGCCCTTTTAACATCTTCGGAATTATGTTTTTGCCAAAGTCATTTGCAGACTCGGGATCCCCAGCATCTTCCGTTAAGTATCTTTTGAGGACGGAGTAATTAAATATGTAGACACCCATGGAAGCTAAGTCATTTTTGGGTTTTTGGGGTTTTTCTTCAAACTCGACAATCCGATCGTTCTCGTCGGTGTTCATGATGCCAAAGCGGCTGGCTTCTGAAAGCGGCACTCTGATAACGGCGATAGTCGCATCAGCACCCTTTTCCTTGTGGTAGGCTAGCATCTTCGAGTAGTCCATTTTGTAAACATGGTCTCCGGAAAGCACAAGAACGTAGTCTGGATTGTAGTTTTCCAGGTACTCCAAGTTCTGGAAAACTGCATTTGCGGTGCCTTTGTACCATTCGCCGCCTGAAGCCTTAACGAAGGGCGGTAGGACCACAACGCCACCTCTTTCCCGGTCCAAGTCCCACGCGCTTCCGATTCCGATGTACGAATGAAGTTCTAAAGGCCTGTACTGAATCAAAACGCCAACTGTATCAACACCTGAATTAGCACAGTTGCTTAAAGTAAAGTCGATTATCCTATACTTACCACCAAACGGAACTGCCGGTTTTGCCAGCTTCTGAGTAAGCACCCCCAGTCTTGTTCCCTGACCACCAGCAAGAAGCATTGCCACGCATTCCTTCTTCATGCTATACCCCCTTCCAAATCTGTCTACCGTTCTTTGCGTCTACATCTAGTTAATATGTACCTTTTTCCCCGTTGCAGACGTTTTCTAACATCGAAATGGGCTTACTACATTATTAGTCATTAACATTTTTTAACCTGCATCAATTCTAGGACTTTCGTCCTAGTTTTCCTTTACAAAAGCAGACCATCGAAGAATCAAGAAACTCAGAAAACCGTGGAAATATCTTTGTTCCAACATTTTTAAGATCTCTTAACATGAGCACAAAAAAACCCCTTAGGTTCTCCTAAGGGGAAAAATAATTCCGGCGACGACCTACTCTCCCACAGCGTCTCCACTGCAGTACCATCGGCTCTGAAGCGTTTCACTTCTGTGTTCGGAATGGGAACAGGTGGGGCCGCTTCGACATAGTCACCGGAAAATTAAACTCGATTATTTGATTGGTTGCGGGGGTAGGACTTGAACCTACAACCTCCGGGTTATGAGCCCGACGAGCTGCCAATTGCTCCACCCCGCGTCGGTTGAATAGAACCTTCAAAAGTGCATAGTGGAAGGATGGTTAAGCCCTCGACCAATTAGTACCGATCA
>LFSI01000090.1:665-995 GCA_001512545.1 Clostridia bacterium DTU065 | reverse complement strand
CTTTTATGGCGAGGCGGGTATAGGTTATCGTTTGCAGATAATAGTATATGTGATGTTATTAATGCTATTCATGCTCAACAAAAAAGCGCTGATCTTTGTTGACAAAAGTAACGAATTTTACCTTTCTGTATATATAATATCCCTGTTTTTCGTCCTTGCGGGACTGGTTAGCGTTCCTATCGGAAGATTAGCTACGTACTTTAACGTGTTTGTAATCTTCTTGTTGGGGGATGTCCTACAGTGTTTTAGCTTAAGGGCCAGGCCTTTAGTTGGATGGCTAGTCATTTCTTGCCTTATAATATGGTTCGCACTAAATGCATATTTCTATGG
>LFSI01000090.1:0-660 GCA_001512545.1 Clostridia bacterium DTU065 | reverse complement strand
ATGGTCTTCCACTTTTTAGGTTTCCCGGAATCTCTGCCGTAGTTATCGAGGAGATAACTTAGTCGATGTCTGGAAATAAAAAACGGGGGAGATGTAAAACTTATGGATAGGTTCATAAAGCAAGTTGTGGAACTTATCCATGGTTTGTTATCATAGGGGGGCTTCAAAGTGTCTCACTGTATACCTTGTTGGATGATTAGCCTTGAGCAATGCTTTTCGTAAACGTAAGGGGGCTCCTACATGTATGATCGTCACATGCTGCGCCGATTGCAGTTGACACAACTTGAAATGCTGAAGATGGTAAAGGCAATTTGTGAGGAACACGATATTAGCTTCTCACTATATGGAGGCACTCTGCTTGGTGCAGTTAGGCACAAAGCATTTATTCCTTGGGATGATGATCTTGATATCTGTATGACGCGCTCGGAGTTCTCAAGGTTCGTTCAAGCGTGGGAAAACAAGGAACCTGACGGTTACTATGACCTGGTAAACTAAAGTTGTAACACCTTGATATAGGATTTTGTTATACTAAATCAAGGGAGCGATGACAAGTGGCTAAAAAACCATACTATGAACCCGAGTTAAAACAAAAAATTATACGCCTTCATCTCGAAGAAGGGCGTACACAAAAGAGTCTGACTGAAGAATATGGCCTTGGCC
>LFSI01000012.1 GCA_001512545.1 Clostridia bacterium DTU065 | reverse complement strand
GTTGGATTGGTAGGGTTTGTGGGGGTAGATGGTGCAGGGTTTTCCGCTGGAATCCATGAGTACCAAGGAAATCTGCTGAACGTGTAAGCTGAAACCATAGGAGCTGCAGCAACGATGATCACAAGAGCTAAAGCCAATAAATAGGATTTATACAATCTGCTTGTCCCTTTACTTGACAAGACATTCACCTCCAATGACTTCTTCATTATAGGCCGAATAAAAACAGCTAACAAATGGTGCATTTCCGTCTTGGAGGTGTCCTGTTAAAACCAGAAGTGTGTGGTGCTGCTATAGGCGGAGACCTTCATTTTTGCATCCCCATACCAGATCGTAAGAGTTTGTCTAAATGGTTCAAAGGCAAGAAAAAAGCGGGTCCGCTGGTGCGGACCTGCTTCTTTAGATAACTTCTTCCTGCTGTGGAAGGTTGAATGGTGGGAACGGTGTTGCCTCTGGATCGAGGAACTCGATACATGGGTTAGGTGCCTGAGTGGAGATTTCGGGCCACAAGCACTCGCCGAATTCTTCAATACAGAGTTCTGCTTTTGCGTGAACTTTGACCTGAATGAAGGCGCCGAAGAAGCAGGAGACGACCACATCGCTATCTGTGGAGAATGGAGGCAGACAGGCGTCGAGGCACTCGCAGCGGATTTCTGCAAGAACATCCATGTTGGGATCGGGAACATACAGAATGAACTGTACGGTCCAGGGAACTTGACGGATGAACTCCCACTCAACTCCATTGCCGTCTTGAACTACGAATCTTGCGTCGCAGGCAACTGTTGCAGAGACAAAGGCCAGAGGAGGAATGGTGCCGGGAATAGGAGTAATACTTGTAGAAAGTACTTGTTCGGTGCCGTGGATGACTTCGCAGACGAGTACCGTATAGGGGCCTGTGTTTGGAGGTACAGGTGGGGTTGCGTCGAACTGTCTTAACTCACATAACCTGGTGCGTCTTGCATCGTAAACCTTATCGACGATAAGGCAAGCGCGACTTGGCTCTTGATACTCAGGACATCCAGATACAGGGATAAACTGATCTGCCATGTTACTTTTATCTCACCTTTCTTGTAGTCACACGGCATTCGTGCCATGTTCAACACATACTATGCACAAGACAGATCCCGCGAAATGTGAGAATGCTCCTATTTATGTGACCTGCAAGGAAACAAGTCAAAGGTCAAATGCAAGATACATCCGGTCCTACGCTTCCAGCAGTCTGTGCGCCTAAACGAAATAGGAACTTATGATTAAAGTAAGCATTACGGTCCAGTCAAAAATTTTTAATTGTTATTTTTAACGTTTTTCGAGGAATTAAGCCACTTTAGTTGAAATAGTTAAACAAAGGATTGAGAAATATTTAACGGGAGGGGACTCAACTTGAAGAAACACGATAAAAAACAGATCCCCCAAAGAGTGGTTTCTCGGCTTGCTATGTATTTCAGGGTCTTAAGTCAGCTTGACGCTGCAGGGGTTGAACGGATATCCTCTCGTGAACTGGGCGAGATGATGAGCATAACACCATCGCAGATCAGACAGGATCTGAGCTATTTCGGAGAGTTCGGTCAACAGGGATACGGGTATAGAGTCAAGTATCTTTACGAAGAGATCTGCAAAATATTAGGATTGAAAGAACAGCATACAATGATCCTTATCGGTGTTGGCAACCTAGGGAGAGCTATCGCAAGCTACACCAACTTCAGGAATAGAGGGTTCTACTTAATCGCCGCATTTGATGTCCGAGAAGAGATCATAGGTAAGAGGTTTAACGATCTTGTGATCAAGCCTATGCATGAGCTAGGTTCATTCCTAGACGAAAACAAGGTCGATATTGCAGTTTTGACCGTCCCGGCATCGCAAGCCCAAGAAATCGCCAATCGTTTAGTGGAAAAGGGCATTAAGGGTATTTGGAACTTTGCTCCAATTAAGTTGGAAGTACCCGAGGGTGTTGTAGTAGAACACGTGCACATCAGCGACAGCTTATACTCACTAAGCTTTCGCCTACGAGAAAAGACCACGTAAAGCGGCGCTGAGAAAGCGCCGCTTTCCATATTGCTCGTTCTTCTGGGCTCTGTTACAATCGAGGAGAACAATACCTCAAATCGCTAGACGCAAATTAGGGGGTCTTTTATGCTTACAAGCAAACAGAGAGCTTACCTCAGAGGGCTTGCCAGTACTGAGGATGCTATAGTGCAAATCGGTAAAGAAGGCATTACAGACGGAACGATCAGCTCGCTGGATGAAGCTCTCACTGCGAGGGAACTGGTCAAGATCAAAGTACTGAAAACCGTAGAAGAGGATCCTAAGGATCTTGCCCAAAGCCTTGTAGAGAGGCTGCCGGGCACCGAGATCATTCACGTTCTTGGCCGCACTATCGTTCTCTTTAGAATGAACGAGAAAAAACCGAGGATAATCCTGCCTTAAAACACTAGCGAAGCAGTTAGTTTCGGATGGAGAATAGAGGTGATAAGTTGCAGGATGTTCAAAGTGACGTAAGTACCCAAAAAGACTTGCGTCACAACTTCAAGGTTACAGTAGCTGAAGGTGCAGCCTACAGTTTGATGTACGGGCTCACCGGTTCTTTTATCGGCGTGCTAGCGTTGAAGATGGGAGCTTCACCGTTTCAGTTAAGCCTTATTACAGCTCTTCCTAATCTCATGAACGTGCTATTAATGGTGCCTGTTGCTAGCCTTTTGGAACGGAGGGCAAACAAGGTGCCATACCTTACAGTTGGTGTTTTTTTCAACCGCATCGGCTACTTTTTTTTGGGACTTGCGGCATTTATGGGACTACCTCCCAGTGTGCTTTTAACCGTCCTGACACTTATGACCATTCCAGCTGTCGTTGCCGGTCTTGCTTACACCGACATCGTGGCTAACTGCTTTCCACCCCGAGAGAGAGGACGGGTCTTTGGTGCGAAAAACGCTGTAGTCGGCCTGCTTACTTTTATCTGCACGATTGTTGCAGGCTCTATCCTCGACAAAATCGCTTATCCCTACAACTACTTCTATGTTTTTGGTATTGCTTCCATATTTGGTCTCATCGATACCTATATCATGAGTAGGCACAGGGTACAACCGGCAACTCAAGTCGCAAAGAAAGAAGACCAGGAGCCCTATTTGATCAAACTGAAAAACATCTTTGGCCATCCTACTTTGGGCAAAGAATTCCAGAAGTTTCTTATTACCATAGCCATAGTTTACGTGGGCCTCACTATTCCCAATGCAATTTGGACCATTTTCTACGTGGAAGAGATGCAGCTGAGTCAGTTTCAAATCGGAAACATGACCGCTATCAGTAATGCGGTTATGGTTGTTTCGTCGTTTTTCTGGGGCAGGAAGTCTCAGCGAAGCGGAGACAGAGTAGTTTTCAGCATCTCCCTTCTGGGCATCACCCTTGTACCCCTGTGGGCAGCGCTTGCCAGTTCTGTAACTTCTCTGTACTTAATGCAGGCTCTCAACGGGGTTTCCATGGCAGCTTACAACATCGCTTATTTCAACATCCTGCTGTCATCGTCAGAAGAAAAGTATCGGCCTACAGCAACGGCTCTCTTCCATGTTTTGATTGGTCTTACAGGAGTAGTTTTCCCTACAGTTGGCGTATGGCTGCTCAAATTCTTCACTGAAAGGCAGATCTTCTTCCTGGCAGGGGTAATCCGCGTGGCAGCGACGCTTGTGGCTTTTAAGGGCATCACCAAAGCAGAATTCAAAAGCCTTTTTGACCGCTCTAAGGACCTATCAGCATAGCTGGAAGGACCGCGGCAGACGGAAAAACAACATATCACTTCTACGCATTTTGCCGTAGTACCATTTATGCTAATTGTTGGGAAGGTTCGAGACGTAGCTCTCAAACCTTCCCGTTGTTTTTCTTCGCAGTAGCCCAGCATGATACAAGGGTGCTAGTTGCAGCAGCAACAAAGCGCAAAGGCAATCTGGTTTGGAGGTTGATGTTTACTCCTATGTAGAAGTTACTGTTGGAAAGTTTAGCTTGAGTTTCTTTGTGGAATGTGATAGAAAAGTAAGATATGATAGGAAAATTTCGGAAACATTTGCTTTTGGGGCTAGATGAGCAAGCCATTTGGTTTTATACGGAGGTTTATTAGTCATGGCTGAGGAACCGATTTTAAAGAAGGATAGGCTAATCTATCTTCCGGTGATCATGGTTATCGTGGCAATTTTCTTGGTGACTTTTATCAGCTACATAGTTACTCGTGGACTTTTTATCAATCAACTTACCCAAGACGGCTACAACTACGCTGAACTTCTAGTGCAGACCATTCGCAGCAACCAAGCGCAGCTGGATTTCATCAATCAACGTATTGAAAGGGATCTGAGGCAAGCTGCGTTTCTAACGCTCGCTAATGCAGACAGCATAACCAATGAACGGTTAGCCTATTTTGCACAGATAACCGATACCGATGAGATATTCTGGTACAGTCCTGAAGGAGAAATCCTCAACTCCTCTACAGGGGAGTTTATCGGCTGGCGCAGTACGCCGGGGGATCCAATTGATCGATTTAACAAGAGCGGATTGACTTTCTACTCGGAGCCTATCCGCAAGTCAACCGATACCGATGAACACTTTAAGTTTGTCTATAGCCGCAACGAAGACGGCTACTTTGTGCAGGCGGGCATGTACGCAGAACATGTGTACCAAATGACCGAAGATTACAGTTTGCAGAATATCGTTGAAAGAACAGTCGACAACGAGAGCATTTATTATGCGTTTATACTGGATGAAAACCTCGTCGCTATTGCCGACTCCCAGCCGCAGTACGCGGGTGTAAGCTATGCAGACAATGAAGACTACCAGATGGCGCTGCGTGGTACGCCCAAAGCTAAGACCTGGTTTAGGGAAGGTCTTCACGGTCCGGTTTTAGAGGTTGCAGTGCCGTTTTACAATAACGGGGATATCGAAGGCGTTCTGGCAGTAGGGATCAGCCAGGAGGAGCTCAACCTCATTTTGCGTACCAGTGCAGTTGGGTTTCTCAGTACAGCCATCGTCCTCAGCCTGGCGTTTTTCTGGGTGCAGCAGATCAACATTATCAAGCCTATCGGTCTTATGGACAGGCAGTTGAGATACCTCGACTTCAACTTGGAGAGACGACAGAAGTTGAATTTTGCAAGTAATGATCCCTTTGCCGGTCTGTACTGCAGCATTAACAGCCTTCTCGAGCGTATCTACGTCCATTTTGAAAAGAACGAGCAGCTGCGTAAGATGATCGAAGCCCTAGCCACCAAAGACCCTCTGACGGGACTTCCCAACCGCAGGGTGTTTGGCGAGCATCTCAACGCCCATCTTGAGAGAGAAGAACCGGTGGCAGTGCTCATGCTGGACATCGACAACTTCAAAGACGTGAACGACACTTTCGGCCACGTCTACGGAGATCAGGTCCTTATTGAAATCGGGAAGTTGCTACTTAAACAGGTCAATGAAAACGTGGGGGTTTACCGCTTCGGCGGAGATGAGTTCCTGCTTCTTGTTCGCGGTGCACAAGACGCTGACGCCGTGATAAGCTTTGTGGAGAATCTAATCTCCATCTTCAACGACCCCATACGTATTGCCGGTGATGAACTCTACGTCCAGTGCAGTATCGGGATTGCAGTATACCCGGAAGATGCGCACACAGAGACCGATCTGGTGATGTTCGCCGATTTGGCGATGTACAGCGCAAAGCTTGTAGCCAAGAGCAGCTATGTGTTCTATCATCCTTCGATGGGCGAATCGCTCAAGGTGAAGACCACGATCGAAAAGGAGATACGCAGGGCTCTTGAAGAAGACGGTTTTACCATTTTATACCAGCCAAAGGTAGCTTCTGAAGATGGAACCATCAGTGGCTACGAAGCGCTTCTCAGAGTGCAGGGTTTAGACTATCCTATTCTGCAGGTGATCGAGGTAGCCGAGGAACGAGGTTTCATAGTAGAAATAGGCCGTTGGGTTATTAGAGAAGTCATTCATCAGATGAAGCGCTGGAAGGATAAGGGGCTTCCGCCCAAGTCTGTAGCCATCAATCTTTCTGCCAGACAGCTTTACGACGAGCAGTTTATTCCGCTCTTGCAACAACTTCTGGACGAAACAGGTATTCAGCCTTCATCTCTGGAGATTGAGATTACCGAAAACCTCCTGATCAACCAAGAAGAAACTACACTGGCGTTTCTCAAAAAGCTCAAGGAGATGGGTATTACCATTTCCATGGACGACTTCGGCAAAGCCTACTCATCATTGAACTACCTGACATTCCTACCGGTGGATGTTCTCAAACTTGATCGGTCTATCGCCAACAAGTACAGCGATGAAAAAACCAAGAGTGTTATTAAGGGGATAATCACTATCGCGCGGGACTTGAACTTGAAAGTGGTAGCTGAAGGTGTTGAAACGGTTGAGCAGTACCTTTTCTTCAGAGAGATAGGCTGCGACTATATTCAAGGGTATGTCTTCAGCAGACCACTCTGTGTTGAAGCTGCAGAAGAGATCTACAACGAAAAACTTGAAGCAAAGTCCGACGTCTCCGAAGAGGTGGAAAGTTAACCATCACCACTTCGGAAGGTTCGTGCGCAAGACGATACGTAGCCTCCAAAAGAAAAGCTGCCTCCACGGGGATGCAGCTTTTCTGACGATATGTGAAGCAACTACTAGATTCCGATGGGGAGTTTGACACAATGCTGGAGATACAGAGAACTAAGGAAGAAGAGATCCATATTGTAGCTGGATGGGCAGATGATCAATCGATCGAGAACTGGATTGGCGTCAGTGACTGGCACGAGTACTGGAGTACCCTAAAGGCAAACCCCGACTGGTACTTCTTCAGCGTGTTCAGTGACGGAGACCTTGTTGGGCTTGTCTGGGGAGAAAGAGACAATGAAGGTGTTCTGACAATTGCGCTGATCGTAAGGCCAGATCTGCAGAGGCAGGGGCTCGGGCAGAGTACTTTGCGCTTACTGGTTCAAAACGTAAGGGAGATTCTTCCAGAGGGGATAAGGAGTATCGAAGCTCACATCTTCCCGCAAAATGCTGTGAGTATCAGGTGTTTTGCCGGTGCCGGCTTTCAGTTTGCCGGTGAAGGAGAAGACGGCGATCTGGTCTACAGGTATGACCTGTGACACTGCCGGAATAGGCTGATCCCAATCGAAACTAAATTCAATACAACCAAAAGGGAGTGCCAGCTGCTTAAGGCAGAACTGGGCACTCCCTTTTCGCTTTTACCTCAAATACGCGTCTCTAAGGATTTCGTCCAAAGCGACGGCAAATGATTTGCGTGTGTTGTCTGCAAGAACAGGTGCTTCGACGTCAAAGCGCTCCGCGATGGACGTCAAGAACGCTTCTGCGCTTTCCGGGTTTGCGGGAATACCGGCACCGTCTTTAAGCCCTTGAGCCCACAACTCCAGATCCGATTGTGTGATCTCGTTGTCAGGATAGAACATCAGGTTTTTGTCTTTGTCGTACTGGTAGGTGCCAAAAGCTGCAGTGAACTGGAGCGCTTTGAAGATGGGGTGGCCGATAGGCACATCCACATACCAGAAAACCGGTGCTCCGTGGTCGATCAGGTTGGCCTGAGTCTTACGCAGGAGCCTTTCATCCAGCCAAACTTGCTGAGGCACGCAGTCGTGGAAAAGCGCTGTTGCAGCCAAAATGCCGGCAGCTTCTCCTACCGCCCATTCTACAGGATGCAGTCTGTAGGTACCGTTGGTAATATGGGTCACTGCCAGGTTCTTTCCACCGGCAAGGAGGTTTTTCACCCGGCGGGGAATCAGTGCGCCAAGTGGAACTTGGAAGGGATAGACCTGGGAGGTTTTGGCTGTTTCTTCGTATCCGGAGGAGTGGATGTCGATGAAGTACTTGCCAAGGCCGGCTCCATCGCGGAAGAAGCGGGCTCTAGGACCTTCAAGAAACTCTACGCTTACATCCTGCTCAATGACAGTGGTCATACCTTTGATGCGCCGAGACTCGCGGATGTACGGGTACTTGCTGAGCCCATCTTCGGAACCCATTACGTCTTTGCGTAACTTGAACTCGGGATACCCATATCCGCCATCGTCGCGTTTGACTTCGGTCTGCAGCCAGTACAGAAAGCCCAAGGCCAGGTCTTTTGCTGCTTTAAACAAGCGTTCCTTTTCTTCTTCGGAAACGTCGATGAAGCTTCCACCGATGAAATCATTTCCAGGCCAGTTGATCATGGCCAGGTCGTTTGGATATGCCGGATCGTCGAAGTTGTTTTTGTCTATAAGGCGTCTGTACGTCCAAAACGAACCGTAGGTGCCTTCTGCTTTCCCGAACATGAGGTAGGTGATGATCTTGTCGCCGTAATCTACGTCAAGAGTATAGGGTTGCTTCACTTTGTTCTCTTCGTAGTTGTCGGGTTTCGGTATGACGTGGTTTTCACCAGGCCTGTATTCGATGACAAACGGGAAGGTGTAAGACTGCACCCATTTTGGTTGGGGAGTGTCGGGAGCGTGTACCTCTCCTGTCTCTGATTTAGCTTCTGCACCTACAACATACTCTGCACCGACTACCGGAAGAAGATCGCCGATCTCACTGGCGTCGATGTAAAGATTGGCGCTGAAGGTCTTAGTACTTCCATCTTTTAGCTTGTAGGTTACTGACTTGATGTAGTCGTTCTCAACTTCAGCTTCTACAGGTACGGCGTTGTATAGAACGGTCAACTGTCCGTTTTCCAGGTATTTTTTCAACATCTGGTTGATAACCTCAACGCCTACCTTTGGCTCATAACCGATTCTGCTAACCCAGCAGTTTCCGGGATTGAGGCGGGCGACGTACTTCGCAGAGTCGCTGAGCCGGAAGTTCTTGCGGTAGTAGTTACGCACGCCTTCCCTAAAGGCGTAGTAAGTTGCCGGTGCACCGAAGTACTCAATGTACTGATTTTCGTCGGGAGCAGACACACCCTGGCTGGTGAGCTGTCCGCCCAACCAATCGGTCTCTTCTGTGATTAGTACGCGTCTGCCGTAATCTAACAGCGCCAGTGCAGCTGCAACACCACCTGTACTGCCACCTGTGATTATTACATCGTAATAAATGCTTTCTGTCATGCGTGACACTCCTATATGAGATATTGATAGAACAGATTCATGATTAAGGTCTGTAGAGGCCGTAGTGGACGACCATGTCGCGCCAGATCTTCAGGACTCTGTTGCCGTATCCTACTCCAGGAACCGCCCACTTGCCATCGAGGTCGGGCCAGGTGGGGGCTGAACCCCGTCTTACCAGGTGAAAGCGGGGATCGACGTTGGGCTGGGTTCCAGGGAGTGGCTCCGTGGAAGCATAGGCATATAAATGCTGGAGCTGCGCAATTACCCCTTCTTCTGGAGTTTTGAAGTAGGCGCCTCTAGCACCTCCACCTACTGCCCCGATTCCAGCGTAGTTGTTCTGCTCCGGCAGAACGTCGCCGCCGAACCTAAACCAACCTGTTTCGTGGATGGCCTGAGCGAACGCGACATCTCCACGGATTCCGTAGTACTTGCCCCATTCGATGTAGTATTTCCCAAGACTAGGTGCATTAGGATTGATTCTCTTGACGTAGTTATCTAGCTGTTCTGCAGTAAGCACTGACGGACCAAAAATCGAAGGATCGTTCCAGAGATCGCCAACGTTAACCTTCTCTTTCTTGGGTTTGAAAGTCCATGCTAACACCCCTGCAAAAAGCACCACGATCAGGGTCCAAATCACAGTTTTCTGCATGTACCTCTGCTGAGTTCTTGTCTAGCCCAAGACTCAGCTCTGGTCACCTCCTAGCAAAGCATATTTACCGAAGGGTCTCGGCTAGTAACCGAGATAATCCAAGAGATCGTTGTGGATCTTGAGAATCTTGTGAGCATACTGCTGGTCTGTAGCCCAGCTGCCTGCAAGCAAGCTCAGAGTAGGGGCTTTTGCCCTTGTTACGAGATGGTAGCGGGGATCAACGTTAGCTGTCCAAAACACCGGTTCTGCGGAATATTTTCGCACAGGTACCGGCTCCCCTGCGCTTTTGGCTGTAGCATAGGCCCACAGGTGTTGGAACTGCCCGAGGACCCCTTCTTCTGGAGTGTTGAAGGAGTGTCCTCTAGCGCCTCCGCCCACTGCACCGATGCCTGCATAGTTGTTCTGCTCTGGGAGAACGTCGCCGCCGAACTTAAAATAGGCGGTCTCGTGCATCGACTGTGCGTAGGCAAGATCTCCGGAGATAACGAGCTCATTGCCGAAGAACAGGTAGTACTTGGCAATGTAGATCTGATGTGGATTGGCTTTCTTTTGGTACCGCACAAAATCTTCCAGCTCCCAAGGCGCAAGAAAGGTCCTTCCCAAAAGCGGCGAAGCGAGCGCTTTCCTGACCTGTTCCACAGGGGCGGAAGTAAGGTTTACCTCAACCTCCAACTTTTCTTTGGAGAGCACCACCATTTCAGCCGTGAACACCCGTCCCGGTGATTTGGCGTAGAACCAGTAGATGCCCTCTTCGGAGAACTCTAAGAGGGTAGTTTTGGTGATCTCACCTACAGATTTTGGCACAGGATAGTCGAGATTTGCGGGGTTTTTGTCGTGCCAGTAGAAGACTTCCCCTTTGTCGCGATCGATAACCACCTTTACAGTGATGGTATCGGGAACGTCAACTGAAGTGACCTCGTTTTCCTTGATGGTAATCACCTCTTCATAGACGAATGTTCTCCTGGTGAGTTTTAGGTTGTACTGGCCAGGGGACACCTCTATCGCCGGTTTTGCACCGGCTCTGGTAAAGCCGTAGAAGGCGTCATCTAGGAAGATTGCTCCATCAGGTAGGTCATAGTCTATACTTAGATAGCCCTTTTTAGTTAGAGGTTCAAGATCTATATTGACGATAGCTGTCTGGCCTCTAGAGACAGAAACAGTTCTGCTTAGAGGTTTATACCCATTGGCAAAGGCTTTTACACGATAGGTGCCCGGATCTAGAGAGTGTGTGGTGGCACCTCTAGCGACTTCCTGGCCATTTGCTGTTTCCAAGAGAACGTCCAGATCTTCGTGGTCGGTTTTGATGATCAAAGTGCCTGGTTTCTTCACAAAATCACACCCGCTGAAAACTAGAACCCCCAGCAGGATTAACGCAATAGTCAGCAGTCTGTTTGCCATAGGTCAGCTCCTTGAAAGAAAGCTTAGCTTAAGGTTTCTCATACAAAGACTCTACATGGTACAATTGGAAGTGGATATTGCTTGGTGTAACATCTAAAACCACAAAACCCTGTCCCAAGTGGATTTCTGGAACGCCGAAGGACGTAGGTGGGCAGGAGAGATGCAGGATGTCGGTGCAGTTTACGATCAGCTTGTGCATGTGTCCGGAAAGCACCGCCACAACGCCTTTCCCTGCCAATAGGTCCAGGATCTCTTTGCGGACTTCAGGTTCTGCGTTCCAGTAGTTTCCTCCAGGCTCATCTACGCAGTTCAGGAAGAGGGGATTGTGTATCAAAATGATTTTCGGTCCCTCGACTTCCAACTGCTTCTTGAGGAAGGACATCTGTTCTTTTTCTTCTGGCAGCCCGCTTTGAAAAAGCTGGGAGTTGAGCATAATAAACTGATATCCGTGGTGGTTTTCTGCATAGAAGTCCGGTCCGAAGTTTTCTCTGTAGTAGGCGATTCTTTCGGATGTGATCGTACCTTCGACTCCTTCAAACACCTTGTTGCCGATGTCGTGGTTGCCAGGCACAAACAGCACGGGCTTGTTGATATCCTTGATGCTTGCAAAAAAGAGCTCAGCTTCTTTTTTGGAACCTGAGTTGGTGATGTCGCCACCGACTAAGTAAATGTCGGGATCGGTGGACTTGGCTTTTTCTAGTGCCATTTGCCACTGTTTGTAGTTGAAGTCGTCAGCCTCCACAAAGTGAGTATCTGAGAGAAAAGCAATTCTAAGCGGTTTTCCAACTTGACTCATTTTATCTGCTCCTTTCTGGTAGATAAGACCGATGATCTGGTTTCATCGTTAGTTCCAGGTCTATTACAACCGCAGGCACTGCCGGCGGGCAAAATCGCGTCTGTATTTTCTTACTCTTAGAGAGTTAGCCTTTTATTGGTATTGTCCTTCTGAGGGCAAGTCTAAAGCTGAGACTCCACACAGAATGATCGCTTTAACCTAGAAGGAGTGCCGGAAAGTAAAAAACCCCGCTAGCCAACTGGATGAGACCAGGGCGAGCGAGGTGAGCTTTATTCGGGAAACGCAAGAATCAACAGAATCAAGATGAGAAAAAGCGTAAAGGCCGTCTGGGCAAGGTTTTTGACTTGTTGGATGTTCATAGAATCCCTCCGCAATACTTTACGCATGAAGTGGAAGTATTGCAAATGACCGCAGGACTATTTGAAAACTCACGCTGGCTGGTCGGAGATCCCTATCTACTGCCATTTTGAGCAAACGGCGTTGCTATTTTCCTGCTTCCGGATCGTCTTCTAGGATAGCAGCCTTCTTGATGTCGAGGCCTTTGTCTTTCAGTGAGTCAATGACCTCCCAAAGCTTAGACTTGTTTTGCTCTTCTTCAAAGAGGCTCAAAGAGGTTTCCGCAGCAAGGTTGCTTAAACTTACTCCTAGGAGCCGGAACGGTCCTTTGTAGGGTTTGGCAAGCTTTTTCACTTCTTGGAAAATGATATCTGTGTCTGCTGTAGGCTCGGGGAGGGTGGAGCTCTTCTCGAAGGTGGTAAAGTCGGGAAGACGCATTTTTACAGTTACCGTGCGGCACTTCAGGTTTTGCCGTCTCAGACGCCGTGCAGCTTTATCTGTAAGGTACAAAAGCTCCTTGTGCACCTGGGACCCGGAAATGTCCTCAGGAAAGGTTTCTTCGTTGCCGATGGATTTGGCTTCGTGAGGAGGCTCCACCTGGCGATTGTCTATTCCGAGGCTGAGCTTGTGGAGCTGAAAGCCCTGCTTACCCAGAGCCCGTACCAGCGTGTCTACTGGAGTGTTCCTTAAGGTAGGAACGTCTGTAATACCCATAGATTCGAGTTTTTTGTACGTTGAAGGGCCAACGCCCCACATCTTTCTTAAAGGAATGGTGTCTAGGAAGGTGATCGGATCGTCTACGATGGTCAGCCCATCGGGTTTTTCTTTGTCTGAGGCAAGCTTTGCCAGGAACTTGTTGTGGGCGATGCCGACGCTGGCGGTAAGATCAAGCCTTTCTTTGATTCTTCCCTTTATCTGGGAACCCATGTCAAAAAGACCTTTGTAGAAGTGTTCGCACCCTGTCATGTCCAGGAAAGCTTCGTCGATTGACAGAGGTTCTACAAGAGGCGTAAACTCATCAAAGATCTGCATGAGTTCTCTGGAAACTGCGGCGTATTTTTCCATGTTGCCTCGAAGGAAAATGCCGTGAGGACAGAGTCGTTTGGCCTGGGCGATTGGCTGTGCCGAATGGACTCCGAACTTGCGGGCTTCATAAGAGCAGGTCGAAACGACCCCTCGCGGAGAGTTGGGGTCGCCACCGATGATCACGGGTTTTCCGCGAAGTTCTGGATTGTCGCGGATTTCAATAGCTGCAAAGAACGCATCCATATCCACATGGACAATGATCCTGTTCATAGAAATACCCCCAAAGGAGAAAAGAGGTCTAAACGATGCTACTGGTATTTCTCAAATCAAATCGAGAGGCAAAAGTCTTGAACGGCTATCCCAACATCTACAGAGATGAGATCAGGAAAGTCGAAGGGGTCGAAGAAGACGGAGATATCTGCAACGTCTTCAGCGAAGACTTTAAGTTTTTAGGCAAGGGCTTCTACTCCAAATCCAATGTGAGCGTCAGGATGCTTACCCTTGCAGACGAAGAGATCGACGAGGATTTCTTCAGGAACAGGGTAGAAAAGGCTGCTCAAAAGCGCAGGGGTTTTGGCGACTCCTACCGTCTGATTCACGGAGAAGCAGATCTTCTCCCAGGTGTGATCGCCGACAAATATCGGGATTTTGTTGTTCTCCAGATACGCAATGTCGGCATGGAGCGCTACAAACCGGTTTTGGTTTCGGCACTTGCCCAGGTTGTCAGTCCTAAAGGCATTTATGAAAGAAGTGATTTTTTAAGCTCCTCTTCAGATATTCTCACTCGCAATGTGGGACTCCTCTATGGTGAAGAGCCGCCAGATGAACTGAACATCACTGAGCACGATCTGATCTACAAAGTCGACATTAAAACCGGACAGAAGACGGGGTTTTTCTTCGATCAGAAGGACTCCCGCTTATTTGTTCGCAGCATTACCCCAAATGGCGGTTTGGCTTTGGATGCCTTTTCCTACACCGGCGGGTTTGCCCTCAATATGGCAAAAGCGGGAGCGAGCCAGGTGATAGCCCTTGATAAAGACGAAGATGCAGTTAGGCTCGGCAGAATCAACGCTGCAGCCAACGGCTTGGATAATGTTGAGTTTATCAATGTCCGTTATGAAGATTACATGCAGTCCTATACAGGCGAACCTTTCGACATCATTGTCCTCGATCCGCCTTCGATTATCAAGAAGAAGGAAGAAAGAAAGCAGGGAGTCGAGATCTTTCGGAACATCGTGAGTTTGTCTGTTCCGCACCTGAAAGAAGAAGGAGTTTTGGGTTTGTGCAGCTGCGCATATCAAATCGATCTGGATCTCTTGATTGAAGCGGTGCGCCGGAGTTACAGTGGCTCCGGAAAAACCCTGCAAGTACTGGGGGTAACCTATCAATCAGGAGACCACCCGTGGGTCTTGTCTTATCCAGAAAGCCTCTATCTCAAGTGTCTCTGGGTCAAGGTGTTCTAAAGCTTCTGCTGCAGTCCGTAACAGGCTGCAGCAGTTTGATTTTAAAGCAGTAGAGCGACTGGAGAAAAACACTAAAAATTTTATTGAATTACACGATTCGCGAGAAGGGATTGTTAACAATTCGATGGATAGTGGAAACAAATGATTTTTTCACTTCCATAGATGGGAGGGAGCGAAAATTAAACCGAATAAGTCTTTTATTTTACTCATCTTCGCTGCAGTGTTTCTGTCTGGATGCATCAGCTTGTTTGGCCATAGGGTGGACGTGCAGGTTACGATCCCGTTTTTGCAGGATTACCCCATTGATGTAGTGTTGATGGCTTTGAAGCCAGACGGAACTACTGTAGTGGAGCCAATGGTGAAAAAGGGAACTGAGTTTCAAGCAGTGATGACAATCGATCCCGGTATTTGGTCGTTGTCGGTGGACCTTACTTATCAAGGGTACATTCTCAACTCTATTGTTCTCGCTCCAGAAGTTCTCGTCGAAAAAGACACCAAAAAACTGAGGTTTGACCTTCCCGATGTTGTCGCTACAGATGAGCTTTTCGGTGAAATCTCCGTTCCCGATTTAGTAAAGAGCGGCGAAAAGGTAACTATTAAAACAACAGGAACCAGTGATCAAGTCCAGTGGAGGCTGGTTTATCAACCTGAGGGAAGTGCTGCTAGTCTCGATAGCGCAACCGGACGAGAGGTCAGCTTGGAATGCGACAGAGAAGGCGTCTACGTTGTAGAAGCCTATGCGTTATCTCGGGGCTCTTACGGTTTGCAGTACGTCTACATTAACTGTGTAGTGGATATGATCTGGATTGAAGAAAAGGTAAAAGAAGCGGACTTCCACGACGGTGCGTATTTCGTACTGACAGAATCAGGGGCGTTTTACCGTGTTTCAGAAAACGAGAAAACGCGGTTAGCATCAAGCCTGAAAGTGGTCCAGTTTCTCCTTTATGATAATGGCTCAAAGGTAGGTCTTGTAGCCAACGATAAACTGTATCTATGGGATATAACAGGCGACACGCAGATTGCCCAGATCTCTCCTAGCGAGGGCCAGCGAGTCGATAAAGTGTTTTTCATTACCGAAGAAGGTATCTTGGCTAACCTTACCGATCTGCTAGGATACAGTGGTGAACTGTATGTTTACCGCTACGAAGGAAACTGGGTGAAAGCGAACACGTACACTATATACAATATGACAGTGGTGCCGGGGACCGAGCTAATAATCGCTACTGTTCCTTCCGGATTCCAGCTGTACAGATGGAAGAAAGATACGGCCTCCTTGCTTTACTTGGGCTCAGTGTTCGTTCCCGTCAAAGCACCTTATAGTATTTGGTCCCTTTTGAACGGTACGTTTGTGGACAATACGGGAACTGTTGCTTATCTGAACTCCCGTCTCAATGGTGTCATAAGGGCTAAAGACAAGATTTTTTCTGACGCTGAGCCGAAGAGTGTAGAGCAAGTAGGATCCGAAACGATTTGGGGACTACAGGGACAGTCCGTGGCTTACCTGAGGGTTACAGATGCCTACACTCTCGAGGAGAAGTACACCATCGATCTACCGGTGTTTACAACAGACGGTGAAGTGTCTTTGGCGTGCACGCCACTTGCCTGTGGTGCTTCCGATGAACAAGTCTCGTGCTTGATCGATTTGGCCGAAGAAAACAAAGCTCTAATCGTCTTCTATAGGAGGTGGCTCTAAGATGAGGCGGAAAGCATTACTCCTCCTTCTTCTCCTTTGCCTGCTTCTAGTTTCTGGGTGCAAGAAAACTTTCATTGACGTGTATCCTATTGAGTTTGCTGTCGATCTTTCAGCCATCCCCAAAGACGCATACGATCGTGCGATTATGCATTTTCGATCCGACGAAGTCGAAGTGTTTTCGGTGATGGAGGTTAAAGACGGTATAGGCAGAGGGAAGATCAGCCTCCAAAGCGGCGTTTATTCATTGGCCGTTTCTTCTTCTCCGGAAACAAGTTGGTGCAGAGAATCCCTGTGCTAGAAAGCATCCGCGCTCAAAGTGGATCCCTTCCGCCGGTGCTTGTGCACCTTGCTGTCGATGAGGCACCGTTTGTTCTTATTGCCTCAGTGCCTGCTTTAGCGGAAACCGGTAAGCCTATCAAACTAGATGGTTCTAAAAGCGTTACCAGTAAAGAAACTAAGTTTGTGTGGACTGTCGTTCAGCAGCCAGAAGGAAGCCAGCTACCAGCGGTACTCGGAGAAGGTGCTTCTTTGGAGTTAACCCTTGACTTTATTGGTTCCTACAAGTTAGCGCTCACTATGGACGACGGTATTAAAAGGGAAAGCAGGCTCTTTTCAGTAGAGGTTGCAGATAGATGGCTAGACTTTAACGAACCGATAGTAGATCTTGCAGTACTCAAGGACAACTTGCTGGCTGTTTTGTATGGTTTGCAGAGCAAACTAGCAATTTACAAGGATTTTGCCCTCGTGAAAACCATTGAACTGAACGAGCTCTGTAAAGAGGTTGCAGCCACCAGGGAGAGCAACGTTATTGCTGTGAGATCAGATAACAGAGTTCGCGTGTTCGATTTGGATCTAAACGAAATCGACCAGTTCACAATCACTGACGTCTCTTACCCGCTGGCAATGACAGACGACGGCAGACTTTATGTGCAAAGCGAGGCAAAAGGTAAAGACGTATACTGGAGCGGTCCGGGACAATTAGAAGAGATGGAGTTTCATATTGACAGGGATCTGCTTAGTGCAGGAAATCGTGTTTTTTACTCATACTATGGCTTTGAAATGATCACTGACGCTGATGGTCTGCCTACTGGTAGTAAGAGTATCTCTACCAACGGTCTACTTGCAGCAAACGCTTCCTATCTAGTCAGTTCAGTGTATGTTCTTAAGCTATTGCCAGAAAACAAAATGGAACCACTTTACCTTCATGGGAAGTTTGCAGGTGGTGCTTGCATAAGCGACAGCGGAGTTGCCGTGTCCGATTCCACAGGAATATCTGTACATCGCCTGCAAGATGGGAAAACCCTTAAGACAATCGACATGCCCCGGTTTGGGTTGAAATCGAGTAGAGCACATGCTGTTGATATGGAGTTGTTGGCAGATGGAACGTTGTGCGTGCTTTATCAGCCTGCCGATGATTCTGATATGGACAGTGTGATAGTTGGCTTCTACTACAATGCAGAAGAGTAATCTGAAGGTGGTGAGCTTGTTGAGACGCCTGAAATGGATCTGCTTTGTGCTGTGTATGTCCCTGCTACTTACAGGTTGCGTCTTCAAAAGAAATGAACTGGTAGACGACAGAGTACTAAGAATTGTTTTGCTGTTTACTGAAGAAGTCGAGCCCTATGTCACTTCCTATGAACTGGCCATCAGTTACCGAATGGGCGTGACCGGAGGTTCTCTTCGCTATCCTGTACAGCGCATTGGAGATGAAGCCTTAATACAGATTTTGGGTCCCCCAGAGGGGGCGGAGTTTGAAATGGCAATCCAAGGGACAGATGGAGAAGACTTGTACGAGCGCAGATTAGGCAGTTACCGGGTAAAAGACAAACCGCCGGTTCAGACTGTAACTTATGCGGTGGGCAGCTTTACTAAGTAACCACAGTGATATCAAGAGGCGTGTCCTACATCACACTATCGCAGCTCTAGAGGCTTTAATGCAGTTAGAGATGGAACCTTTATATGACAGCACGAAAAATGTCCATAACCGCCAGCTGACTAAGCGGGCGGTATATGGACATTTTGTTTTTAGGTTTATAGCACGTATGAGGTTTTAGTTTAAAACTCTTAAGGTCTTTTGACCGGCGCTCGCTAATAGATGGTGGAGTACAAGAGCGCCTTGGTAGAGCTGTCGTAGATAGAGACTACGTAGCTGTAGCTCGTTCTGCGCGTTGTGGAGAATGATACAGGTATTTCAAGTCTCCTGATACTGGATGAGTAAGACCGAGAAATGGTGTACTCAAACACTTCCCTAGCTTCGAGGTAGGTGGAGAAAGGCTGTCTTTCCACCAAGGTTACGAAGACCTTCAGATCCCTGGAGAAGTTCGAAGGAACGTACTCAACGATTAGTCTGCCGCTGATCCTGGTGTACGTTGAAGTGTCGGTGTAGGAAGTTCTTAGCTGAGGTCTCAACGCCCCCATGTAGCCAAATGGGCTGGAAGTGAAGTTGGTGACCTTGGTTTGGCCGTTGATAAACACCGAGGGCAGTTCGATCTTTGCAGGGTCTAAGAAGAGATACTTCTTCAAGAATGATTCGTGGTAATTCTGCTCTCCCCACATTGGGTAATAGATGGAAGCTGAATTAGCAGTTGTGGCATTCTGCAGGTACCTAAGTGCATTTTGATGAGTGCTGAGATAACTTGCGGAGAAGAGCTCCACAGTGTCCATGGAGGTCTGTGGGTACCCGACCACCGTGACCCTAATGGTTTTTCTGGTGATTTGACCAGTAACGTCTTGAGCCTCGATAGTAATGGTGTTGACGCCTTCCTGGAGGTAGACTACTTCGCTAATGTTTGCCGAAGTGCCCCAGAGGCCTCCGACGGTCCGACCGTTTACCCTAACCCAACTGAGATTGTTTGCTGCAGTAACAGTGGCTCGTACCGTCACAGGGGTTTGCGCTTGATAAGAGACAATCTGGGAGTCGTCGGCTGGTTCGTGAACTACGATCTGAGGAGGTGTAGACACCTTTCTGACAAACAGCTCTAAGCGGACATTGGAAAACTCAAAGTCGTCAAAGTCGTTTTCAAAATGCGAGCCGATGGTCAGGGTGTTCAAACCGGTGTTGAGTGCGTTTACAGGCACTTCCACCATCCACTCACCAGAGTTTCCCAGAGCGTTGTTCAGGCGCAAATATCCAACGCGCACGCCGTTTATCTCCACCGGGTTGTTGGACTCGGCACCTTTGACCGTGATGCGGAGAACCGCTCGCTCGATCTGGCCAACTGGGAATGGTTGGTTGAACGTGGTGCGGTAGGTAGTTCCCTCGGTGGGGATTTGGAATTGGGAGTTCTTAATGCCTGAGTAGAGATCGTCGCCTAAGTGGTGAAGCTTCGAATCGATGATGATAACGTTTTCGGTAAGGGGTTGCAGCCTAAAGGAGTATCTGCCCCTGCCGATGTTGTTGGTGAAGTAGACCTGGCTTTCGGGAATATAGCCTTGAGCTTCTACCTGCAGAACGATCATCGTCGGCAGCTCGAATGGGAGTTCCAGACGGAAGTAACCCTGAAAGTCGCTGTAGGCTGAATAGACGGTGGCACCAACGGCTACAGATACCTTGCCGTTTTGCAGGATTTGGCCACCAGAAGTGTAGAGGTTCCCTTCAATATAAGTACTGCCGTAAGAAGGTGTCGTGGGAACATACGACTGCTGTCCGGTCTGCAGCGGATCATCGAGATCGATTCCGGCACCGGCAAAAGCAGCAAGGATGAAAACCATACTTAACACAGAAAAGAGACGCTTGAAATCCATGATCATCCCTCCAAACTATTCTCTTAGGACTTGAGAGTCTACTTGGGGTTACTCTCTGCAGTCCCCCTCAGCTGTCAGAAGAAGTTTAAAATACTCAGGTAGCTGTCACCCTAACACTCTGGGAAATTTTGCATTGCGCAGAAGGTTTAAGGGCGGTTTGGATGAATAAGTCAATTAGTAAGTATTATTAACTACTTAGGGGGGTTTATGAAATGAAAAGGTTCGTTTTCTTCTTACTTATAGTGGTGGTTTTGGTTTCAGGCTTGGCTTTGGCTAAGAAGCCGCTTGCGGTGGTCCGCTCACAGAAGACTATTGACAAACCAGCCAACTATCCTAGCTATCCAGCTGATTTTGATTTCTTCGTTAAATGGCTGGAGAAGTTTGCCGAGTTCGACATTATTACAGACGCAGATGTTGAAGCAGGTGTTCTGAGAAACTACGAAGCAATTCTCCTGCCAGATAATGCCGTGATGGGTGCCGATGAAGTAGACGCTTACTTCGACTTCATCGACCGCGGCGGCAGGCTTTTTGCATGCTTTTCAACCTCGCTCAGGAAAGAAGATGGCAGTTTGACATCTTATCAGTTAGCTGATATCTTTGGGGTTACCTGGGTTCAGTGGACTAACGCCAAAGACAAGCACAATTACATCAAATTCAGCGACCATCCGATCTTTGCCGGCATTGATGCTCCGGGTTTAAAGAACGTGAACGCCAACGCTCAAATCGTATCGCGTAACCTAGCAACAGCTATTGCCACTTGGTACAACGAAGACGAAGTAACGCCTAGTGAGGATGCCGACAAGAACGCCTGCATCCTTGAGAATGAGGGGAGCATTTTCGTATCATTCCCCATCCACAACTCAGTATATCTCAACAACCCGGCGTTCAGACCAGCTTATGAAGAACATTGTCCTGTATCTGGCACCTGGTGCTGCGAAATAGACAAAATAACAGTTTTCGGTTTAGCTCCGGTGAATTCAGGGTACATTTAAAGATGGTACATTGATTTGATAGGAGGTATAATATGCCAGAACTAAAAGGTTCAAAAACAGAAGCCAACTTGTGGGAGGCATTTGCTGGAGAATCTAAAGCTCGCAACAAATACACTTTCTATGCCTCACAAGCGAAAAAAGAAGGTTATGAGCAAATCGCAGGTATCTTTGAAGAAACAGCCAACCATGAAAAAGAACATGCTAAGAGAATCTACAAGTTCCTAAATGGTATTAAAGACACCTATGCAAACCTTCTCGACGCTGCCGCTGGCGAGAACTATGAATGGACTGACATGTACAAGAGAATGGAAGCCGATGCTAGAGAAGAAGGCTTCAACGATATCGCTAACTTCTTCCACGAAGTTGCTGAAGTTGAAGAGGAGCATGAAAAGCGCTACTTGAAGCTGGCAGAAAACGTAAAGCAAGGTGTAGTCTTCAAGAGAGACGAACCTGTCAGATGGATGTGCAGAAACTGTGGTTATGTACATGAAGGAACCGAAGCACCAAAAGTTTGCCCATCATGTGCACACCCACAAAGCTATTTTGAGATCAAAGCCGAAAACTATTAATAACTTCAGATTCCACAA
>LFSI01000021.1:29310-35043 GCA_001512545.1 Clostridia bacterium DTU065 | reverse complement strand
ATTAACATTAGGTGACCTGCTTCTGGCAGGTCACCTATACTTTTTATCGGTAAAACTACAAAAGCCTCTTAATAAAGCGTTCGTACTCTGCAAGCTTCTGGCGCAGCTCCTGTTCGGTAAGGTTGTGGGCATTAGCCAGTGCTTGTTCTGGGGTGTTGCCTACCTGCAGAACTTCGTGAACGGCAAATTCAAGGTAGCGGTTGATGACCATCGATCCTGGGAAGTAAGCATAGGGAGTAGAAACTGCAAGCTGCTTGTCCAGAATTACTCTGTCTGCGTCTCTCAAAGGAACAGCAGACAGGGCCGCTTTGTTACCAGTAACCCACATAGCGCCTGGCATCTGCTTTGTCAGCTCTTCCATTAGTTTAGTCTGAATATCGTCCTGCATCAGCCAATCAATGAACGCCAGAGCTTCTTTCTTGTGTTTGGATGTTTTGGTGATGGCAAGACCTGTAGCGGACATAAAAGTCTGGTGGTCGATAGTGCCATCAGGGCGCGGAGTGCCGGGCATAAGGCCGTATGACCAACGTCCTGCAAGCTCTGGGGCAGACCTATCTACTGCAGCATAAGCAGTGATGGAGTCGAAGAAGATCGCCAGATCCCCAGTTCTAAACATGTTCGCGTAGTTGATTTCCTGCGGCATCTTGTGAACGGTATAAAGCTCTACGTATTCTTTAAAGCCGGCGATTGTCCCTGGGTCGTTTAAAAGGGATGTGTAGTTAACTGTGTCCACAAAACCTCCGCCGTGCTGCTTCATCAAGATGTAAGCGCCCCACTGAGGACTTGCAGCAGGTCCGCCGTAGCCAAATGCCACTTCGTGTCCTTGAGCTTTGAGTTTAGGCATGATTTGTTGAAGCTCTGCCCATGTGGTCGGATACTCAACACCTACGTTGGCCAGGATATCGGTCCTCTGGAAGCCGGTGATCGCGCCAACAACCTGGACTACACCGAAGCCCTGACCGTTGTGGTCCATACCGGCTCCGGAGTAGAGGCGAGGCTCGATTTTCTCCAGCTCTTCACGGAACTCCTTGCGGAGAGGTACAATTGAACCTCTGATTCCGTACTCCACGAGGTGGTCTACTGGACCTGTAACGATATCGGGAGCGTCTCCTGAAACCATTGCCAGGAGAACTTTGCTCTGAAAGCCTTCGCTGGGATATGCAGTGAAGCTAACGGTAATCCCAGTTTTCGGCGTGAACTCCTGTTCAATTAGATCCTGAATGATTCTGGCAAACTCATTTGCCATGCTGAACTGCCAAACCTCGATGTGCGCTGCAAAGGACGCCACTGTAAACACACAAACTAGGGCAATGGTAAGCATGAACTTGCGCATTAAAAAACCACCTTCTTTTCTAGTATTTTCCTTACCACCTGTATGACTAATAATAAGTGCAGAGCGTGGTAAAAGCAACTCTCAGGACGCAAAGCCCCTTCTAAAAAGGGGCTTTGCGCTTTTTCCCTTGTCTACAGCAAATTCTTGATAAACCTTTCGTACTCTTTGATCTTGGTGCGAAGCTCCTGCTCAGTGATGTTATGAGCATTCAGGAGAGCCTCTTCAGGGGTTTTGCCGAGCTGAAGGACTTCGTGCACGGCAAACTCCACGTAGCGGTTGATGCTCATGGCACCGGGATAGTAGTGGAATGGAGTGGAACAGGAAAGCTGAGCTGCGAGAATGCTTCTGTCGTGGTCCCTAATGGATATTGCATAGGTCCCTGCGATGTTTCCTGTGATCCACATAGCTCCGGGCATGCGTTTGGGGAGTTCTTCCATGATTTTAATCTGTACTTCATCACTTAAATACCACTCGATGTATTGGAAGGCCTCCTCTTTGTGTTTGGAGTCTTTGGCTATAGCGATGCCACCTGTACCCATAAAGGCCTGGTGATCGATGTAGCCGTCTTCTCTTACAGTACCGGGAATCAGACCGTAAGACCAGCGTCCGGAAAGTTCGGGGGCTCCTCTGTCAATTGCAGCGTATGCAGTTACCGTATCAAAGAAAGCCGCAAGTTCGCCGCTTCTGAACATGTTGAAGTAGTTGATCTCTTTAGGCATCTTGTGGATGGTGTAGAGCTCAACGTACTCCTTAAAGCCCGCGATGGTGCCCGGATCGTTGAGGAGCGACCGGTACTCAACCGGATCGACAAAACCTCCTCCGTGCTGCTTCATGAAGGTCAGGGCTCCCCACTGAGGACCTGAGGCTGGTCCGCCGTATCCCCAGGCGATCTCATGGCCATTGGCTCTGAGTTTTGGGAGCATTGTGTACATCTCATCCCAAGTCTCCGGGTACTCAAGACCGAGGTTTGCAAAAATGTCCAACCTCTGGTAGCCAATCACAGATCCCACAGACTCTACCAGTCCGAAGCCGTTACCGTTGTGGTCTAAAGCCACTCCTGAGTAGAGTTTGGCCTCTACCGCTTCAAACCGTCCCGGAAAGACTTTGCGCATTGGAATGACGCCACCTCTGATGCCGTATTCCACGATGTGGTCTGCAGCACCAGAGAGAACATCTGGCGGATCGCCAGAAACCATTGCCAAAAGCACTTTGTTCTGCATGCCTTCATAGGGGTTTGCCACCAAATTCACTTCGATACCGGTTTTCGGAGTAAACTCCAAATCAGCTAATTCCTGGATAATGGCAACAAACTCATTGGCCATTCCATACTCCCAGACTTCAATCGTTACCGCAGCACAGAGACTTGCGGTAAGAAGAAACAGGAAAACAGTTATAAGCGTCTTTCGCAAAAGACACCCCCCCTTATTTGGAGGTGGCTATAACCCCTGAAAATTACTGTTTATAATTCTCCTCTGCCCCCAGCTCCCCTGCCTTGTTCTAGAGATTTAAAGAACTTTCCTCAAGGTAGTTCAGCTCGTCCTGAGCTTCTCTCTGCATAAGGATGGGAGCTATTTCCTGTGGCGCTTTGCGCCCCTCGATAACCGCCAGAACTTCCTCCACAATTGGGAGCTCTACTCCCACTTCTTGGCCCAGCTTGTACGCACCTGATACGGTGTGGGCTCCTTCTACCACCATCTTTTGGGAACCGGTAATGGCCGAAACGGGCGTACCTCTGGCAAGCTCAATTCCCGCCCTGCGGTTTCTGCTGAGATCGCTGGTACAGGTGGCAATTAGATCGCCCATGCCCGACAATCCCGCAAAGGTGAGTGGGTTTGCCCCCAGTTTGATGCCTAGCCTTGCCATCTCAGCAAGACCTCTGGTGATTAGGGCGGCTCTCGCGTTGTCACCGTAGCCGATGCCGTCTGCGATCCCTGTGGCGATGGCGATTACGTTTTTCAGTGATCCTCCGATCTCCACGCCGACAACATCACTGGATGTGTAAATCCTGAATGTGGGAAGCATCAGCATTTCCTGGACTTTTTTGGCAAGCTCTTCGTCTGGGCTTGCAAGCACGCAAGCGGTGGGCATTTTTTTGGCCACCTCTTCTGCGTGAGTGGGGCCTGAAAGCACCATTACAGGGTGCTTGTTTTCGGTCTCTTCGATAACCACCTCGCTGATCCGCTTTAGGGTACCTTTCTCAATCCCCTTTGCACCGTGCACAAGAACTGCACCTTCTTTGAGGTAGGGCCTAAGCTCCCTCACCACTGACCGCATATGCTGGGCAGGAACCATCAAGAGTACCAGATCATGGGTCTTTAGAAAATCAAAAGAGTTTGTTGCTCTGACGTTCACCGGAAAGGTTATGCCAGGCAGATAGCTTTCATTTGTATGATAGGTGTTGATCTCATCTGCAACTTCCTTACTGTAGGCCCAGATGGAAACCTCCGCAAAAACCTCTCCGTAGCAGGCAGCAAGGGCGCTCCCCCAACCTCCGGCACCTACAATAGCAAGTGATTTCAAGCGCTTTTTCTCCATACGATCTCTCCTACTTTTGCAATACATAGTAGCTCTTATTAGTTTTCCCATTAATCCGCCGTATCCTGCAAAGAAAAACAGCAGCCAGAGCTGCTGTTCCTACTTTACGGATTTCGCACGCCTGATAATCAGCTTCTGCCCAGGGGTTAGGTCCTCCGAGACTAGTCCGTTGTCCTCCATGATGACATCGCTACTTGTGCGGTACTTCTGGGCCAGCTTCCAAAGAGAGTCGTCTTCTTCCACAGTGACGAAGGTCAGGTAGGCGGGCTTTTCAACGATGTCGTCGTTGGCCATGGCCTCCAGAATGCAGGTCACATTCTCCGGAGCTGCCACCTCTGCAAGAATGGTGAGACCTGTAGTTACTTCCATGCTGCCATCTAGGATTTGGTGTCTGAAAAACTCGGTGGTGACCTCAATGCCAACTACCTCAGCCTCTTCTTCCAATCCGCTGAAATCCACCGGTGTAGAGAAGTCTAAGATGTCCTCCCAGAATACGCTGTGGAGCTCGGCATCGACACCTGTGTAGACAAACTCCATGGAGCACGTTCCCTCAACTTGGAGGGCATTTCCAGCCCACTCGGCTTTTTCAACGTTAGGTGTGATCTGCACCATGAGCACTTCAGCTGGCTCCACAAGACCCTCAGGGAGTCTGAGTAGCGACTCGGCAGTGGTTTTGCTCGGTGCAGAGACCACCTTGCGCTTGATCCCCACAGTTCCGGTCCTGGTTACGATCCTTCTTCCTGCAACGCTTTCAGCATCAATAACCAGGCTGACTCTCCTGGGCGATGTGAGCTCGGTCTTGATACTAAGACCCACATCGAGCTTCAACTCATTGTCCACTCTAGCATAGCTTACGTAGTCGACGCCGATCTGGCTGCGGCTGAGGATATTGTCCTGAAGCATAATCTCTATGCGCTCTTCGAAAGCTAATGCTGCCGGAAGGCTAATAGTTTGGACCGCTGCAGTATCTCCCAGCTCTCTTACTGCAAGAAGCGTAAGGTCGAGGCTGCCAATTAAGGTAATGCCTTCTGGATCGGCGATCTCTCTTTTTATCACCGGCTTTACGGTGACATCCACNNCTTCCTGCGTACTCTTCAAGGAGAATCTCCCTTTTGTCCATCTTAACCTTTTCCGGTGGGGTGGTGGCGATGTCGCCAAGGAATTTAATGGTTTTACTTCTGAACACCAAGACCTCATGGCGGAGGCTGGCATCGACGTACACGAACCTCCCGTCGACATCGAAGTCCACGCTCTGCAGAAAGGTTTTTACCACCGGCTCGTCGCCTGGACCTGCCTCTTCCACATCGACGAAGTACTCAAATTCTGCCGCGTCTTTAAACTCTGCTTTCTCCACAAGGTCGTAGGCAAGCTCACCTGTGTTTTGCGGTACGTACAATACGTCAAAACTCAGACGCCCTTCGAACATGACCTTGCCCGCTTCCACTCTGCTGCCGGTAACTTTGGGACGGCCCCGAACACTTAGAACTCTAGAGATGTTGGCTTTTGCTTCGGGAAGTTCTGCGTGGAACTTCACAAAAGATACCGACTCACCTTTGCCAGCTATGTCCCTTATTCTTAAAGTGTTCTCCGACACCTGTATACCCAAGGTTTCTCCCCCCTTTAATCTTCTTCTCTAGGAATATATGCTTGACAACTCTATCTCATAACTGCTTGGGTATTTTTAGCTTTTCCAGCCGGTCTTCTCCGAGGGTAGCTCCCCAAAAAACGACGCCTGTAAGGCGGTATCGGTCGCAGAGATCAAGTAACCTTTGAATCTCGTCAGGTGATATGAACTTGATGATCGTTGTTGCGTGTTTCCTCCGGTACTGGAAGAGGAGGTCTCCCTGGATTTTGCGGCCTCTCTT
>LFSI01000021.1:0-29302 GCA_001512545.1 Clostridia bacterium DTU065 | reverse complement strand
TCACTACCCCGCTGTCCAAATAATCGATGCTTAGATCTGAGTAGCGGACATTTCCGCTGGCATCTTCCGGTTCAATAAGCCACTCAAAAGCCACAAGGGGGATGCCCAGGTAGAGGTCCTTCCAGTACAGTTCTTTAATGAGCGACTGCAGGTTCTCTTCGGTGTCTCTGCCGATTATGGGCTCGTTGAGCACCGGCCTTGCCTTCCATGGTAGATAGACAAAGCCTTCAGCCTTCCTTCCGAGAGCAAGAACCTGAGCCTTTTTCTGTCCTTTGAAGGTGTGAAAGGCAATGTAGAAGGGGTGTTTTCTGATCTTTACCAGCTGCGTAGTTAGAAACGCAGCACCTTCTAGCTTCAGCACTTTGATCTTCGTGCGGTCGTTATCTAAGAGAGACAGCTCAAAATCTGCACCGTTTAATTGCCCGAAAGATCCGATCTTCGGCATGAAGGTACGCTCTAAAAGGCCGTCTTCGCTTCTTTCGTAGCTTGAGCCGAAGCGTTTGCGAGTCTTTAGACACGCATACACCTGCCTGTTCACTTCTCCTGTGGGAGGCAGGTGCAAGTCATGCCTTAACTCCGAAACCGACTCCAGAGTTTTATAGCCAAACCAGCCGTCGATCTCCCCGGGATCGTAGCCGAGAGACCTCAGCTTTTCCTGTAGCTTTTCTACTTTCTTTCCGCGTTTTCCAAGTTTCAGGGCACTCACCACTATCCCCCCGCCACATCCTATGCGCCGTTTTTTTCGTTTAGACATGGAGGAGTTTAGCTTGTTTTGGGTAAAGCTTTAAAAAACGCAAAAGACCGTTTATTCCGGGAAGTCCGATAACCCATCGGGCCTTCTCTAGAAAAACGGATCATTTGCATCTACACGATTGCTGCGCCATAAGCTCATGTGGTGTTTAAACAGGGATTATTAGTAGTGAACGCGCAAAATCGATGCTGTTTAATGAGACTATCTTAAAAGATCAGACTTCTTGCCAACTCGGCGAAGATTGGGGTGTACTGCTTGAACGTACTAACTGCGAAACTGAAAGAAGTACTCGCATCTGTGCTGCCGATAACCTTTATCGTGTTGGCACTGAATTTTACCATAAGTCCGCTGGAGTCCGATATGATCTTTGCGTTTCTCATCGGGTCGGTGCTGGTAATTGTTGGACTTACGATCTTCTTGTTCGGTATCGACCAGGGTCTTGAGCCTATCGGTCAGGGCATTGGATCCACCATGACCCATTCCCGCAGCTTTGCAGCTCTAGTGACCATAAGTCTCATTCTCGGTTTCTTTGTCTCTTTTGCAGAACCGGATCTGCGCATTTTGGCCAATCAGGTGCATGCGGTCACGTCCGGCCAGTTTAACAGTCTCCTGATGGTAATTGTTGTCTCCATCGGTATTGGCGTGATGATGACCCTCGGCATGCTGCGGATCCTCGGAGGCGTGAGATTGAAATATGTTTTCTCCGCAACTTACGGACTGATTTTTCTCTTTTCCCTGTTTTCCACATCGGACTTTTTGGCTATCGCATTTGACGCATCCGGTGCCACCACAGGAGCCATTACGGTACCCTTTATGCTGGCTCTAGCGGCAGGTATTGCGTCGAAGAAAAAAGACAGTACCATGAATGAAGCGGACAGCTTCGGTCTGGTTGGCATCTCTTCTGCCGGAGCTATCCTTGGCGTTTTGATCACCGGCCTCATTCTGGGAGTTGATAAGCTAGACGGGGCCCTCCCCGAACCTGTTATTCGCTCGGGAAGTCTACTCCAGGTGTACAGTGCTCAACTTATGCACATTGCCTGGGACGCTTTCCTGTCTCTTCTCCCCATAATCGTGATGTATATCCTCTTTCAGGTGTATTCTTTCAAGCATAAGAAGGGTAAAGTTATCGACGTCACCAGGGGAATAATCCTCACATTCGTGGGACTTGTGATCTTCCTTTTGGGTGTAAACAGCGGCTTTATGTATCTGGGGACCGAACTGGGAGTGCAGCTTGCGGGAATGAGTTCGAAGTTCCCTGTGCTCCTCGTCTCGCTCCTCCTTGGCCTTACCACCGTTCTTGCTGAACCTGCTGTCCACGTGCTCACGCAGCAGGTGGAAACGGTCACCGGTGGATCGGTCAAGCGCATTCTGGTTTTCGTGTTTTTGTCTGTAGCCGTAGGAATGTCCATCTTGATGTCTACGGTACGAATCCTTGTTCCCGGTATCAAACTGTGGATGTACCTGCTTCCCGGATTTGGCCTGTGCGCCATT
Organism: Clostridia bacterium DTU065; assembly: GCA_001512545.1. GTDB lineage: Bacteria > Bacillota > DTU065 > DTU065 > DTU065 > DTU065. The sequence continues at coordinate 27,060 of LFSI01000021.1, read as the reverse complement.
TTGGCGTTCTTTGTTCCCGACCTTTTTGTCGGAATGGCCTATGATGCCGGCGGAGTTGCCTCAGGTCCCATGACCGCCACATTTTCCCTGGCTTTTGTTCAGGGCATTTCCGCAAGCATCCCCGGGGCAGACATTGTGGCTGAAGGATTCGGGATGATTTCGGTAGTTGCAATGATGCCAATTTTGGCAATTGAACTTTTGGGAGCTCTATATCAAGCGAAACTCCGCAAAGCAGCCAAAACGGAGGAAGCTGTGAAAACAAGTTTATCTGGAGGTAGCCATGGAAAAACAATCGGAGACTCTGAGCCTCTCGTATCAGAGTCAAATACTGACGCTAATTCTGAGTGAGAATGAATGCCACAAATGCATCCGCATTGCCAAAGAACGCAATGTGCAAAGCGGTATTGTCATTGTGGGTAGAGGCACGGTCAAGAGTTCCGTTTTGAACTTCTTGGGGATAAAGAGCCAGAAAAAGGAAGTGGTAAACTTCCTTCTGCCCAACGAGGAAGCAGAGGAACTGCTGGAGAGCTTCGCACAGGAGCTGGAACTCCACAAGCCGGGACACGGCATTGCTTTTGCTACACCTGTTCTTAAGTCCAGCAGAGGTGTCAACGTTAAGGAGGACACTCAAAGCACAGAACTGAGTCTGGAGGTAAATGGAATGTTTAAGAAAGTAACCGTCATCGTTGATCGCGGTATGGCGGAAGAGATAATGGACGCAGCGCGGAAAGCCGGTGTTACAGGCGGCACTATCATGCACGGCAGAGGCGCAGGCGCAGAACACACATCAACCCTGTTCGGCGTGGAGATTGAGCCGGAAAAAGAGCTAGTCGTTATGCTTATCCCAAGTAGCCTGGTAGACAAGGTTGCCAAAGCGTTGACTGAGGAGTTCCACCTCAATGAACCTGGTAAAGGTATTCTGTTTGTAGAGCCCATTATCAAAGCCATCGGCCTCTATCAGCCGAAGGAAAGTAAGTAGGTTAGCTTGAATTGCTGCGCTTACTCATAGAAGAGCACATTAAGGAAAGGCTGTCCCGCACGGGACAGCCTTTTACTGTTTCAGTTATGTATGGTTTTAGTAGAGGGGTAGCTACTTACAAAAAAAAGAGGACTGAACTTAGTCCCCTTTCCTATGCTCCAAGACCGATGCGCTTGTTATCTACACGCAGTTCAACGGTTTCTGTTAGTACATCTGTATAGCTGTATGTCACTCGCGACAGGGCATGATCTTCCGATAGTTTGATGACAAATATATTGGGATAAATGCTTTCGATTACACCTTCTGCTTCCATGACTTGGCGTCTGCCCTTGTTGGCTCTAATCTTTACCTTTTTCCCGACAAGCTCAGCTAGATCTGCTCTAATTTTATCTATTACGCTAGGTCCACTCATTCAACGACGCCCCCTCATAAAAAATATAGGTGGGCAGACAGACATCGGTACTGCAAAAAACCTCTCTGAAAATATCTATAAATAGCCCACGCCTAGTTAATTTTAACACATTTCTAACTAAGCGTCAAGACAAAATTATACCAATATGCTTTGCGCCTGTCAACAGCCAATTTATAAATAAAGTCTGGGGTAACTGGCGCTATTTTGGGCATTTGGACCTATTTTTGCCAGAACATCTCAGAGAATGCAGTTTTTTCAAGCTTTCCGGCGTCCGCCTTTAGTGAACCTGTCGGCAACAGTGCTTGCTCCAAACGAATCGGGCTTGATCCTTGCGGAAAAGCCGCTGCCCACAATCATCCCAACTATCTCCTTAATCAGCTCTTTGGTGGGACCGTTAACGCCGATATCGCAGTGGATCTCCACGTTCAGCTCCGAGTAGCCGTTTTGAGAGAAAAAGTGGCTGAGGTCGCTTGCTACCTGAAGAGAAAGAGAGGTCTCGTAGTAGATTCTCTGCCTGATGCTTTTTGATGCCCTCTCCCAGGTCTTCATGTAGTAGTAGCGCGCTCCCCGTCCCACGCGGTGGACGACGATTGCGGTAACAAACACTGCCGCATCGCTTTTGGGCTGAGAGTCGGTACCAACTATTAAGCTGTACTGCGACTTGCGGTCGGCTTCCATAAAAGCAACGATGTCGCGGTAGAGGTCCTCTTGTGACAAACGTCCTTTTGTGGGGCTGACAAATTTCCGCATGTTTTATCACCTTGTTTCCTTTGTCAGAGAGTTTCGACACGGCAAAAGGTGAACCCTGCCCCCAAAACTTGGCTACTTGCCAAAAAATTCACAGATTTCCTTGGCAAGTGTAACAAATTCCCCTGGCGGTAGCGCTTCTGCTCTCAAGGAAAGATCGATGCTGGTCTCAAAGCCTTCCGGGAGGAGGTGCGCCAAGTTGTTCTGCAGCGTTTTTCTCCGATTCCTGAAGGCATTGTCCAAAAGCTGCCAGAGGACTTCCAGGGTTTTTTCGTCCAAGTCCAGGTCTTTTCTGGCGATCAAGATTACGCCGCTGTGCACACCTGGCTGGGGCAGAAAGTAATGAGGGGGAAGCTTCATTAGCACTTCAGGCTCTCCGAAGCACTGCACGGCACACGAGAGCGCGCTGTAGTTCTCCTCTCCGGGACGTGCGGTGATCTTCTGCACTACCTCCCATTGAAGGGTAAAGGCCAACTTCTCCCAGGGGGTGTTCTTTCGCAAAATCTCCATGAGAATGGGAGTGGAGATGTAGTAGGGAAGGTTGCCTGCGATTTTAGCAGCACCAAATCTCTCCCATTGGCTCTTTAAGAAGTCTTCGTTAATCACTTCTAGATTAGTATATTCTCTTTTCAGCGTTTCTTCCAAGATCAGTACCATGTCCCTGTCGAGCTCAACGGCAAACACTTTAGCCCTGCGCTCAAGGAGCGCTTCGGTGAGGGCTCCAAGCCCAGGCCCGATCTCCAAAACCACATCGCGCTCGGAGATCTCCAAGGCATCTGTTATCCTCTCCACCACAGACCTTTCGATGAGGAAGTTCTGTCCGAAGCTTTTTTTGGCCTTCATGCCATAGGTCTGTAGGAGTTCTTTAACCCTTTTTGCCGAAGCAACCCTATCCTGCTCACTACGCTTTTCCATTTTTGCCTCCTAAAAAAGGGTCGCTCATAGGCGACCCTCATCTACAACGAAATATAGCTCCACCATACGCCTGCCAAACTGAATGGCCTCCCTATAGGTGTCGAAGCACAGGTCGATGATGTTGCCCTTGATGGCGCCGCCGATATCTGCAGCGATGGCAAACCCGTAGCCGGGGATGTAGACTTTTGTGCCAAGTGGTATGACCTTGGGATCCACAGCGATGATGCCGTGTCCGGCTTTGACCCCGGTGTAGGTATAGCCGTCAGCGTAAATGCCGGTGCTTTCCGGTCCGGGATAGTAAGCAGTGGCTTCGATGGTGATCTTTTTGGTGTAAAGAATGTTTCCTGCTGGCGTCTTTAAGGTGTAGTATCTGGGCTTTGTGCCTTTAGCTACCACGTGGAGTTTCGGAGCTTTTGTCACTACATCTTCCACCAGTTCTCTGGAGACAATTACGCCGTTTTCCCGCTTTACCAGGTAGGTTTTGGCCCTAGTTCCGCTTTCTCCCTGCCTCCAGACCTGCGAGGTTCCCTCGTAGATGCGATTATCGGAGAACTCCCACAGTCCGTAGGGTATCAGTTCGTATTCGGTTTGATAGTAGCTATCTCTTCTGGTGATGGTGATCGTGGACCCTCTACCTATGGGGCTATCAAGAGCGGGAACAATCGTATCAGCACCGCTGAGTTCGATGCCTATCTCCTTTAAGGCATCCCCCACCGTCTGGGCAGAAACGGTATAGGTCTTTGCCTTTCCTCCATCTACCCAGCCGTCTTTGACGGAGATATCGAACCTGCGGATGATGGTAACGTGCATGTTCTGAGTGATCGGAGCATCCAAGGAAGGATAAACCTCATCTTGTGGGTTTACTTCAATGCCCAGCTCGCTTAAGGTGCTTTTTACTGTTTTCATTGGAGTCTTCCAGGTGATAGCATTATCACCTACATGCACTGTGACGGGTACGTACCTCTGGTGAGATACTCCTGCAACTAAGAAGAATACGCTGGTTATCAGCAGGAATACACCGGAGGCCAACTTAAATACCCTACCCACAAAATCCCTCCTTTACTCCTCGAGTTCGCGGACTCTGAACTCCGCGCCAAGTTCTTCAGCAAGACTTCTTGCCTTCTCTATATCGATTCCGGGCACTCTGACTACCGTGGCGATGGTGCGGGGGAGGATCTCCACCGACCTTTTAATGAACTGGACAGTTGCCTCAAATGCTCCATCGATTTGCGGTACAGAGACCCGGTCGTACTCTTCTTTGCTACCGGCATTGAGGGACACGCTGACGGTGTCGATGAGGCCTTTGAGTTCGGGAACAATGTCCCGTTTATTGATCAGAGAGCCGTGCCCGTTGGTGTTCAGCCTGGTGATGCCGCCCTGATTCTTGATGTATTTTGCTACCGCCTTCAGCACTTCAAGCCTCATGGTAGGCTCGCCGAATCCGCAGAAGACGATCTCCGGGAAAACCGAGGGATCCGGTATCTCGGCGATGATCTCCTCTGCTGTAGGGCAACGTTCGAGCCAGAGATCGTATCCATCAAGGCCGTCTCTACCGTTACGAATGCAGAAAGTGCAGGCATTTGTGCAGCTGTTTGTCAGATTGATGTAAAGAGTATCATCTAGTTTGTACGTAAAGTTGCCTTCCAATGGAACGCCTCCTCTTAGATATCCACAACGCCGAACTTCTTCTTAAGGTCATTTAACCTGGTTTTAAACTCTTCCTCAGAGAGACTTTCCATCTCGTCCATAAGGTCGTAGACCTGATCCAGATCGTTCAAGGTAATCTGCCCTTCTTTTGCCAGCCTTTCAAAGGATGCTTGCAGTTCGAGCTTTACCTTTTCCAGCTCCTCGTGTAGATTCATGCTGTTCTCTCCTATTCAAAAGCTTGATCGATGAAGCGTGCATACTCAGGATGCCAACGCAGGTAGGCAGTTCCGGTTTCACCTTTTCTCTGCTTGGCAAAGATGACTTCCGCAACGCCCTTAGTGCCTCTTTCCTCAGCTTGATTGGGATAGTAGTACTCATCTCTGTACACAAAGCAGACCACGTCGGCGAACTCCTCGATGTTGCCTGAGTCGCGAAGGTCGCTCATGAGCGGTCTCTTGTTTTCTCTGAGTTCTACGCCGCGGTTCAGCTGGGAAAGGAGAATGATGGGAAGGTCCAGCTCTCCTGCAAGGTCACGGAGTTCTCTGACGATCTCGCCGACCTGAAGTGCCCAGCTGGTTTTGCTGTTATCTCTGGGCTTGATCAGCTGGAGGTAGTCGATGATAATCAGGGACAGTCCAGGCTCTTCGGCCTTCACCTGCCTGGCTTTGGCTTTGATTTCGTCAACGGTCAGACCGCGCTTGTCGACAATCTTGATCGGCAAGCGGTACAGGTCGTTAAAAGCCTCTGCGGCGTACTTCATCTTCTCCTCATCGAGCTTTGTCTGGTACTCAAACGAGGTTACAATGGGAGAACCGTCCTCGGTGCGGTAGGAGAAAAGCTCGCTGATAACAAATCTGTCGCCGATAGATTCGTCATCCATCTCTAGACTGAATATTAGCACAGGTTTGCCCCGTTTGGCTATATTCATGGACCAATTTAGGGCTAAAGCCGTCTTACCCATAGACGGACGGCCTGCCAGAATGATCAGGTCTTTGTTCTTGAAGCCTGTGGTTATGGCATCAACTGAAGGATACCCCACTGTAAGCCCTGAAGGCTTTGTGCCTTCAGATCTGGCTACCAGGTTGGTGTAGCAGCGTTCGAGTACCTCTAGGAGGTCCTTGACCTCGTTAGAAGCGTCAGCTTCGATGCTTGTAGCTTCAAAGATCAGCTGCTGGGCTTTTGCCTGAACTGCACCGAGATCCAGGTCGCTTTTCCCGGTGATGAGCTTTGCGATCTCATCGGTAGCTTCTAGGATTCTTCTTTTAGCATACTCCTCTTTTATAGACAGAATGGAAGGCTCTAGCTCCGATCTGCTGATAAAAGAGTCCATGAGCCCCTTCAGAAATTGGGACGGTTCATCCATGTCCCCGTTTTGGATAAGTTTCCTGGAAAGGGCCGTGCTAGACAGCTTGACCCCTTCCCTGTACAGCTCATTGATCCTTTTGAAGATGAGCCGGTTTTCGGGAAGGTAGAAATGAGCTTCTTTAAGGTTTGAGACCACCCGATCCATCAGATCGGGATACTGCATCACAATGCCGAGCACCCGTCTCTCCGACGCGGCATCAAACGGAATCGAGCTGGTTTCAACCGTTGTAGTCATCTTTAAACAGCTCCTTCCACTTTCTTACCTTTTCTATATCCACGTCTTTGTAAATGGGCTTCTGCGGCACCGCAGCAGCCTCGCTGGAAAGCTTCGCCGGTTTGTCGCCTTTCGGCTGGCGCAGCTTGTTCTTTTCCAAATCGCTTACAGTTCTAATGCCTGCATTGTACCAGTTTTTGAGAACTCCATCTAGGTACTTCATTGAGGGGAACTGAGCGTTTTCGCTGGTCACTTCAATGGCTTTAGCGATGAGTTCGGGGCTCATACCCCTAACTTCCATCCACTCATTGAGGAGGGGAAAATCCATGGCGGACATCAGTCCGATCCTCTCGTGGTAGTAGTCGTAAAGCGCTTCGAGCTTCTTTTTGTTCTCATCTAATGCTGGATCTTGGGGAGCCGCAGGTTCTTTTGTCTCTATGAGCTCTGCAGCTGCAGTTTCTGCTTCAGGCAGATCTGCCTTGGGCTCCTTGAGAAGCACCTTGACCCCGCTTTCTGCCTTCTCTGGCACCTCTATAAGGTCTGCTTCCTCTAAAATCTCCAGTTGGGTGATGAGTTCTTCTTTGGCAAGACCTGTAAGGGCGAGTAGTGGCTCTTCCCACTGGGAGACTTGCTCTTTTGAAAGATACAGGAGATTGATCCAAACCATTGCTGCAACCGGTCCAATAACAGGTTGGTACTTTTCTATTAAAGTTTGGGGAATGTTGAGATAGTTTGCGCCGGTGTATTTGATCATTGGGCTGCCCTCCTTTGGACCTGAAGCATATTAAAGCAGCGTGAAGGAAGAAAGGATGGTCTCTACTTCCTTCCCATAATCGTCTTTATTTTCTTCAGGGCTGATTGCCGTAATGGTGAAGACGTAATCGCCCTGCTTGACAAACAAAACGTCGAGATAGAAAGCCCTGTCTCCCAGGCTTACTCTTGCAGTTCGCCTTAGGCGTCCTTGAGCTTCTTGGGAGATCTGGTTGATCCTCTCCATGCCGATGGCATTGGCCACCTGATCGGCAAAGCCCTTCAAGGTCTGGCTGAAGAGCGCATCCTTGGTCACCACGACCTTTTGAGTACCCGAGGGAGAGGTGAGTTCGAGAATCGACTGCCCTTGGCTCGTTACAATAGACCAATCCTGTGGATAGTCCAGGTAGAACTTCTCCACGTTGGAGGTAAATCTGAACCAGTTGTCCCGGACTGCAAGTCCTCCGGGCTGCTCTGGAGCTGTAACCAGGTCGGTTGGGACTGCGTCTTTGGTTTCTGTTGGAACGGTTGAGCTGGCTGCCGGTGCGTTTGATACCGAAAGCGGGACTGTAGCTGTAGGCTCTCTGTCCATTTCAGGGAGCACTGCAGCTTTTCTTGAAAGCTCCAGAAAGCCCACTCTGGCAAACAAAACTTCCACAGAGTCTGCCTTAAGTTTTACATAGCGGGTTCCCTGGGGAACGTACACGCTTAAAGCAATACCCGGATCCCACACTGGTCTTTTCTGCAGGTAGGCGTTAAACAGATACTCATCGGTTGCTCTTTGGGGGGTGAGAACGTAGCTTTTATCTCCGAGTGTGATGTTTACCTCATCAGTTTTTCGATCTCCGTGGTAAAAAGCGAACAAGGATAGTATTCCTCCCTTGTGTTCCGGCGGGAGGAAGAAGATGGTGGGATCGGAGTAGTTGTAGTAGGTTAAGGTTTTGCCGAAGCGGAAGTTCGGCGAGTTTCCCATACCGTGAATGAGAACGCCTTCAGAAATAAACAAGCGGTATGCGGCGGAGTTTAAAAAGAACTCCTGATCCTTTTCCCATTTGTCAGCAAGCTTCTCTACTTCTTCCATGTAGGCGGACGTGTTGAAACCAATCTCGCCTAATGGCTCGGCAAAGCTACTTGCAGGAAAGATAATAAAAAGGATGAGTAAAAGCAGAAGACCTTTTTTCATGTAACCCCCTCCTCTGTTTACTTCTGCAATGAGGGCTGTTTACCTTGTAGCGAAACTTTTGGATCGTAATGACACGGCAAGTTCTAAATGCGATAGTTACGGTCTTTTGTAATTTAATTGTACTCTTACCTTTAAAAAAATTAAACTCGCCCTCCCCCCTCTTGAAGGAGACCTAATGGCAAAAGCCACCTAGATGTACGTCAGAGTACATCAATCTGGTTACAAGACACTGCCAGAAGTCCCACTAGGCAAATCAGCGGTTGTTAAGTTCCTGACACGGTTTCTCCGGATTCTGCAGTTTGCAGGGAAAATTTACAGCAGCGTCTAATATTCCCAAAATATGCAAAACTACTAGGGGGGTTAATCTTGCGCAGAACAGCTCTTTTGTTAGCTATTGTACTAACTTTAAGCGCATTAGTTGCTGCAGTTGAGATTACAGCATGGGTTACTTACGGAGGGATCATGGGGGCGATCCTTCAAGAACTGATCGAAACAGACTTTACACCGAAAACAGGCATTAAGGTGAATTACCAGCCGTACAAGATTGACACGGCTTTCTTCCAGAAAGCACTGCTGGCGCTGGCATCAGGAGACGCACCAGATGTCATGACCTTGAGTGCTCCTCAAGTTATTGACCTGGCCATTCGCGGTGCTATTGTGGACTTAACCGAGTTCCCAGATTTTGCTGAAGCGGTTAAGGATATCTATCCGGGAGCTATGAGGTCGTTGACCTTCAAAGAACATGTGTTTAGTGTGCCGTTTGAGTTGGGGTGGACCATTGCCTTCTACCGTACTGACGTCTTCAGCGATCTGGGTATCAGTGTGCCGAGCACCTGGGACGAGTTCAAGGCCATTATTCCCAAGATCAAGGCTCAAGGCAAGGAGCCGTATCTTTCCACCATCAGCAACGATCCTGAAGGCCATGTGCGAGCGTTTTTCCCGTTCATCTATCAACATGGCTCGGACATCTTCACCGAAGACGGGCTCCGTTCCAATCTAGATTCTCCTGAAGCGTTAGATGCGTTCAAGAACTTCACTTCGTTCTTCACCGATTACCGGCTGCCGGTGGAACTGCCGGAGATCCAAGCTTTCTCAGACGGCACTTCACCGTACATGGTGGCGCTGAACTGGATTTACGCTTACCTAGTGAAAGGCCAGGCCCAACTGCTGGGCAAGTGGACCATCGCCCAGGCACCAGGCACCATCAGAAGCGACGGCACCTTAGATCGCACAGTACCTATCTCTTCCTATGCATTTGCTATTCCGAAAAATAGTAACAGCGAAAAGGTTCGCGCTGCGTGGGAGTTTCTAAAGTGGATAGCTTCCGACGAAGTGCAGAGGGAGTTCCAGAAGAGAGTCCACGAGTCTCCAGAGGGATGGTACTTGGTCTTTGGAACTAAGGGTACCGCAAACTCTGAGATCTTCCCGGAGAATGTACGGGCTGTGGTTGATGCGTCGCTCACTGAGTCTTTAGGAGCCATGCCGGTTGTGGGCGGCTATCAGACTTACCGCTACATCAGCTTTGCCTTCTCCAAAGTGATCACCCAGAACGCAGATCCAGAGCAAGCTCTGCTCGAGGCTGCCAGGGAGTCCAACTTGGAACTTGCAAGGAAGCAAAAAGAGTTTGAAAGGTTTGTCTCCAGGCTCTAAGTATTTGGGAGTGCTGCAACCTACTAAAAAGGATGCAGCGCTCCTTTTTTTTAGGCGAAAAAAAGCTGCTCTATGGCTCGCTTATTCAGCTAGTCATAAAGCAGCTGGTATAACGCTTAGGGGTTACCCCACCCTCTGCAGCCCGTTTACTTTATCCGTTTCAAAAGCGGGTTCTCACAGGCTCTCCTGCCGGCTTTAGCCATTGGATGCCAGTCGCCTCCGACCTTCACGCGGACGATATCTGCAGTGAAGTCGTTGTTGGTGCCGCACTTGGCGCAGTTGGTAAGGAGGGATGATCCCACGCCGTAGATATCCACCGGTACCTTCAGGGACTCGAAGAGTTTGATCTTGTTGACATCGAAGCCGCCTGTGACGGTGATCTTCACGCCCTGGCAGTACTTTCTTGCCTCTTCCAGATCCTCCGCTGGAAGATCCCAAGTGAGGTAGGAAGTGTCCAGTGCCTCTCTCAGCTTCCAGACCATTCTCGGATTGACGCCGAGATCGAGCTCTTTGGCACCCAAAGGCGAGATAGACTTGTCCCTCATGTTGCCACCTGTGTCCGGTCTTACTGCAAGGAGTCGGTACTTTTCGGCTTCCTCTTCATTGCCCTGCTTCTTGTATTCCAGGTACTTGTCGAACATGGCTTTGAGAACTGCTTTGGTCTCGCCGACCACGTCGTTGTGGAAGTCAACCAGCGCAATGCGGGAGTAGCTGCGGGGGAGGACTCTGGCAAACTGCAGCATGGTCTCTACAGTATCACCCAAGAAGCAGCAGATCGCTGCATGGGAAATTGTTCCGCCGCCTCTTCCGCCCCAGAACTCGCCCTGGGCGTCGGTGGAAACGAAGATCTTCGACTCTTTTCTGCCGTGGCGGTAGTTGTAAGCTTGGACTCCCAGGGAGAAGGCGTAGCCGCCGATGGCCTGCATTTTATAGTGGACGTACCTTGCAGGGAAGAACAGCACGTCTTTGCCGTTGCAGGCTTCAAGGACATTTAATACGTTGGTAGCGATTCTGGTAGGCTCTGACAGAACTCCCAAGATCACTGTCTCTAGGTGGCCGATCTCGCGGTAGCGGCCTCTGATCTTCATTACGGGCTTCACAAACGAAGGATCCCCTTCATAGGGAACCCAGACGCCGTCTTCCACGGCCCAAACTTCTAGGTGATCGTAGGTGTCTACCCACTTCCCGTCTTTATCGAAGTATCCCGTACATGACTCCAAAATGCTTAGGGCTTCATCGGTGCCAACAATAAGCGACCCCGGAGAGCGCCTGGTGAAGATCTGCATCTCAACCTCAATGTTGCCTGTATCAACATCGGAGCAGTCCACATCTTCCAGATCGCTTCTGCCGGAGAAGCGATAGCCCTCTTCAGCTAGCTGCTGAAGAATCCTGATTTGGTTTAGGAAGTAAGCGTCGGTATACCAGCCTTTTCTAATTCTCTCTTTATCTATTTGAAACAGCGATGCTGGTAGCCTCTTGTGGTCGAAAAAGCTCAACATTAATCCCTCCAGATCCTGTAGTACTCTTTGTTCAAAATGTTACTTTTTTGCCTGGTTTTTAATATTATATCATTAAGAACCTGGTTGGTCATATTTTGCCGCAAATGGTTATTTTTTTAACAAACCCGCGCGTTTTCCTTTTGAAGCCTCGGGAGCAGAGTCCCTGCTTTTTTCGTCTAATTAACAGACTCACATCTAAAAAGGAGAACGTATTATGATAAAGCAGATCTGGTGGTTTTTGATTATACTGATCATTGGAGGTGCAGCTATGGGTCTCAGCCGACTGCTGCCGCAGAGAAAAATGACCGATTTAGAATATATCTATATTGAAGATGCAGAAAGCCTCCCCAGCTATGCCGCAGATGATGAAGAGCTTCTCCGGGATCTTGAAGACGGACCGGTTCTCATCATTTCTCGGGGCGAAAAAAGCACCGGCGGCTATCACATTGAGCTGATCGCAAGCGAATTAGAAGACGATCACCTGGAGATTGAGGTGACGACCTCCGATCCCAAGCCTGGGTCTTTTTCCATCATGGTGATCACCCACCCCTACGTACATGTAAAAACAGAAGGTGCAATGACATACTCGGTTACTGTAAACGGAAGTGTGGCTGTAGAGCGGCAAAGCCTACTGTAGGCTTTGCCCTTTTCTATACTGACGTCCTCTCGTAACTCTGAGAGCCCAGTTTAGTCTTACGAGGCAAAACCTAAAAACTCCACTGGTTTTGGTACAAGCACTTTTTTCTACGCATTTTTCTTCAGTGTGATATCATTAGGTTAAGACGCGAGAGACCTTTTTTGGGGGTGGGAACATGTTTAAACGCGCAGCTGCACTATTTCTATTCCTTCTACTGTCTTTTGTGGTGTGTGCAGAGAGCTTGTCCGGCTTTCCCTGGAACGCAGGAGTGGATGAAGTTAAAGCTCAGGAAGAGATCGATCCTCTGTACGAAACCAGCAGCTTCATCGTCTACGAGACAACGCTCTTTGGCAGAAAGGTGCAGAAGATCTACAGCTTCGACGAAAACCGGCTCACCAGCATCATTTACATCTTTTACGAGCTCCCCAGCGAGCTGAAGGGCTATCTTCATGACTACGAAGCGGTAAGCGAGGAGCTTGAAGCCGCTTTAGGAACTCCTCTGGACTATATGGAGCGCTGGGAAGATGAGCGGTTCAAGGTGTTTCCAGAACTGGCGCTAACTCTCGGCGACCTGTCCTTCACAGCCGTTTGGCTTGCAGGCTCCGATAGCCTAGTAACTCACTCCCTTTATGCTAATGATCTCTCTATCAACCACGTCATCTACATCAATCCCCTAATGGACATCTTCCTTAACTTCGATCTAAACGAAGAGTTTGGAGAAGACGCTGATGAAGAAGCCGCTCCGACGGACGCTCCTGTCGTGCCTCTAGAAGAAGCGGAGGTCGGTGAAGAAAGCGATTTTGGGGACGAACCGCCGGAAGCAAGCTTAGAACCAGACCCAGCTCAGGCAGATCCCAACTTTACAGAATAGAAACTCAAACGAGCTCCACCTCGGAGCTCGTTTTTTTGCACGGAATATGCAGTTTGGAAGGGGTAAGACTGCCGGTTAAAACAAGAGACGCCAAGCTTCTCTCCCCTTGTTTCTATTCTCCTTGCCAGATTAGAACTGAGCTTCCAAAAGTGCACCGAGTTCTAGGTATTTGGAGTAGAGCTCTCTGTAGATCTGAGTGTCTTTCTCGTTGGGTGTGACTTTGAAGCTTTCCGGAAGACTCTTTTTGATCTCGGCAAAGTCTTTTACCTCTCCTGTAGCAACAAGAACGGTGAATGCCGCTCCCCATGCTGCATTGTGAGGCGTGTTTGACACGTGCACTTCCTCTCCGAAAACATTGGCGAGAATCTGCACCCAGAGTTTGGAGCGGGTAAGTCCGCCGTTTACCGTAATCTGTTTAGGCTTTCCGATCATCTTCTCCAAAGCTTTCCCGATCCGATAGATGTTGAAAGTTATACCCTCAAGTCCAGCTCGAGCAAGATGGGCCCTGGTGTGCCCTAAGCGCATTCCGAAGAGGTTTCCTCTGGCTTCTGCGTTCCAAATGGGTGCCCTTTCTCCATTGATGTACGGGTGAAAGAGCAGACCGTCTGCTCCGGGAGAGACGTTCTCCGCCCCTTCGAGAAACTCTCCAGTTGTGCCTGTAAAGCCTGCAAGCTCCATCAAAAAGTCCAGCACTATGCCTCCATTGTTAGTCGCACCGCCAATTACAGACATCTCCCTGTCGAAAGCGTAGGTAAAGGTTTCCATCTTATCGTTAACAGGGAATCCTGCGGCAAACTGCCTGATAGCGCCACTGGTTCCCACAGAGATGTTGACCTCGCCCGGGAGAATTGCGCCGCTCCCGAGATTTGCCAAAAGGCCGTCGCTAGAGCCGATGGCAATGGGTACATCCCTGGTAAGGCCGAAGTCCCTCTGCACTTCTGGCTTAAGCCCGGGCAGTATAAACGTCGGCGGTACCACTTCTGCAAGCTGCTCTTTGTCTACGGAGCAGAGCCTCAAGGCCTCATCGTCCCAATCCAAACTCTGGAGGTCAAAGAGTCCTGTTGAAGACGCCATGCCGTAGTCGATTACAGCTCTCCCAGACCATTTGGCTGCAAGATAGTCTTTACCAGTCATCACGTAAGCAGCTTTCCTGAACGCTTCATAACCCGTTTCCTTCATCCAGAGAAGTTTACAGAGAGGCGTCATGGGATGGATCGGCGTTCCCGTCCTTCTGTAGATCTCAAAGCCCGTTCCCTCTTCTAGAAGGGAGTCTGCCTGCTTTCTACTCCTTTTGTCCGACCAGATCAGCATGTTGGAGAGGGGACTGTAGTTTTTGTCCGTCAGGATCAACGAGTGCATGGCAGAAGAGATGCCAATGCCGATGAGATTCTTCTCTACGCCCAAGTCCACCACTTCAGGATTCTGGAGAATGTTGCGAACAGCTTTCCTCGCTTTGGCATCTATCTCCTCCGGATTCTGCTCCGAGAACAGCGGGTCGGGGTAGAGGGTTTCTACGACTGTCTCCGTCGTCATTACAACTCTGCCACCTGTGGTAAACAAAACAGCCTTGATGCTTGTAGTTCCCAAGTCCAGTCCGATTACATACTTATCCTGCAAAACCATCACCTTACCTTAAAAAAGGCTTTGAGCCGGAGCTCAAAGCCTTTTCAGCTTTAGATTGTCATGGCTCCAAAACCGCCGTCTACCCTGAGGAGAGATCCAGTTACAAACCCCGAGGCTTTATCCGACGCCAGATACAATGCCGCACCCTGCAACTCATCGGGCTCACCGAAGCGCTTCATTGGAGTGTGCCGCATAATCGAATCTACTCTGGCCTCATCCAAGATCCTACGGTTCTGCTCAGCAGGGAAGAATCCGGGAATGATCGCATTGACCCTGATACCGTAGGGAGCAAGTTCCCTTGCTAAAAACTGGGTTACGCTGTTTACCCCAGCCTTGGAGACCGAGTAGGTAAATACCCTGGACAGCGGCGGTCCCGACGAAACCGAAGAGATGTTGATGATGCTGCCCTTTCTCTTCTGCTCGATCATTGCTTTGGCAAAGGTTTGAATGGTGAACACCAGACCCTTCAGGTTCACCGACATGATGTCGTCCCACTCCTCTGGGGTCAGATCGAAAAACGGTGTTGCGCTGTTTTTGCCGGGAGCGTTCAGGAGAATGTCCCAACCTCCGGTCCACTCCTTGATCTCATCGGCAACTCTGGTGATGTCGCTAAGGACGCTAACGTCGGCCTGAAAGGCTTTGGCCTTCCCGCCGTCTTGAACTATTTCCTCTGCAACCTGCGTTGCAGTTTCTATGTTTCTCCCTACAATAGCAACCTCCGCACCGTAGGCTGCAAAGACTTTTGCCATCGCGCTTCCTAAGGTGCTGTTTCCGCCAAAGGCTACTGCTTTCTTCCCAGTCAAATCAAACATGTCCTTCACAAGCTTCGCCTCCTTAAAAGTAAACTGCTATCTAAAACAGGTTGCCTTCTTCGTCAAAGGAGAGTTCGTAGAGCTCCGAGACCAGCTCCAGGTTGGGTTCTTTCTGCACTTCTTCCAGAAGAGCTTCTGAAACCTCGATCTCTCCAAGCTTCAAAGTGTTCTTGATCCGCACCATACGCACCTTGGTAAAGTCCAAAATGTTGCTGGTTTTAATTGCTGCCTGAATCGCCAGTTTGTCGCTGGGAAGGACTGTGGAAAGGTGCGTCGGCCCCACAACAGTGGAAGTCAGGCCGTTGGCATAGGTAGCTGCAAAGTCCATCTTGTCTGCCAAGCGCTTGGTGGTAAAGTCAGCAGTTCCCACACCGTTGGCGTTTCCTTTGGAGTCTTTGGTTAGATCCAAGACCACCATCTTGGTGACCTCCGGTCCTCCCCAAGCATATGGGGTGGGATAGCGTCCGGTGATGTTGGGATCCATCCCGTCGCCGCTGATGTTCTTTCCAATCTCGTCGATAACCAGCACATCCAGCTGATTGAAGTAGAGCTTCGGCATCAAGCTCTTTGCCAACTTGAGGAGTTCCGGCTCTCTTTCTTCGATCTCCTCTGGAAGCAGCACTTCCACCTTGGCAACTTGATCGTAGGCGTTTTCCACTGTGGCAACGGCAAAGAGGAACGGTAGCTTATTCAAGATCACGTTTGCCATCATGGGCACGTATTCTGCCATGTGCTTGAAGCCCAGCTGGTGGGTAGCTTCGGCGCCTTTTTGCTTGCCCAGTCCGATGCTGATCATCTTCATGATGCCGCTTTCGACTTTGCCCCTGAATGCCGTATGGGGCTTTACCCTGTTAATCACAACGATCCCGTCTGCCTCATAGGCAAACTTGTCTACATATACCGGGAGCCCATTGGGTAGCTCACCCACTTGCACCACATCCATGGAAGAGAGTATCCTGCAACCGGCACTCTCTTCGGTGATGCCCAGGTGGGCAAGGACCTCCTTCTGTCCTTCAGCAGTGGCGCCGCCGTGGCTTCCCATGGCCGGAACGATGAACGGCTCTGCGCCCTGTTCTTTCAGAAAGCTTACAGTGACGGCAGTAAGTTCGGCGATCTTGTTGATGCCCCTGCTCCCCACTGCAATGGCCACTTTTGCACCGGGTTCGATCTTACCCTTAAATTTATCCAGACCCAGCTGGAGGCGAAGTTCGCCTTCTGGGTCTTCGAGTTTTTCGCTGTCAAAGACCTGCCTAACCTTTGCAACTTTTGGGATCGGCACATCTTTCAGCAGCTCTTCTAATATGCCCACAGAAAATCTGCTCCTTCTAAAGAGTACTTTTAAAGTAGATCGCCGTAGCCGAGCTTTTCCAGGGCTTCTTTGGAGATCTTGAGGCTCTCAAACGGGTCTTTATCGTAGGTTTCATCCTGCTCGATGATGAGGTATTTCGCGCCACACTCTAGTCCCGTTTCTACGATTCCCTGAAGATCCAAGTTGCCTTCGCCGAGCTCAGCATATTGGACGATGTTTGCCAGTTTATCCCAGACCTTCTGTTCCTTCAGCTCTTCGTCGGTAAAGGAGACAGGTCCGATGCGGTAGTCTTTGAGGTGCAGAAGATCCACTCTGCCAACGAACCTTTTGATGATCCTGATCGGATCCTCGCCGCCTCGCTGAATCCAGTGGACATCCAGCTCGAAACCGAGCTTCTCGGTGCTTTCCCTCATGATGTCCAAGAGGTACGCACCGTCGTACTTTTGAAACTCGTAGTGGTGGTTGTGGTAGTAGAGCTTGATGCCTTCCTTCTCCAAACGCTCTGCCGCATCTTCCAAATCCCGGATAAACTCCATTGCCTTATCCTTATACCCCATAATGCGAAAGGGAATCATGCCAACTCGGACGTAGCGGGAGCCCAGAGCTTTACAGTCGGATACAATCTTATCCAGATCCTTTAGCTCGTTTTCTCCTGCCGAGAGGGCAGCAATCTCCATACCGAAGTCTTCACTGGCTTTTTTGAGCTGGGAGACGTTTGCTTCTGTCATCTCCAAAGCCGATACCTCCACCGAGGTAAAGCCCAGTTCGTGGAGCTTCTTCAAGGTTTCGTATACGCCGAGCCTTGCCATCTCCCGTCGCAGCGTGTAGAGCTGGACGCAGATCTTTGCTCTGCTCATCTATATACCTCCATTGAAATAGGGATTTTCAAGTTGGACGACTTGTAGATGGCATCGATCATCTCCATAGTTATCAGTCCGTCTTCTACGTGGACGTAGTCGTCTGTATTCTCAATGATGGCCTTATAGAACTTACCTATCAACACGTTGTGACTTGCGCCGTAGTAGAACTTGGTGCCAGGAAGCTTTGCGTCTTCTTTGATGGGCTGTTTATTGCCATCGGAATCAGTAATAAAAAGCATGAAGTCCTTGATGGTTAGCTTACCTTTTTCCAGGATCACCTGAAGCTCTACAGAGGAGTTGTTAGTATAGGTAGTGGTGGCAAAGAACACTCCGGTAGCGCCGCTCTTAAATCTGATGTGGGCTGTTGCAGTGTCTTCCACTTCGTAGCCGTAGTTAACCAGCTGATCTACGGTACCCCTGATGGATTCGATCTCGCCGCCAATAACCTGCATCTGGTCCATGGTATGGATGGCCTGGTTAATCATGACACCACCGCCGGCATACTTCATCAGACCACGCCAGGGTTTGACATCGTAGTAGGCTTTCGGCCTGTTCCAAACTACAAGGCCTTTGATGCCTACAACCTTCCCCAGCTCCTCTGAGTCGATGATTCGCTGCATCTCTACGAAGGAATCGTTGAACCTGTTCTGCAAACTGACGCAGACCTTGACGTTTGGATGCTTCCTGCAGAACTCTACCAGTTCCACTCCTTCATAGACGTCTTTGGTCATGGGTTTTTCCAAGTACACGTGGATGCCCTTTTCCACACACGCCTTGGTAACAGGGAAGTGCAGGTAGTGGGGAAGGCACACGTGTACGCAGTCCAAATCTTCTTTGTCTAGCATTTCCAGATAGTCGGTGTAGAAGTTCACATCTGGAGCTGCCTCTTTTCTGCTTTCGTCGATGTCGCAGACGGCCACAAGCTCTGCCTCCGAGCTGTTTCTGATTGCCTCAAGGTGAATCCCAGAAACGTCTCCAAGTCCAATTACAGCTACTTTTAACACGCCTCGTCTCTCCTTTTGTTACGCGCCCATCAGTTTTTTATTGTGTTTTGTATTTGCATCTAGCTCGTTAAACAAGCCAGATCGGTATCCAAGATAGACTTACTCCTCTATCTCAAAAATCCTCTCAAAACCCCAGCATAATTCCGCAAAAATGAGCGGCAGTTTATGCAGCAAACTGCCGCTTACTATCTAAACGAACGCTCCTGGGTCTAGAACCACTGAGTGTGGAAAATTCCTTCTTTATCCTTGCGCTGATAGGTGTGGGCCCCGAAGTAGTCTCTCTGGGCTTGAATGAGGTTTGCAGGGAGATTTTCCGATCTGTAGCTGTCGTAGTAGGCGATAGCACTGGAAAACGCCGGAACCGGTATGCCGTGCTTCACCGAGATTGCTACAACCTCACGGAGTGCTGTGTGGTATTCTCTGACGATCTCGTTGAAGTAGTCGTCGAGGAGAAGGTTTTTCAGATCGGGGCTTTTGTCGTAGGCTTCTTTGATCTTCTGCAGGAACTGAGCTCTGATGATGCAGCCGCCACGCCAGATCATGGCGATCTTGCCGTAGTCCAGGTTCCAGTTGTAGAACTCGGAAGCCTCTCTCATCTGGGCAAACCCCTGAGCGTACGAGCAGATTTTGCTCATGTAGAGGGCTTTTCTGATCGCCTCGATCATTGCTTCTTTGTCGCCGGCAAACTCCTTTGCATCAGGTCCGGGGAGAATCCGGCTTGCAGCAACTCTTTCTTCTTTTAGCGCCGAGATGAAGCGTGCAAACACCGACTCGGTGATGAGCGGCAGGGGAACGCCTAGGTCCAAAGCGTTTTTGCTGGTCCACTTCCCTGTACCTTTCTGGCCTGCAGAGTCCAGGATCACCTCAACAAGAGGCTTGCCTGTTTCATCATCGATTTTCTTGAAGATATCTGCAGTGATTTCGATAAGGTAGCTGTTCAGCTCTCCTTGGTTCCATGAGGAGAAGACCTGATGCAGTTCTTCGGCACTAAGACCTAAAAGGTCTTTGAGAATGGCATAGGCTTCGGCGATAAGCTGCATGTCGCCGTACTCGATGCCGTTATGAACCATCTTTACGTAGTGCCCTGCTCCGTCAGGTCCGATGTAGGTGACGCATGGCTCTCCTTCAACTTTTGCAGAGATGGCTTCGAAGATTGGCGCTACCAGTTCATAGGCTTCTTTCTGTCCTCCTGGCATGATCGAGGGACCTTTGAGGGCTCCTTCTTCGCCTCCGGAAACGCCTGTTCCGATGAAGCGAATCCCCGCATCTGAGAGCTCTTTGTTGCGGCGGATAGTGTCTTCAAAGTAGGTGTTTCCACCATCGATCAGGATGTCTCCGGGCTCCAAGTAGGGTTTTAGAGCTTTGATAGTCTCGTCTGTCGGGCTTCCCGCTTTAACCATCAAGATGATCCTCCGGGGCTTTTCCAGAGAGTCTGCCAGCTCCTGGAGGCTGTAGGCAGCGGCGAAGTTCTTTCCTTTAGCTTCGTTTTCCATGAACTCTTCGGTCCGCTCAGGCGAGCGGTTGTAGACTGCAACAGAATAACCTCTCGACTCAATGTTCAGGGCGAGGTTCTTGCCCATTACGGCAAGACCGATTACGCCAATTTGCTGTTTTGCCATACTTCAATTCCTCACTTTTTCATGAGATCTATAAAGAGAAATACCTTTTTGCATTTAGGTAGCAGATTCGCTCAACGTAGGTCGAAAGAAGCTTCATGTCCTTCGGGGCTTTCCCCTCTTCCACCCAGGATCCCAGCATGTTGCAGAGGATTCTGCGGAAGTACTCGTGCCTAATTAGCGAGAGAAAGCTTCTGGAGTCTGTGAGCATGCCCACAAAAGCGCTGAGAAGCCCGATGTTTGCCAGGGTCTCCAGCTGATCCTCGATGCCAGAGAGGCTGTCGTTGAACCACCAGGCAGCACCGAACTGGACTTTACCCGGCAGCTCGCCACTTTGGAAGTTTCCGGCCATCGCCGCAAGAACGTTGTTGTCGTTGGCGTTTAGGCTGTAGAGGATGGTCTTTGGCAGCTGACCGCTTACCTCCATGCCATCAAGGAGCCTTGCCAGCTTGTCTGCACAGAGGGGATTTGCGATGGAATCGTAACCGCTGTCTGGGCCAAGCAACCTGAACATCCTGGTGTTATTGTTTCTCGTAGCCCCGATGTGGAGCTGCATAGCCCAGTCTTTTTTGTGGTACATAGCAGCTAGTCTGGTTAAGGTGTAGGTTTTGAACTGATCTACTTCCTTCCCCGTGAGTCTTTCTCCGTCCATCCTCTTTTTGAAAATCTCCGAGACTTCCTTGAGATCTGCTTCTGCAAAGAACAGGACCGTAAGGCTGTGGTCCGAGCTGCGGCAGCCGAGACTGTCGAAGAAGTCCACTCGCCTCTCAAGAGCTTCAAGGAACTTATCGTAGGTGTCTATGTTTGAGTTTGTAACTTTAGAGAGCCTTTCTACCCATGCGGTAAAGTCCTCTTTTTCTATGCCCAAAGCTCTGTCCGGCCTGAACGAAGGGGCAACGAAAACGCCGTAGCCTTCCTCGCGCAGCTTTTGGTGGGCATCTAGAGGATCTGCAGGATCGTCTGTGGTTCCAACAAACTCCACCTTGAACTTCTCCAGGATTTTGCGGGGAGTGATTTCGCCGGACTCCAGCTTCCTGTTTGCCTCTTCCCAGACAAACGGGGCAGTCTCCTCGTTTAGGAGAACGTCTATGTTGAAGTGTCTAAGGAGCTCCATGTGGCTCCAGTGGTACAGGGGACTTCCTAGAGTTGCAGGAACCGTCTTGGCCCATGCCAGGAACTTGTCGTAGTCGGATCTCTCCCCTGTGATGTATTCTTCTCCGATCCCGTTAGCCCTCATCAGACGCCATTTATAGTGATCTCCGAGCCAGATCTCTGTGAGGTTCTTGTACTTTCTATCTTCCAAGATAGCATAGGGGTCCAAGTGGTTGTGGTAGTCAATAATGGGAAGATCCTTTGCCGTTTCGTGGTACAGCTCTCTTGCAGTATCGTTGTAGAGGAGAAAGTCTTCGGTGATGAATGTTTTCAAAAAAAATCACCTTCTTTTTTGGTTGAAATAAAAAGGACCTCTCGAAAGTCTCTTTGTCCCTTACCTTTTTATACCACCTTAGAGCCAAATCCTGCCCAAAAAAAGATAAACCTCCTCTTAGGAGAGGGTGTTTTTGGGCTACATCTTGCAGGTTAAAAGGGGATAAAAGAAAACGCCTCCACCGCTTGGCAGTGGAAGCGTTAGTTTCTTGTTTACTTAATGGCATCTGGAGCTAGATAAGCCACTATGTTTTGCATAATCTGATCGTATACCTTGTGGTTAAGGTATATGGACTTAATGATCTGGAAGGTCACGAAGATGTTGCCTTCGTACTCGAAAAATGCAGCGTTTCTTTCTTCAGGTTCGCTAGGCGTTGTAAGATCTGCGTTCACCCAGGTAGCAATAGCTTCGCCGTCCTGGTTGTTTACAACCTGCGTTGCAGATGTAAGCAGCTGCACGTGATCTACGTCAAGACCTTCAAAGATGGGGTGATCGGTAAAGACTACGTAGTTGTGCTTGCTGGGATCGTTTACCCACTGTACCCAGGTTACGCCAAAGACGTCTGCGAGCAGGTACTTGGTGAGCTGCAGCTCTTCATTGCGCACTGATGTGGAGTTGCAGCCGAAAACTCTTCCGCCTCGATCCATGAAGTCCAGGTAGTACTCGGCTTCCTCTTCACTCATTACCGCATTGTCGGGAAGAAGAACTGCTTTGTAGTCTTTAAGGGCTCCTGCTTCAACGTCGGCATCAGTAATGACGTCGAACTCGGCAAACTTGCTGAGCCATCTTGTGAAGAAGTCAAAGTCGCCTTTGTAGGTGGGATAGTTAACCGTGGCGTTTGCGGTTTTCTCTGAGTAAACTACCGCAAGTGGTTTTTTGGCGTAGATGGTAGCGCTAACCCAAAGCAAGACAATGAGAATCAAACCCAACGTTCTTTTCACAATTATTCCCCCTTTAACCTTTTCACCAAAAATCTACTCTGATCTACTTGGCTTTACCTGCTTCTTCCAGCATTCTTTTGATAAAGCGATCGTACTCGATGGTCTTTTTGCGGATCTCTTCATTGTGGTCCGCAGCAGCTTTCCTGATGGCCTCTTCAGGGTCTCTTCCCAAAAGCACCACTTCTTCAGCGGCAAACTGCAGGTAACGCCTTCTAAGCCTTGGCGCCACAAGTCCGTACATGGATGCTCTGGAACCTTCGGCTTGTTTCCGAAGTGTCAGGGCGTTCTCCTCGCCGACTGGCATGTTGCCGATAGCTTCGCTGTTTGCAGGGATGAAGAGGTTGCCCCTGATCTGCTGGGCAAATCTTGTGGTGATTTCGGTCTGAGTCTCTACGCTGCATAGCCATTTGATGTATTCCCAAGCTGCCTGCGGGTTCTTGCTGTCTTTGGATATAACCAGAGCCACGCCGCCGATAAACGACTCGATGTGGAGCTCACCGTCTCTCATGGTACCGATGGCGGGAGTCATCTGCCACTTTCCGGCAAGCTGCGGTGCGCTTACCTCGAGGTTGGTGGCAAAATGCCCCGACTGCATAAGGATGGGCAGCTCACCTTGAGTAAAGGACTGGTAGGCCACAACCTGTTGAGGAATCTTGTACTGGGTGTAGATCTCGGCAAACTCTTTAAACCCGGCGATGGATTCAGGCGAGTCATAGCCGGATTTGGTCAGATCCTCGTTGTAGTCGTCGCCTCCGTACTGCCACATGAACATGTTGACATCAGCGTAGACCGACTCTGAGATGCCGAAGGTGAGAGCGAAGTTCATGCCTTGGGCCTGCAGCCTGGGTAGAATGCTTTTCAGTTCGGTCCACGTGGTTACAGGAGCTATCCCTAAGTCTTGGAGGATGTCCGTCCGTTGGTAGGTAAGGTAGAGGTAGCTTCTGTAGGGAATGCCAAAGACAAGCCCCTGATACTGCAGTGAGTTGAAGTACATTGGTGGGAAGTTTGCAGCGAACTCTTCATAGTCGGGAAACTGGGCCAGGTTAATGACCGCACCCCGTAGCCCCAGCTCAGGGGCAAACAACGATCCTACGCCTCCTACGTCATAGGCGGTGCCGCTTGCAGCTGCCATGAGGAACACCGTTTCGCTGTCTGCAGGGTTGACGTAGGTATAGTTAACCTCAATACCGGTTTTTTCGGTAAACTTGTCGGTGATCTCTCTAAGAATCTTCATCTCTTCATTGGTATGCTGCAACCACACATCGATGGTGACTGCAAAACTAGGAAGTGACAGGACAAGTACAAGGATTGAAACAAGTAGCTGTCTTTTCATGCAAACACCTCCGAAGGTTTTGAATCAATGACCTGACGTTACTTCTCCTCAATCCATGCTTTGTAATCTTCGTAGAGTACTCTGGTGTGAATGCTTCTGTAGGGATTCATGTAGTGATTGAACTCGAAGATGATTACTTTCTCGACGTGAGGCTCTACAGCCAAAAGCTGTCTTTTCAAAAGCTCAATAGGTGCTGGGCGCCAGGTTTTGATGTCGAAAATTTCCACATCAGCCCAGAGGGTGACTCCGTGCTTGTCTGCAGCTTCTTTAAACCCGGCGTAAAAGAGTATTGCCTGTTCGGGAGTGGCTCTCTTTGCGCCTACGCTGTCCTGGGGACCGATGATATCGACTTTTACAGCCTCAAAGAGCTCACTGTATTTCTTTGCCCACCATTTTGGTGATGTGGAGTTTGCATCGTACGACGGGCACATCAAGATGGGTTTGTCTGGAGTTAGAGCTTTCAGATATTGGACCTGCTCGCCGTAGTAGGCTTTGGCCGTCTCAAAACGGGTACCGACAAAGTCCTTTTCGTCTACCTCATCGGCAAGATACCAGCCGAAAAAGGCCGGGGCGTCGCTGTAGCGTTCGTAGAGCTTGTCGATGTCGGCTTTGGCTTTAACCATTTGCTGATCCAGCACAGACTTGCTGAAGCTCGTCCACTGGTAGTCTCTGTTGGAACATGTGCCGAGCATGATCTTGAAACCCTGTCTGTTCGCTTCAGCGAAGACCTCATCGAGTACGAGGAAGAGTGGGTCTTGATCTTCCGATACGTACGGTCTGATTACGATCAAGTCCATACCTAGGTCTTTCATAGCCTTAAACTCATCTTCCCAAGAGTACGGATCCCATCTAGCATTGGAGTAGTCCAAGCTGAGGAACGTGCCGGAAATTAGAGCATTGGGCTTGGGAAATCTATCGGTGTTTATCACCACATTGGGTAGTGGTTTGGGCACCAGTTCATCGGCTTTAACCTGGATATTTTTAAACTCCATGGTAGAGTTTGCTGCTTTGATCACTATACTGCCTGTGGGGTACAGGCCGTCTCGATCCTGGAACTGACCGACTTTACTGCCGTTTACGTAGATGATGTAGTCGTTTACGGCGCAAACCACTTTGATGTTGTACCAAGTTCCGGGACGCACGCTGTAACCAAAAGAGCCGACCGTGGTATAGTCGTTCCAGTAGCCGTGTCTTGTCAGAACTCGGACGCTACTTGCATCAAAGGTTATGGTGTGACCCATGAAGTTGTCCTGTTCGTGAAGGGACAGGTAGATGTTGCCGTAGGTACCGTACTCCTTGACGTTGACGTCGAAGGAAAGTTCGAAGTCGGCGAAGTCGTACATAATCTCAATATATTGGGACCCCAACTCATCTACAATAAATCCCTCTGGGGTAAACTCAATGGNNAGGCCAGAGCCGAAACTGATAGACAAAGAAGTAGTATTAGACCAAGGTAACGTGATTTCAAATTTTTCTCACCTTCCCTAGGTTGCGTTGAGAATCTCGTTTGTTATGTTATATAACGCATAGAGCAGTTTTTACTGCTGGCTAGCTGCCAGCAGTGAGTTTGAGAAGGCCTCAAGCAACCTTGAGGCCTTCTTGTTATCAAATGCTAAACATTACAGCTCATAGACGGCTATTTCTGTAATGTAGAAGACTTTATCTGCATTGACTTCAAATACCAGAACGATGCCACCACCTGTGTGCTGGTACGCAACAGGCTCTTCAGCCCATGGATACTCGTGAGCTTCGTCGGTGTCGATCGCCTCAACAATGTGCTGGCCGTTGAAGTAGACGGAATAGTGGTTACCATCGTCGAGGTCTCTGATGGCTGCGGCGAAAACGTTCTCTTCATCTGCGATATAGCCAATACCCATCAAGGAACCTGGTTCAATGATCGGGTGGCCTTCGTCTCCACCAATCAGACCGTTATTGAAGTCTAGGTCTCTCATCTGACCCCACCACGGTTGTGCCATCGGTGCTCCACTGCCGTGGAACGAGGAGATCTGGAAGGCACTGCCTGTTCCTTTGACGTAAATGGCCGACTGGTAACCGGCAAACACGATGTTTTGGTCCCAATCATCTGGAACGTAAGCGTTGACTCTGTATGCCATTCCGTCGCCGTAGCCTTTGACAACAACAAGGTAGTCATTGGCAATGCCCATTTCTGTAGACTTGAGCCATGCGATGCCGCGAGCGCCTCTGTCTACACTGGTGAGCTTGCCATCGGCAATAGCTGTATTGCTGAGTACGAAGGCTCCAGTGTCGCTTGAGAAATCGTCGAAGAAGACCTTCCTGTCTTCGATGTCTGCAACTAGTGTCGTTGCTGTATCAAGCTCGGTTTCTTCTGTGAATCCAAGAGCTGCACCGCTTCCGGGAATCGGCAGATCGAAAGAGAACTGTGCATCGCCTTTAGGTGCGATGAGGGAAGCCTTACCTTCATCATTAGTGATGACGCTGTCGGCAAAGGTTCCAACTTTGACGTTGATGGTAACGCCTTTATGTGGAGCATCGGACTTGTCTTTGAGGGTAATCGTTCTTGTCAAGAGATCTGCGACGGTGATGTCTTTGGTGGCATTACCAGAAGGCATGTTGTAAGTTTCTGTGTAGACGAAGCCTTTGTACTCAACTTTGATCTGCTGCTGGCCAGGTTCTACGAACGTGGAGTAAGCGCCTTTGTCATCAAGCTGAAGCTGGATATTTCCGAAGGTTACGGTTGCTCCTACGAAGTCCGAACCATCGCCCAGCTTGACCTTTCCACTGACATGACCGAGACCTTCGATTTTGAGAACGACTTTTACGTCCTCTCTATCAACGTTGACGGTCTCTACAGCGGAAGTTCTTTCGCCGTATGCAGCTTTGACCTTATAGCTTCCTGGTTTGACAGAAATCTTGAACTTACCATCTGCGCCTGTTTCGACTTTCAGTTCATCGTCAACATAGATCTTGGCAGGACCCAGTGGGCTTTTTCCATCGCCCATGGTAACCTCACCCTCTATGTAGCGATTGGGCTTAGCGAATAGGTTACACCCGCTAACAAGAACTGCAATTGTTAGTAGAAGTACTGCTAGACGCCAATGCTTTTTCCCTTTCATCAACGGTTCAAACCCCTAACTTTGGACATTATGCAGCAATAACTTCAGGTTTCAAATCGTTTCTCATGATTGCTTTGTGGTATTCTCTGGGAGGCTTGTCTCTCAGACTCCCATGACGACGGCGCTCGTTGTAGTAGCGCATGTACTCGCTCACTTGACAGTATGCATCCTG
>LFSI01000084.1 GCA_001512545.1 Clostridia bacterium DTU065 | reverse complement strand
ATCACTTAATCACAGCACAACAAGGAACTACATCGATCCCTACAAAACTTGAACGCGATCCTAAGGTTTTAGGGTTGTTGATATTAACTGCGTACTGTGGTATACTATGGATGAATGTGTTGGTTAATTGACTTGTTAGGTATAGAGATCAGTGGAGAAGAGTGGGTTTGCCCACTCTTTCTTTTGTAAAACACCGGAAACGAAGGAGGACGGGGTGGATGAGCAAAGTAGTCGAAGTGGTCACCGAAATGGTAGAGCCGATACTGACAGACCTTGGCTTGGACCTTGTCGATGTGTTTTATAAGAAACAAGGCAAAGACTGGGTGCTTACGGTTACTATCGATAACCCTCCACAGGGAGTGACTCTTGATGAGCTGGAACAAGTAAACCGCGCCCTTTCCAAGGCGTTAGACGAGGTAGATATCATCCCAAATGCATACATTCTAGAAGTTTCTTCTCCTGGAGCAGAAAGAGAGCTCAAGGACTATGCGGATTTGAAGAAACAAGTTGGTCGCTACCTGCAGCTTTCTTTAGCGGAACCTATTAGCGGAAAAGATAAACTGACGGGATACCTGCGAGCTGCAGACGACGACCAAAAAATCGTCATTGAGACCAAAAAAGGCACTCACGAGCTGCTTTACTCCCAAGTAAGCAAAGCTCGTTTGGCCATTAAGTTTTAGTCGGAGGTTAGTGGAGAAATGACCAGTGAACTTTACCGAGCAATCGAAGAGATTGCCAAGGAAAAGGGAATACCCCAAGAAAAGCTAATGTCTGTACTGCAGACTTCTATTGTTACCGCTTACAAAAGCAATTACAAAGCAGAAGGACAGTCCATTAGCGTTCGGTTTGATGAAAACAAAGATCTCCATATCTATGTACAAAAGACAATAGTAGAAGAAGTCAGCAATCCGGATCTGGAGATAGCACTTGAAGATGCCAAAAAGATCAATATCGCTTACGAAGTAGGCGATGTGGTAGAGATTGAGGTAACCCCAGCTGACTTCAAACGGAAGGTTGCCACAAACGCCAAACAAAACGTGCGCAACAACCTCCTTAACATGGAACGCGCTTTGGTTTTGGAGGAGTTTAGGAACCGCGAAGGAGATCTGATCACCGGCATTGTGGAAAGGACTTCCGGGACCAATGTGTTTATTAATCTCGGCAAAACGGAAGCGCTCCTTATGCCAAGAGAACAGGTTCCTACAGAGGTCTACAAGCACGGCGATCGCATCAAAGTCTACATTGCCGAAGTTAAAGAGGTCAATCAGTCGCCGAAAATCGTTCTTTCCAGAACGCATCCGGGCCTTTTGCTCAGGCTTCTAGAGCTTGAGGTTCCCGAGATTCACGACGGTATTGTGCAGGTAAAAGCAGTTGCCAGAGAAGCGGGCAACCGCTCTAAAGTTGCAGTGTGGTCGGTAGACGAAAATGTAGATCCGGTGGGAGCCTGTGTTGGCAGCAAAGGATCCCGGATCAGGGCGGTGGTGGAAGAACTCCACGGCGAAAGAATCGACATCATTCCATGGGATCCCGATCCTAGTGTTTTCGTAGCCAATGCACTGTCTCCAGCAAGAGTTAATTCTGTAGAGATCCTCGAAGGCGAGGAAAAGATTGCCAGAGTGATCGTAGACGACGATCAGCTGTCTCTTGCTATCGGTAGAGAAGGGCAAAATGCACGGCTTGCAGCAAAACTCACCGGACTGAAAGTCGACATTAAAAGCGTAAGTCAAATTGACCAGGACCAGGTCGAATCCCAGGAAGAGGTGGGTGACGCTGAAGATGGTCAAGAAGATTCCTGAACGAAGCTGCATAGGCTGTAGAGGTAAGTTCCCCAAAAGAGAACTCATCAGAATCGTACGGACGCCAGAGTCGGAAGTAAAGATCGATCCTACTGGCAAGCAAAACGGCAGAGGTGCTTACATCTGTCCTAAGCTTGAATGTTTGGAGTTGGCCTTCAAAGGCGACAGGCTCGGCCGTGCGCTGAATGCTGAAGTGTCAAAAGAGATCTTCGAGAGATTGAAAGAGGAACTGGCAAATAGATGAGCATGTTGGGGATTGCAAGAAAATCCGGAGCTTTGCTGATTGGAAGCAAAGCTGCCGAAGAGGCCATCGTAAGTAACAGAGCACGCCTTATCATTCTGTGCGCTGATGCAGGCAATTCCACTAAACGCAATTTCAGACACTTGGCCGAGAAATGTCAAGTGGAATTGGTGCTTTTCCCCAGTAAGATTCAGTTGGGAAAGCTCATTGGCGTAAAAGAGGCAGCGGTGGTCGTTCTGACCGAAGATAGCTTTGCGGGCAGAGTGAAAGAACTGATAAACTCCGGGGGTGAGTGAATGAGCAAAATCCGTCTTTACGAAATGGCGAAGAAACTCAATGTGACTTCTAAGGAGCTCATAAACTACTTGAAGGACTTCAACGTTGAAGTACCCAGCCACATGAGTACACTAGACGACGAAGTGGTGGATCTACTCAACGAAGCGTTTTCGGATGAAGATGAAATTGTCGAAGAGGACTTTGAGGAAATAGAGAAAGCCAAAACCAAGAAAAAGCCGGCCAAGAAAAAGACAAAGAAGAAGGTTATTACTATAGAAGAACAACTTACCGTAGCCAGACTCGCAGAGAAACTGGCGATTCCCGCAACCGAATTGATTAAGAAGTTAATGGATCTGGGTATGATGCTGAATCAAAACGCACCGGTGGATTTTGATACCGCCAGCCTTTTGGCTGAGGAGTATGGTGCGAAGTTGGAGATGAAAGCCGCAGAACAGGACGAAAGTGAAAGTGTAGAGATCGAAGAAGAACCAGAGAATCTCGAACCTGTGCCACGTGCCCCGGTTGTTACAATCATGGGCCACGTCGACCACGGAAAAACTTCACTTTTGGACAAAATCCGCCAGAGCCATGTAGCTCAAAGCGAGGCAGGCGGAATCACGCAGCATATCGGCGCCTACCAGGTTGAACTAGAAGGTGGCAAAATTACCTTCCTGGATACACCTGGGCACGAGGCCTTCACTTCCATGAGGGCTAGAGGCGCACAGGTAACCGATATTGCGATCTTAGTCGTGGCTGCAAACGACGGCGTAATGCCGCAGACTCTCGAAGCTATCAGCCACGCCAAGGCCGCTAATGTGCCTATCATTGTGGCTATCAATAAAATCGATGCTCCAGGTGCCAATCCGGACCGCGTCAAGCAGCAGCTGTCAGAACACGGTCTCATACCTGAGGATTGGGGTGGAGACACTATCTGTGTCCCCGTTTCCGCCCTTAGAGGCGACGGCATAGGGGAACTTCTGGAAATGATCAACCTAGTAGCAGAGATGCAGGAGCTTAAAGCACCTGTAGACGGACTGGCAAAGGGCACCGTTATCGAAGCCAAACTCGACAAGTTCCGTGGTCCAGTAGCCACCGTTTTGATCCAGAAAGGTACCCTTAAAGTAGGCGATCCGGTGGTGGCCGGTACAGTTTGCGGCAGGGTTAGAGCCCTGACCAACGACAAAGGCCAAAACATCAAGACTGCCGGACCATCGACACCTGTTGAAGTTCTCGGCCTAGGCGATGTTCCTCACGCAGGAGACTTGTTCCAAGTTACCACCAGCGAAAAGCAGGCAAGAGAAATTGCCGCAAAGCGTCTGAGCAAAGAAAAAGAAGAGATGCAAAAGACCACCAGAGTTTCTCTGGAGGATCTCTTCCAGCAGATTCAGAGCGCCGACATTAAGGAATTGAGGCTCCTCATCAAGACCGACGTACAGGGAACTGCAGAGGCCGTCAAGCAGCAGTTGGAGAAGCTTTCCAACGAAGAAGTTAAAGTGGTGGCCATTCATACAGGAGTCGGCGCCATTAGCGAAAGCGATATCAACCTGGCAGCAGCATCAAATGCCATCGTTATCGGTTTCAGCGTGCGGCCTGACGCCATTGCCAAGAAGGCGGCAGAGCGCGAAAAGGTGGATATCAGAACCTACCGCGTCATCTACGATGCCGTTGAGGATATCAAAAAAGCCCTCAAGGGAATGCTTGCACCTGTCTACAAAGAAGAAGTCTTGGGCCATGCAGAGGTCAGAGAGGTCTTCAAGGTTCCTAAAGTGGGCAACGTTGCCGGTTCCTATGTTTTGGACGGCAGAATCCTGCGCAGTGCCAGTGTCAGAGTCCTTAGAGATAACGTTGTTATCTACGAAGGCGAGCTGGCATCTCTCAGGAGATTTAAGGACGACGTTAGAGAAGTTACTTCAGGCTTCGAATGTGGTATAGGAGTTGATAAGTTCAACGACATCAAAGTTGGAGATATCATCGAAGCCTACAGAATGGTCGAAGTAGATCAGTAGACCGCAGAGTAAGGCAAGAAAGGTAGGAGTATGTGATGTCAAGATCAAGACTCCATCACCGTAAAGATCGCATACAGGAAGAGATCAAAAAAGAGATCGCCGATATCCTTCACCGAGAAGTGAAGGATCCCCGCATCGGCTTCATTTCCATCACCGATGTGGAAATCAGTGACGATCTGAGCTATGTCAAGGTGTTCTATTCATCGCTAAATGAAGATAAGCTGGACGAGATTCAGGAGGGTCTCGACAAAGCTACCGGCTATATTCGCAGCGAGATCGGCAAACGTATCAGGCTCCGGCTCGTTCCAGAACTGTCTTTCAGATATGACGCTTCCCTGAAGCGCGGTGCTCATATCGACAGGCTGTTAGAAGAAGCATTAAAAAAGGGAGCAAGCGGTGATGAATCTTCCGAGTAAGGAACACATGCAAGAAATAGTAAGTCACCTCAAAAGTGCAGACAGGATCCTCCTGCTCTGCCACGTGAGTCCCGATGGGGACTGTATCGGCTCGCTGCTTGCTCTCGGCAGGGCTCTACTAAAGCTCGGCAAAGACGTCTCCATGGCAAGTGAAGACAGAGTCCCTGCGAACTTGGAGTTTCTCATGGAGCCAGGCGAGATTCTCCGCACCGAAGAGGTTAGCGGCAGTTTCGAAACGGCTGTCGCTATCGATTCGGGAGATCTCGGACGGCTCGGCGATGTGGGCACCAGGCTGTTTCAACAAGCCGAGGTGAAGATCAACATCGATCACCACAACTCCAACCCCCACTACGGAGACTTGAACCTGGTGGAGGCAGGAAGGGCTGCAACAGGAGAGATCATTCTGGAGCTCATTTTGCATCTGGGATTGGAGATCGACGCAGCTTTGGCAGAACCGCTGTACGCTGCCATCCTTTCGGACACCGGAGGTTTTCGCTTTGCCAACACAACAAAAGACACTTTAAGCAAAGCCGCCCTGCTTGTGGAACGGGGAGCCCGTCCGAACTTTGTAAGCCGCCAGATCTACGAGAACAAGCCTTTAGGGTACTTCAAGATGCTGGCCCTGGCTTTTAAGCGCTTCACCGTGGTAGACCAGATCTGCTACACCTGGATAACTTATACAGAAATGGCAGAGTTCGGTCTGGATTTTGAGGTGTCAGAAGAACTGTCCACCTTTGCCAGAATGCTCGAGAACACGAAAATGTCCTTGGTGTTTAAAGAGAAAGAGGAAGGCCTGGTCAAAGTTTCACTGCGATCCCAAAACGGCTATGATGTGTCTAAGCTTGCTGAACGCTTTGGGGGCGGCGGACATAAGCAGGCGGCAGGCTGCACTATAAACGCTTCGCTAGATGAGGCCATCTCCCTGGTGCTTGCTGCAGCGAAAGAGGTGGGGCAACAGTGGACGGGATAATCAATCTTTTAAAGGAGCCCGGTCCAACCTCTCACGACATGGTGGCAAGGCTCAGGAAGCTTCTGAAAATTAGAAGAATCGGCCACGCAGGGACTCTCGATCCCGGCGCAAGCGGGGTTCTTGTAATCGGCGTAGGCAGAGCAACAAGGGTCTTGGAGTATCTTCAAGATGAATCCAAGACCTATGTCTTTGAGGCGGTTTTTGGCTGTTCAACAACAACCTACGACGCCTACGGACAGGTTACTGCAGAAGGCGAAGGAAGGATTACCAAAGAAAGCTTGGAAGCCCTGCTTACTCAGTTCACTGGGCCGTTAAAGCAGATCCCTCCTATGGCCTCTGCTATCAAAGTTCGCGGGAAAAAGCTCTACGAGCTGATGCGGGAAGGAATCGAGATCGAACGGACACCAAGAGACGTAACCGTCTACTCCCTGACCATCAAACATGCACCTGAGACCATTGAGAAAGGAAGCAGAGTGGTGTTTGAGGCTCAGGTGAGCAGCGGCACCTACGTCCGTTCGTTGTGCCACGATATTGGGGAAGAGACCGGTTTAAAAGCCCATATGGGCTTTCTTCTCCGTACCAGCTCAGGAGGGCTAAAAATCGAAGATTCCCTCTCTTTTGATGAGATAGAACAAAGGATGCAACAAGGCCTCTCCTTCACCGAGGAGATGGATCGGGTTTTGAACTTCGCAGAGATCGTTGCCGGGGAAACGAGCACGAAGGCTCTTTTCAGCGGGCAAAGCCTAGCCCGAAACGATGTGGCAAGCGGATTTCAAGGACTGAAGCCAGATCAAAAGGTTAAAGTATACACTCACGACAGGATATTTGCCGGCATCTACAGATTTCAAGACAGCAATGAACCCAGGTTAATACCGGAAAAGGTGTTTATTTCCTGAGCTTTGGCGGTGGTTAAATGGAAATACTGGATTTAGATAGTGCAAAAAAAGAACGTACCGTAATCGTGCTAGGAGCCTTCGATGGACTGCACATAGGTCATGTGAGTTTGCTCGAACAGGGTAGGACTTTGGCGAAGAAAAAGAGGGCAAAGCTTGCCATCATGACTTTTGCCCAGCATCCAAGCGCAGTGCTGAAGAAGCGCTCGGTAAAGCTGCTCACTCCCGGGCAGGAGAAGCTGGACATTTTGGCGGACCTTGGAGTTGAGGTAGTCTTTCTGCCCGACTTTACCAAAATAGCTCGTTTCAGCCCTATGGACTTTTTTTATGACATACTATTGGGCAAGTTTGGTGCAGTTGGACTGGTTGCAGGCCCCAACTTCCGCTTCGGGAAAGGCGCCAAAGGCGACAGCAACCTCTTGGAGTATTTGGGAAGAAAGAGCCAGGTTCCGGTTCGCATTGGCAAAGCGGTGACCTATCGAAACGGCACTGTATCCTCCACGATGATCCGCAGGCTTCTGCGGGAAGGACGGGTCGAAGTGGCAAACCGTCTTTTGGGAAGGCCCTTCAGGCTGACAGGCGAGGTGGTCAGAGGCGAAGGTAGGGGCAGAAAGCTGAAGATGCCTACAGCCAACATCCAGCTGCCTGAGGCAAAGTTCCTCCCAGCGTGCGGAGTGTACCTTGTGAGGGCTTTCGCAGAAAACAAGTCGTACTACGGCCTGCTTTCCATATCGGACAAACCAACATTTCACGAAAGCGCAGACATTGCAGTTGAGGTTTATCTTTTCGACACCGACGACGACCTCTATGGCAAGACCCTTTCCATAGAGATCATCCGCTATCAGAGAGGGATTGTTAAGTACGAAAGCGCAAAAGAACTGATGGACCAAGTAAGCCGGGACATCCAAGAGGCCAGAGGCTATCTTGCCCATTATCTGTAGAAAGCTGCCTGGTCGGGGAAGTACGGCTCCACAGCATGCCGACCGGTGAAGGTATATCTTTTGTAGAAATATTGTTAATCACTAGCTTGTGTGGTAAACTAAGTGGAGAAGCAACCCAATGCTCAGCAAAACGAAACCTCCGACGTTT
Source organism: Clostridia bacterium DTU065 (assembly GCA_001512545.1). Lineage (GTDB taxonomy): Bacteria > Bacillota > DTU065 > DTU065 > DTU065 > DTU065. Next base: position 120,356 of record LFSI01000084.1, on the reverse strand, counting down.
AGCTTGGCTTTGGGGGATATATGAATAGGAGGTGGAACTAATGGCATTAGATTCACAAGAAAAGAGAGCTATCATCGAGAAGTATCAAACTCATGAAGGTGATACTGGTTCTCCTGAGGTGCAGATCGCGATCTTGAGCAAAAGAATCAGCGACCTGACCGAGCATCTCCAGAGTCACCCAAAGGATTTCCATTCTCGCCGTGGCTTGTACAAGCTCATTGGTCAAAGAAATGGTCTCCTGAGATACCTGAGAGATAAAGATATTGAAAGATATAGAACTCTCATCGAAAACTTAGGTATTAGAGCACTAAGGTAATTGAGAGGGAGCGGGGGTACCGCTCCCTTTTTTAGCACAGGAGGGAAATTAATGGCACGAAAAACCTACACAATTGACTTGGAAGGCAAGTCGCTTACCGCTGAATTCGGCAATTATGCAGCACAGGCCAACGGTTCTGTAATGGTATATTTTGGCGATACAGTGGTCTTGGTGACGGCCTGTATGTCAAAGGAGCCACGAGAAGGCATCGACTTCTTCCCGCTTCTTGTAGACTACGAAGAGAAGCTGTATGCTGTGGGCAAAATCCCCGGTTCGTGGGGAAGAAGAGAAGGAAAACCGACTGAGACCGCAGTCTTGAACGCCCGCCTAATCGACAGGCCCATCAGGCCGCTCTTCCCGGATGGTTTCAGAAACGACGTGCAAATCGTCGCTACTGTACTTTCCGTGGATAACGACTATGCGCCGGAAGTTGCGGCTACCATCGGTGCGTCTCTTGCCCTTTTGGTAAGCGACATTCCTTTCGACCTGCCTATGGCCGGCGTAAGAGTTGGACTTGCAGATGGCAAGTTTCTCCTCAACCCCACCATTAAAGAGCAGGAAAACTGCGACATGTATATCATGGTTTCTGGAACCAGCGAAGCTATCACCATGGTAGAGGCTGGAGCAAGCGAAATCAGCGAAGAAGAAGCCCTTGAGTCGATCTTCTTTGCCCATGAATACATCAAAAAGATCTGCGCTTGGCAGGAGACCATTCGCCAGGAAATCGGCAAGCCCAAGCTGGAAGTTCCGCTGGCAACGCCCGATGTTCAGCTCCAGGAAAGAATTAAGGAGCTTGGACTCAGCAAAATGAGCACGGCTCTCCGCGTCTTCGACAAGCAGGAGAGAGCCGCAGCAGTGGATGCTGTCAGGGCAGAGATTCTCGAGGATCTGCTAAAAGAGATGGGTGAAGAAGCCTTCGCCGAGAAGGAGAAGGAGATCAATTCTCTCATCGACGAGTTGGAAGCCAATGAAGTTCGTCGCATGATCACTGAAGAAAAGATCCGTCCCGACGGCAGAGCACTCACTGAAATCAGACCGATTAGGTGCGACGTAGGCATTTTGCCGAGAGCTCATGGGACAGGCATGTTCCACAGAGGTCAAACCCAGGTTCTTTCAGTCTGTACTCTCGGAGCGCTGCACGATGTCCAGCTTCTCGACGGACTGACAGAAGAAGAGAGCAAACGCTACATTCACCACTACAACTTCCCAGGGTTTTCCGTTGGTGAGGTACGTCCAATGCGTACACCAGGCCGTAGAGAAATCGGTCACGGCGCACTTGCCGAAAGGGCACTACTTCCTGTAATTCCTGCAGAGGAAGAGTTCCCCTACACCATTCGCGTGGTGAGTGAGGTTCTCGAATCTAACGGTTCCTCTTCCATGGCAAGCGTTTGCGGATCGAGCCTTGCACTAATGGATGCAGGCGTTCCCATCAAAAAGCCAGTTGCAGGAATCGCTATGGGTCTGATTAAAGGTCAAAACGACTTTACCATCCTCACCGACATTCAAGGTCTCGAGGATCACTTTGGCGATATGGACTTCAAAGTTGCCGGAACCAGAGACGGTATCACCGCTCTCCAGATGGATATCAAGGTAACGGGAGTCAGCAGAGAGATTCTCAAGGCGGCATTAGCACAGGCTAAAGAAGCCAGACTGTTCATCTTGGACAAAATGGCAGAAGTTATCGCCGAACCCAGACCGGAGCTTTCGCCATACGCACCGAGAATGGTTACCATGCAGATCGATCCCGACAAGATCCGCGATGTTATCGGTACAGGCGGAAAGACCATCCGTTCGATCATTGCTGAAACTGGAGTGGAAATCGACATTAAAGATGATGGTACTGTTTATATTGCTTCTGTAGACTTGGAAGCAGCGAACAAGGCCGTAAAGCGCATCACCGAGCTCACTAAAGAAGTGGAAGTCGGTGAAGTTTACGAAGGAACAGTAACAAGAATTGCCAAGTTCGGAGCTTTTGTAGAGATTCTACCAGGTAAAGAAGGTTTGATTCACATCTCCAAGCTCGCCAAAGAGCGGGTGGCAAACGTTGAAGACGTAGTCAAAGTTGGAGATGTAGTTCAGGTCAAAGTAATCGAAATCGATCAACAGGGTAGAATAAATCTCTCTAGAAGAGCCCTGTTAGAGCCAGAAAGCAAGTAAATAGTACGCTCCAGGGGCGAGATTACTCTCCCCCTTTTTTTGTTCACAATAGAGGTGGAGGGATCTATTGTGGAAATCGGTCTTAGATTGGGGAAGGTTACGGAAGTAGGCGGAGAGGGTGCCATTTTGAAGGTCAAAGTGGAGACCGATATCGGTGAGCGAGCCTCTCTGGTCTACACCAACCTTACAGGTCCCGTTGCAGTTGGCGATACAGTGGTGATCAACACCACCGCTGTGGACCTCAATCTCGGAAGTGGCGGAGCGGACTTCGTTTTGGTAAACTTAAACAACCTGCCAAGGGAAATCAAAGGTAAGGGACACATCATCAAGTTGCGCTATACTCCTCTGCAGCTAAAAGTCTATGCAGAAGAGGAAAAGCAAGAGATGCCCAAAGAAGTGTGCTGTCCTGTGATACTTGCAGAACTTCACAGCATGCTTCTTCCTGCTTGCTATGGCGTTTGGGCGAAAAACCCGAAGCTCACTGTGGGCTACATCATGACTGATGGAGGAGCCCTGCCTATCGATTACAGCGAGACGGTAAAAACCCTTAAAGGGAGCGGTTACAGGTTTATCACCTACACAGCAGGTCACGCTTTTGGCGGCGACCGGGAAGCGGTGAACATCTACAGCGCCCTCGCTTTGGCCTCAATGGAATGCGATGTGCTGATCGCAGGCATGGGACCTGGCGTTGTCGGTACAGGCAGTACCTACGGCACCACCGCCATAGAGGTGGGCACCGGGATTAACGCCGCAGCAAGCCTTGGAGGGCGGCCCATAGTCATTCCCAGAATTATGCAGTACGATAGAAGGGGTCGTCACCAAGGGCTCAGCCACCACACGCTTACATCGCTGAAGATCGCCCTTGCACCTGCTGAAGTAGTTTTTACCCACAAAAGGTGGGCAGATCTGGACCTTCGCCCTCACAAAGTGGTCTACTGGGGGTTCCCCCACATGGACTACGGAGCGTTTGCCCTCCGTACTATGGGCAGGGGCTACCCGGAAGAGGCAGAGTTCTTTCAAACTGCAGCAGCAGCTGGGAGCTATGCAGCTAGTATGCTTACCTGAGAAGGTGCTTGATATGGAGATTTACGCCGATCTACATGTACATATAGGAAGATCCAAAGGCGAAGCGGTGAAGATCACCGCATCCCGCGATCTAACGCTACAAAACGCATTGAACTACGCCAAAAAGGTTAAAGGGCTTGATGCTTTGGGCATTGTGGACTGCGGTAGCGAAGCGGTGCTTGCAGAGATCACAGAACTGATCGGTGCAGGAGTGCTTAAAGAGGCAGCCGGTGGAGGCTTAATCACAGACGACGGTCTTCTTCTGGTTTTAGGCTGGGAAGTGGAACTTGGGGACGTGCACTACCTGATTTACCTCCCGACAATTGAAGCTCTGACGGAACTAGCAAAAACCCTCTGGCCGAGAACCAAGAACCCCAGGCTTTCCACACAAAGGTTTGCCATTTCTCCTCAAGAACTGAGAAGCGTTGCAGAGAGTCTCGGAGGGCTTTTTTTCCCTGCCCATGCTTTCACTCCCCACAAGGGCTTCTACGGGAGACTAGTCGATTCGCTGTACGAAGTCTTCGACAGTCCTTTTGTCGCCATCGAGATGGGGCTTTCTAGCTCTACCGAGATGATTGCCGGGATCAGGGAACTAGATCCCACTACATTTGTGGCTAACTCCGATGCCCATTCGCTGCAGAAGATAGCGAGGGAGTTCAATCAATTGGAAGTAGAGTGTTTGAGTTTTGCAGGAATCAAAGAAGCATTGGAAAAAGAAAAAGTAATTGCCAACTACGGTCTCGACCCAAGACTAGGTAAGTACTTTGAGTCGGGCTGCCTGAGGTGCGGCATGCCGGGAGAAACTGGCTCTATTTGCAGCACTTGTGGTGGACCCATTGTAGCAGGCGTTCGTCCCCGCCTGGAAGAACTAGGTGGGTTTGGCGAAGGCCGGAATAGACCGCTATATGTGAAACAGATTCCCCTGGAGATGTTGCCCTACATCGGACCTAGGACTCTGGAAAAGCTTCAGGCGCTAGGAACCGAGATTGCAGTGCTCCACAAGCTGCCCATCGAGCAAATTGCCACAGCCACAAATCCTCAAGTGGCAGAGGTCATCAGCCAGGCAAGGCTCACTGGTGAGAAGAAGCTGAAAATCTCTTTTGGCAAAGCCGGCTACTACGGCAGAGTGGAGCTGTAGGTTTTCTCCCTAGTCTAAACTTCACCCCTCAAGCATAGGTTGTCTTGAGGTGATACTATGCGGTCTAAACTGGGAAAAAAAGCTTTCAGCACCGAAGTGCTCTGGCCTTACCTGCTGATTTCCATGATGCTCGTTCTGGGGCTGCTTTTCGGTGTCTTGGCAACGAGAGTAGTACACTCAGACCAGCGCATCCAGCTTAGAATGTATCTGGACAGCTACATCGGGTTCATCGGGAAGGAGAGAGGTCTGGACAAGGCCAGCTCCGCTCTGCTGAAAGAGGCGCTGAACTTGAATCTACTCAAGACCGCAGCGGTCATGGTTCTGGCATCTCTTTCGATAGTTGGCGTGCCCCTTATAGCAGTAATAGCTTTTCTTAGGGGTTTCATTTTGGGCTTTGGCGCAGGTTTTTTAATCCAGGAGCTCCACCTCAAAGGTGGACTGATCTTTCTTGCAGGGCTTCTTCCGCAGAACCTGTTCATCTTCCCTGGCCTTGTGATCTTGGGGGGAGCGTCGGTGGTTTTTTCTGCTGCGATCTGCAGCACTCTCTTTGGCAGGAAGAAGCGATCCCTAATGCAGGAAGTGCAGGAGTACTTTACTAAAACCGCCGTTGGAGTTCTGGTTATTCTCTTGGGTTGCTTTATGGAAGCGTTCATTACACCGGGATTTCTCAAGCTTTTGGTCTAATATTAGGTAGGTGGTAGACATGTGGGAAGGGGCAATCTCCGAATACCTTAATTACCTGCTTGTTGAGAGGGGTATGGCCGAAAACACCATCACCAGCTACAGGAAGGACCTGCAGCAGTTTGCCAAGATCATGAAGGAAGCGGGCATCGCCGATCCCCTTCGAGTTTCGGAGGACGACCTCTACTTGTACCTTGCGGTGCTGTGGAAAAAGATGGTCACATCAACAGTTGCTAGAAAAGTCGCCTGCATCAGGGGCTTCTTTGAATATTTTCGAGGAAATGGTAAAATCAAAGTTAATCCAGCTAAGAATTTGGAAGGGATCAAAAGGCGCCAACACCTTCCAGAGTTTTTAAGTGAGGAAGAAGTGGACAGGCTTCTGTCTATTCCAGGAGGGGACGTGTTGGGCATCAGGGACAAAGCTATGCTGGAGCTGATGTACGCCACCGGTATGAGGGTGAGCGAGCTTCTCAGCTTGAACATCGGTGATATTGAGTTCGAAGCTGGGTATGTAAGAACTAGGGGAAAGGGAGACAAAGAGCGGATCATTCCTCTAGGCGAAGTGGCCAATGAAGCGCTGCAGAACTACCTCAGGGTCAGCAGGCCGAGGCTCCTAAAAACTCCTACAGACGCTTTTTTTGTGAATGCCAGAGGCGACAGGCTGACCAGGCAGGGTTTTTGGAAGATCCTGAAAAGCTACACAGAACAAGCTGGAATCAAGAAAAAAATCAGCCCTCATTCGCTGCGGCATTCGTTTGCCACCCATCTTTTGAAAAACGGGGCAGACCTCCGCACGGTGCAGGAGCTTTTGGGACATGCCGACATTGCGACCACGCAGATTTACACCCACCTCAGTCAGTCCAGGCTGCGTCAGGTCTACGTCGAGACTCATCCCAGAGGGAAAAAGCGGAACTTGCACTAGCTGTTGCAGATAACTTGAAGCAAGACCGATTTTGCAGAAAGGCAGGTTGAACATGGGCAGATTCATCGTTTGGGTTTTAGACAGCGTGGGCATCGGAGAGATGCCGGACAGCTATTTGTACAACGACCAGGGAAGCGCTACTCTGCAGAACATCGCTAGAGAACGCGGGGGACTGTATCTGCCGAATTTGGAGCGCCTAGGTTTGGGCCTCATCGAAGACATTTTTGGAGTGGGAAGGCCTGGAGATCCCCAGGCTGCATACGGCAAAATGGCCGAGCAATCCAAAGGTAAGGACACGACCACCGGCCACTGGGAGATAGCGGGCTTGCATCTGGAAATGCCGTTTCCGACTTACCCGAACGGCTTCCCTGAAGAAGTGATTTCCCGGTTCGAAAAAGAGGCCGGTGTTAAAGTGCTTGGCAACTACCCCGCATCGGGAACGGTGATCATTGAGGAACTTGGCGACGAGCATATGCGGACTCAAAGGCCAATAGTCTACACCTCAGCCGATTCGGTTTTTCAGATAGCAGCACACATTGATGTCATTCCCTTAGAGAGGCTGTATGAGCTCTGCGAGATTGCCAGGGGCATTCTAGTTGGCGAGCACGGTGTTGCCAGAGTCATCGCCAGGCCTTTTGCAGGTGAACCCGGTAGTTTCTACAGGACCAAAGACCGCAGGGACTACTCCCTGCCGCCAACAGGAGAGACCATCCTCGACGTGCTGGTTGCAAGTGGAGTGCCGGTTACAGCCATAGGTAAGATCTCCGACATCTTTACCGGAAGGGGAATATCAACGTCCCTTTCAGCAAAATCCAACAACGAGACTATGAGCCAGCTGCTTTTTGCTTTGGACACCGTAGAAGAAGGTTTGATCTTTGCTAACTCTGTGGACTTTGACATGGTCTACGGACACAGAAATGATGTGGAAGGGTATGCTAAGGCTCTAGAAGAAACAGACCGCTACATTCCCGATGTTTTAAGGAAACTCAGGATCGACGATATCCTGGTGATCACTGCAGACCACGGATGCGATCCAACAACTCAGAGCACAGATCACTCCAGAGAATACGTTCCCCTTTTGGTGTACGGGATCAAGCCGCGGAACCTGGGGATCAGAGAGACCTTTGCAGACGTTGCCCAGTCTATCGCTGAGTACTTTGGCGTCTCCTACCCCAGAGGTAAGAGCTTCCTTGGGGAGTAGTTTTAAGGTTTGAAGCAGAAAAGAGGCGAGCAGCATTTATTGATGCTGCAAGCCTCTTTTTTGATCGCTACTTAATGCCGTCACCTCAGGCCAAAAGGAGTGATCTAGTAGTGAAGACGAAGGAGCCAGCAAGAAACTCATACACATAGAGCACATTTAGAGGTTGCAGACCGAACGAGGGAATCAGGAAGTGCTCTGCAAAAGTGGGAGGAAGTTGTATCGTGCGGTAGGAGTCCGTTCAACCGGTCTCGGAAAACCACCCTGCAGAGCGTAATTGGTTTTATTGTTGCGAGTATATCAACAAATTCCGAATTTTCGGCGATCATTAGAAGGGACACTGTAATCAATATAGAACTATCAAAAAAATGGGATCGGGGGTGAGTTTTGGTTGTTGGCATAGTAGTGGGCAGCAGAAGGTTAGAAGCATATTATTGCGTACGATGGTTAAGGGTCTCGCTTGATGTTGACAGAGTTACATTTGAAACATCAATTTTGGATTTGCCCGTAGAATTAGAATACAGCTTTTATGAACGTGAACTGTTCTATGTGAAGTACAGGTTCTACAGAGGTTTAATAACTTCACAGACACACAGTGAAGTAGCGTTTTCAGCCCTCTCGTATCAACTTTCTAAGAAGTACGGATCTCCAACTGATGTTGGTGATGGAATTGTTCAGTTTAAACAAGGCGATTTACTTGTCGTGTTGGAGAAGTTACCGTCATCTTCGAAGTTGGAAATCTCTTATATTATCCTACCTGTAGTGGAAAGGATTATAGACACGAAGTTTCACGAATTGGTACTTGAGTTGTTCGGCACAACTTTAGTTGAAGTAGATGATGTGTTTTAGGATTCTTTTTGCTCTAGCAACGTGTTTCTGTGTTGTAGTTTAATAAAACGTCCATAAACGGTTGATCTATCAACGTTTATGGACGTTTTCCATCCGATTGGAAGCAAAAAGGTTTCTATATGCTTTGGGCGTGAGAGTACTACGCCCAGTTTTGTTACATGCGGATGTCCGAGTTTTTCAGAGACTTGACATCACAACCCGCGTTCTTGCCTCAGTTGATGTGGCTGGTGTAAGCTATGACCTGGTTTTTTGCCCACTTGACCGGTAGCATCATTCTACTGCTTGCGTTTGAGTCTCGGGTTTTAGATAAGAAGGAAAGCTTTTTCCGGATCTGCCACGTGCTGGGAGCCGTAAAGTTCGGCGTAGACGCCACTGGTCTTTAGGAGCTCCGCATGAGTTCCTTGTTCCACGATCTTGCCTTCTTCAAGAACTACGATGGAGTCTGCGTCTTTCACCGTGGAAAGCCTGTGGGCGATGAGGAAGACGGTTCTGCCTTCACTGAGCTTTTTGAGCGAGTCCTGAATGCGGTACTCGGTGACATTATCCAGGGCAGATGTTGCTTCATCGAGAATCAGTATGGGCGGGTTTTTCAGGAACAAACGAGCGATAGCGATCCGCTGCTTCTGCCCGCCGGAAAGCTTAATGCCCCGCTCTCCAACGTAGGTATCGTAGCCATTGGGCAAGCTAGAGATGAAGTCGTGGATCTCCGCCTTCTTCGCTGCCTCCACAATCTCTTTTTCTGTGGCATCGGGCCTGCCGTAGAGGATATTGTCCCGAATGGTTCCCGCAAAGAGGAAGACATCCTGTTGGACCAGACCTACGGTCTGCCGGAGGGATGAGAGCTTAATATCCCTCAGGTCGATGCCGTCGATTTTAATGCTGCCATCCTGCGGTTGGTAGAACCGAAGCAATAGATGGCAGAGGGTGGTTTTACCTCCTCCTGAAGGCCCTACAAGAGCGATGGTCTTGCCAGGCTCCACTTCCAGGGAGATATCTCTCAGGACTTCAGCGTGGCCTGTGTAGCTGAAGGACACGTTTTCAAAGGTTACCCTGCCTTTTACGTTTGTGAGATTAACTGCATTCTCGCCGTCAACGATCTTGGGTTTCGTTTCCATGAGCTCTGCGAACCGCTTGAAGCCGGCCATACCCTGTTCGTACTGCTGGGCGAAGTTGGTCAGCTTGCGGATGGGCTGAATGAACATGGAAACAAAGAGAATGTAGGCGGTAAGGTCGGCCAGATCGATTTTGCCGAGGTACGTCAAGTAACCGCCGAACACCAGGACCGCTCCGTTTAAGAGATTGGTCATGAAGTTGAGCCCCGAATAGAACACCGCCATGTGGTGGTAGGCCCCTTCCCGCGACTGGCGGTAGGAGTGGTTTGCCTTATTGAAGCGTTCGAACTCGTAGTCTTCATTGGCAAAGCTTTTTGCCACTCTGATTCCGCTAATGCTGTTTTCGATATCCGAGTTGATGACCGCAGTTTGCTCTTTGATACTAGAAAAGGCCCTTGCCATCTTTTTCCTGGTTTTGATGGCGAAAAAGATCATCAGCGGTACGAATGCGACGATCAACAGAGTCAGTGGAACGTTGATTCTCATGAGGTAGATGGTGGCACCGACCAGCATTACAGCTGAGATCAGCAGATCCTCCGGACCGTGGTGGGCCAGTTCGCTCACCTCGTGGAGGTCGTTCATGATCCTGGACATCAAGCTTCCGGTGCGGTTGTTGTCGAAAAATTCCACGTCCAGGCTCTGCATGTGGGTGAAGAGATCCTGGCGCATTCTGGTTTCAATGCGCATGCCCGCAACGTGACCGTAGTTGTCAACGATGTAGTGCAGAATAAGTACGACAAAATACATTAGGAGCAGGACTAAACCGTACCTGAAGATGCTGGCGACATCCAGAGCTGGAATGAAGTCTTTCATCATTTTCCTGGTGATCATGGGAAAGAGCAGGTCGAGCACTGCAATCCCAGATGCAGCGAAGATGTCAAGCAAGGTGAGCGGAAGCTCGTACTTGTAGTAACTGATAAAGCGTTTAATGAGTCTCATGCGGCGGACTTCCTTTCTTGCATCTTGATAGTTCGATCTAGGTCAAAAAAAACGGTGCAGGCCAAACCCACACCATTGAACGGCATGGCGCTCTGTTTAGATTACTCTTCTTCATCGGTTGTGTTTAGTCCTTGCGACTGCGCACGATGAAGGAAAGGTCTTCTTTTCGTTTAGATGGAAAAGACTCTACTACCTGCCTTGAGACCTGTGGTATGATGCAGATAGAAGGTGTAAAAAAGGAGCCTCTAGCTTGACGCATGTCTTTTCAAGGCAGCTTGCCCATTGGAAAGCAGGCGAAGAACTTGTAGGGGGGACAAGTCCCGTGCTTTGCAGAGGAGGCTCTGCATACGGCGATCATTTTTGCAAAATATGACGCGAGTAGGGGATTGAGGATGAAAATAGGGATTTTCAGCGATACTTACTATCCGCAGATTAACGGAGTTGCAACTAGCGTTCTTTTGCTCAAGGAGTATCTAGAGAAAAAGGGGCATGAAGTGTACGTCTTTACAACAACCGATCCGAAGGCTCCTGTGCATGAAGAGCGGGTGGCGCGCTATCCCAGCATTCCGTTTTCCAACACAGGAAGACGCATTGCAGCAGTGCTGTATCCCGCCATCGAGAGGGCTTTTAAGCGCAACGATTTCGATATTATCCATACTCACACTGAGTTTTCCATCGGCATTTTAGGACGGAGGTTGGCGAGGTCTCTGGAGATACCTCACGTACATACCATGCACACCATCTACGAGGATTACACCCACTACATTGCCAGGTGGAAAGTTCTCACTCCGGTAAACCGGGCTTTGGCGCGGAAGTATACCGCGTCGTTCTGCAATTCTGCAGACAGAGTTATTGTGCCTACAGAAAAAACCAAAGAGCTCTTGCTGAGCTACGGTGTTTCTCGGAAGATAGAGGTCATTCCAACGGGTTTAAGGTTGGAAAGGTTTGCAAAGTCTGCGTGGAAGCCGGAGGAAGTAGAAAAAGCCCGAGAAGGACTGGGCCTTGGGAAAAACGATATGGCCGTGATCTACATTGGCAGAGTCTCCAAAGAAAAGAACTTGGATGAGATCGTCAGCGCTATGGCTGCTTACCTGCCGTTCCACCAGGATGTGAAGCTGGTGTTGGTAGGCGACGGACCAGAGCGCAAAAAACTGGAATCCCTTGCTGGGGAACTGGGCATTTTGAACCAGGTGATCTTTGCCGGGGAGCGTCCCTGGGAGGAGATCGGCCTCTACTACAACGTTGGAGACGTTTTCGTCAGCGCATCCACCAGCGAAACCCAGGGACTGACTTATATCGAGGCCTTGGCTGCTGGACTGCCTTTGGTAGTGCGGGAAGACCCATGCCTGCGGAATGTAGTACAGGACGGCGTAAACGGCTACACGTTCAAAGACAGAAATGAGTTTATCTCCCGCTTGGACAGCGTCCTTAAGGATCCGGAGCACAGAAAGAAGCTGTCTCTAGAAGCGGAGAAGTCTGCAAAGAAGTTTTCAGTTGAGCATTTCGGCGAAACCGTTCTCGGTCTGTACTCAGCTCTCCTTTCAGAGCGCAGCCAAGCTGGGGAAGAAACTGTGAGAGTGGATTGAAAAGCACCATTTAGGGGTAAGAGCTTTTCAAGTCCACAAAAGCAAATGGGAGGTGCTGCGCATGGAGATCAAGAAGGGAACCAATAGGTTTTATATAGGCGACTCTGAGAACGCTGCCATAGCCGAGATTACATTTGTCCCTAAAGGAGCTTCGGTCATTGAGGTGGACCACACCTGGGTGTCGCCGGAGCTAAGAGGGCAGGGTATTGCAAAGCTTCTCGTGGACAGAGTTGTCAGCTGGGCAAGGGAAGAAAACTTGAAGATCATTCCGGTGTGCCCGTATGTAAAAACCCAGATGGAAAGAAACCAGGAGTATCACGACCTGCTTTTTGGTGAGTGATGCGTCCTGAGTTGGAAACCATTAGGGCATTCTGCTGAAAACTTAGGCAGAATGCCCTTTTTTGTAACATCTTTCCCGCAAGGTGCCTCGAGCAGAGCTCCGCATGTACGCCTGTGAAGCGTGGATGCCGATTGCAAACATACGACAAGCTGAAGATGCATAAGATTAATCGCTAAGATTTGCAAGGGAGGCTTGACTTGCATGCTCAAGTTCAGGATAGGGCCGAGCTGCCTTCTCATATGGCTGATGATTCTCTGCGTATCGGGATTGGCTCTTGCTCAGCCGGTGGTCACCGCACCTAGTGCCATACTCATCGAGGCCAACGGAGGGCAGGTGCTTTGGGAAAAAAACGGCGATGATAGAAGGCACATGGCAAGCATCACCAAGATCATGACCATGCTGTTGATCCTGGAAGCGATGGAAAACGGTCAGTTCGGTCTGGACGACATGGTGACCGTAAGTGAAAACGCCAAGCGCCAAGGAGGATCGCAGATTTGGCTTGAGGTCGGGGAAGTGATGAGCGTAAAAGATCTCTTGTACTCTGTGGCTGTAGGTTCTGCCAACGACTCTGCAGTGGCTCTGGCAGAGTTCCACAGCGGATCGGAGGCCGCTTTTGTGGAGAAGATGAACGCTAAAGCGGCAGAACTCGGGCTGACCAATACCCATTTTGTCAACAGCAATGGACTGCCTGAAAGCAGCCACAGGGCCATTGACGGAGATCATTACTCCAGTGCCAGAGATATCGCAAAACTCACCGTTGAAGCTTATAAGTATCCTCTTTTTGCCGAGATGGTGTCAACGTACGAGTACACAGTTAGGCCAGGACAAAAGGGAGAAGTGGTTCTCTACAACTACAACAAGATGTTTCTCAGGGGTTACCCCGGAGCCGATGGCGTGAAAACCGGCATGATTGAAGCTGCTGGTTACTGCTTGAGTGGTTCTGCGGTGCGAGACGGCCTCAGGCTCATCGCCGCCGTCCTAGGAGCCAAATCAAACAACGATCGCTATCGGGATATGGTAAGCATCCTGGATTACGGCTACAACAACTACAAGTCCCTGGTTCTGGCAAATGCCAAGGAACAGATAGCCGAGATCAAAGTCAGCCACGGACGGCGCGAGGTCTTGGAGCTCTTGGCAAAGCAGGACTTGAGGGTAACGGTGAAAAAAGTCGGGGACGAGACGCCAACCCTGGACGTTCATGTTCCTGAGGTGGTGAAAGCTCCGATCACAGAGGGTGAAAGCCTTGGAGTAATCTACGCCAAGCTCGGTGGTGAAGTTGTTGGCGAAGTGGAACTGGTTGCCGCAAGGGGCATCGAGAAAGCCGGCCTCGTCCTGGAAATATCGAGAAGTTTTTTGCAACTTTTGGGAATTAATAAATTATAAGGAAGGAAAAATCACCCCCTGGAAAGAAAGTTTGTCTCAAGTAGCCCAGGGGGTGATTTTATGCCTGTTAGTGTTAGAAAGATCGGTACGATGTTGGTTGCAGAGGTGGTTGGGGATCTGGACATGGTTACCGGTGCCCAGCTCAAAGAGGCAGCAGATCAGATGTGGGAGCACTACGAGACGCTGAGTGTTTTTGTGCTGGACTTGAGCAAAGTGGGTTTTAACGACAGCTCGGGCCTCGGTGCTATTTTAGGCCGGTACAAGAAGGTGAACGCCAGAAGTGGTACAATGATTATTGTAGGCGCCCAAGGCAGCGTTAGGGAGGACTTGGAGATCTCAGGAATCTCCAAACTCTGCTTGTTTAAAGAGAGCCTCAAAGAGGTGGCTCCAGCGCAGGAGTAGCCTGCCCTGCCTTTTGATTATTGCGAGGGGAGGACGGCACTGTCTAAGCGTGCCAAATGTCTATGACACAGAAGAATGAAGTTCATTTTCAGTTCCCGAGTTTGCCTGTGAATATCGCTTTTGCCCGATCCACGGTAGCGGCATTTGCCGTCCAGATCGAGCAGTTTACAGAGGCCGAATACAACGAAATCCGCAAAGCCGTGTCCGAGGCAGTCTCGAACTGTGTTCAGCATGCATACCCCGATTCGGTGGGAACGGTTAGTATCAGCGTGTATATCGAAGGCGACCTTTTGACAATAGTTATTGAAGACCAAGGCGTTGGCATTGAAAATGTCGAATTGGCTAAGACAACCGAGTTTACAACAAAACCTGATGAGAATCTTGGCTGGGGTTTTAACTTCATGGAAGCCTGTATGGATGAGATCTCTGTGGAATCTTATCCGGGAAAAGGCACAAAACTAACTATGAAAAAGAGACCGCATGCAAACGATGCCCAATGATATCGAACTACTCCGCCAAGCGAAAGCAGGTAGCAAAGAAGCGAGAGATAGATTCCTGGAAAACAACACGGCACTAGTGGTACATGTGGCCAAGAGGTTTTCTGCAGGCGAATACGAGGATCTGGTACAAGCCGGGTTTGTTGGGCTCATTAAAGCACTTGACAGCTTCGATCCTGGTTTTGGCACTGCGTTTTCCACATACGCAGTACCCTACATTATGGGAGAGATGAAAGAGTGCCTGCGCAAGCAGAAACAGGTGAGTCTGGGCAGAAAAGCCCGGGAACTGTACCTGCGGTATAAAGAGATCAGCGAGACCATCTACCAACAAGAAGGCCGGGAACCGAGCCTCGTTCGAGTTGCAGGAGTTTTAGGCGTAGATCCACAGGAGTTGATCTATGCCCTAGAGGTTGCCAGGACGCCGAAGTCGCTTGATGAACCGATTGATGAAGATAACAAGGTGTTGCTTCAAGACGTGCTAGTCAAAGTCGAAGAGCACAAGGAGACCAAAATGCTAATCGATGAGCTGCTGCAAAACCTCGACGAACGCAGCCGCTACATCGTTATGCAGCGGTTTTTTGCGGAGAAGACTCAGGTGGAATTAGCTGCGGAACTGCAGCTTTCCCAAGCTCAAATCTGCAGAATTGAGAAAAAAGCTCTAAATCTACTACGAAACAGTTTAGGAGACGATTAAGTTGATCGATCTGCATCTTCATACCACATTTTCCGACGGTACATTCACACCTACAGAGCTCGTGAAAACTGCAGCAGCAGGTTTTTCAGCTATCAGTGTTACCGATCACGATACGGTAGCAGGGGTACCCGAGGCGCTGGAGGCCAAGGCGGCTTTAGGCACAGAGCTTATGGTGATTCCCGGTGTGGAACTCAGCTGCGAGTACTTGGATCGGGAGGTCCACATTCTCGGTTACGGAGTTGATGTGAAGAATCAAACCCTGCTGGATGTTCTGCAGGAACTCGAAAACGAGCGTATTGAGAGGATTCATCTAACTGTGGACAAGCTTACACGATTTGGTCTGCCTCTCAAGTTTGAAGATCTGCCCATTACCGGCCTTCCCGGAAGGGCCCACGTGGCAAGAGCTATGGTGGCTAAGGGTTACGCCGTTTCGGTTTCCGATGCCTTCAGCCGGTATCTCAATCCGGAAAAACCGGGGTATGTTGCCAGAAATAAACTCCTGCCCAAAGACGCTGTGGAGCTGATTCATCAGGCGGGAGGTGTAGCGGTGCTGGCCCATCCTGCCCTAGTGAAGATGGAACTAACAGACAGCCTCCTGAAGGACGTTCCCGTCGATGGAATTGAGGTTTTCCATTCAGCTCACCTGCCGGAGCAGACCCTAGAGTATGAGAAGTTTGCTCTATCTAGAGGGTTGATTATCACTGGAGGCTCCGATTGCCACGGGCCCAAGGGCAAAGACAGTTTGCTCATGGGAACCATTGATCTTCCCGAGCACTATTTTAAACAGCTACTGCGGGCTATGGATGGAATTGCCTAAAGGTAAGGGGCGGACTTATAGAGAAAACCTCCATGACAGTTGACCGGACCTTTGTTGTTGTGGAGGGAACAGTAAAGATGGCAAAAGATTGCATACGTCTGAGACGCCCCACAGAAGACGATGTAGAAAAGTTTTTGGCCTGGAGCCACGATGAAGAATTGGGAGATCTCACCGGTTGGGAGTATCCCGATGAGGAAGAGAAAATCAGGGACTGGTTGTTTAACAAAACCCATAATCGCGACAGACGTTTTCTGGTTATCGAATACAATGCACATCCTATCGGCGATATCGAGCTCTGCAATATAGCTTGGAGAAGCGGACATGCAGAGCTGAAAGTCTGTATAGCCGAAAAGCAGTACTGGAACAAAGGTCTCGGAACCAGAGCGATTAACATGGTTTTGGAGGAAGCCTTTGAGCATTTAGGGCTGGAAGAAGTTTATCTACGGGTTTACGGAAAAAACCAGAGAGCAGTCCGTGCTTACGGGAAAGTTGGCTTTACCATCAAGGGTTTTTTGCGCAGAAAGGATCCCGATTGGCAGGAGATTTGGCTGATGTCGCTGACAAAAGCGCGCTTCCGAGAGATGAAGAGGCAGGCCAGCGCTTAGACTCCTCAGGGGATTGGAACTTATGGTTTTGGACAGGAAACATAATACATCTAGGATTTACCTGGCGTTTAAACGGACTGAGGTTTAAGCGCCACCTTTTGCAAAAGGCAGAGGAATAAATTGGAATTGAAGTAACGTTTTTCGATGAACGAACACAAATTAGGATGGTACTGTAAGACGCAGCTACCTGTCCTTTGCGATCGGAGGAAAGGTCATGCTCAAGAAAACACTATTGGTTGTACTGCTTCTGGCGTTAGGAACTCAAGTCGGGATGTACTTTGCTGGAGCGCCAGAGGCACCAGAGGTAGCGGAGAGCATTCAGGAGGTGGCCTCGACAGAAGGAGACGTAGAAGTTGGTGAAGGTGTCGTGATTGATGTGGAAGACAGTACTACCATCTTGCTTCTGCCCCTTGACAGCAGACCGGCAAACACCTACTCGCCGGAGATGGTGGCAAAAGCTTCGGGTTTGGATCTTGTGATGCCGGATTCCGAAATGCTGGACTACTACAGGAAACCTGGAGATATAGAAAAGTATCCCGCTTGGCTTTTAGAAAGTGAAGCAGACTACTACATCGTCTCCATTTCCCAGCTCTGCTACGGTGGCCTGGTGGCATCGCGAACAGGAGATGTGCCTCTGGAGATAGCCAAGGCCAACCTGGAGTCTCTAAGAACCCTCAAAGAGAAGATCGGAGACAAACCGATCTACGCTTTTGATACCATCCAGCGGCTTGCCATCACAACCAGCGACGCTCGTTCGTCCCAGTACTACAGTGCTACACATGAGTGGGCGATTCTCAAGGACGAGGTGGAAAATCTCGGTCAGACGGACAAACAGGCTAAGCTGGACCAGTTGGAGAGCTTCATTCCCGAAGACATCAGGAACGACTACCTAGCAGCCAGAGCGAGAAACCACGTGATTAACAGCCTGGCCATCGACCTTGTTCAAGAGGGAGTTATTGACTACCTCATTCTCGCCCAGGACGATGCTTCGCTGACAGGCCTGCACCGCGCTGAACGGGAAGTGCTCAAGGCAAAGGTAGACGAGCTCGGGCTTGAGGATAAAGTAATGATCTTTCCCGGAGCAGACGAGGTGGGTGTGATATTGGTCAGCAGAGCAGTGACCCACCACTACGGTTTGGAGCCCACGTTCAAGGTGTTTTACTCAGGAATTGAGGGTTCCCGCTGGGTCGCCCCTTTTGAAGACGTCAACTTTGCTGCAAACATCGCAAGGCACTTAGAGGCTGTAGGTGCCCGAATCGCTGAAAACGGACTTATTGATTTGTTTGTTGTAACTCCAGGAGGAAACGACAGCTTTTCTGCCGGAAAGGTTAAAGACCTGATGGAGCAGGGCAGGAGAGTTGTCATCTGCGATGTGGTCGTCACCAATTCCGCTCACCCAGGGTTTTTTGAAGCCATGACCGATCAGGTGGAAGTGGCCAAGCTTACAGGGTTTGCCGGTTGGAATACTGCCGGAAACACGCTGGGACTGGCCATAGGACAGGCGGTCTCCTCTCTGGCTAGGGACAAGCTGGAAGGAGAAGAGCTGGAAAATGCAACTAAAGCCCACTTTGAGTACCTCCTTCACCGCCTGGCAAAAGACTACTTTTACAAAGTCCAAGTGCAGGGAGAAATCGAGAGGTTTACCAGAAGCAACGGTATCGACACCATCAACATCCCCGAAAACCTCTTCGGGTTTGTCCAGGAGGAACTGGGATTTTTGCTCAGACCCCGCTTAAACGACTTTTACAGAAAGCATTTTGCCGGCAGAAGTGTGGGAGACTACCGACTCGGTGATGCTGTCGATTGGGATATCAAACTGGCATGGCCGAGGTTTTTCGAGATTCAGATAATACCGGAGATCAGTTTAGCAATCGTTAGAGAGGAGTGAGGCTATGAAAAAATACCTACTAGTTTTTGTTCTCTTCGCAATAGTTATGACCAGTTCAGCCTTTGCAGCGTTACCTCCAACAGACGTGCAAAAAACCCACTGGGCATATGAAAGCATTATGAAGATTTTGGATAGTGGCTTGATGGAAGGCTATCCAGACGGATCGTTTCGCGGGCAGCAGACCATAGACAGGTATGAGATGGCGGTGTTTGTGGCAAGGCTTTTGGACGTGCTTGCCGGCATTCAAGCCGATTACGAGCAAAAGGTTGGCGGCATAGAGGGTAGAGTTGCAGAACTCGAGAAAAGACCGTCTGCAGTCCAGTCGGACAACCAGATGATCAAGGAAATTTTGGGCTTGATTATGGAACTTGAGGCGGAATTCGAGAATGATCTTTTAGAGATCAACAACCGCTACTACGATCTTCAGCTGGACTACGGAATGTTAGAAGATGCCCTGCAGAGCCTCGAGTCTACACAGACCAGTCTCTCTCGGCGTCTGGACGTCTATCAGGTGCAGATTGATAGCCTGAACCAGAAGTATGCCGACGTGACCAGCACCAGAGATGAAGTGGATGCGCTGCGTAAAGAGGTTACCGAACTGAATCAGCAGCTCGAAGATCAATCCAAGACCATCAGAAGCTTGTTTATTGCTATCGGAGTTATGGGTGCAGTGGTACTCCTTGTAAGCTTGAACTAAGAAGTCTCAGGATACAAAGAAGGCTCCGCAGTCGGGCCGGAAGGCCGCCGGAGTCTTCTTTTGCGTTCGAAAGAAAACGGGCTCGGAGAGAAACACCTGCAGGCACTAGAAACACCCGATTTTTTTCCTCTTTTGCGTAACTGCGACGGTCTAAATGAGTCTGAATAAGCATCAGGGTTTTTTCGGTAGGCAAAAGATCTGGCTCTTTCGGGTTGGGATCTTTGTGGCCTTTCTTCTTATGTTCGCTGACTGGAAGAATCGCCGGTAGCAGCTTTGTAAACATTAAAGCAAAAGGCCCGGCCGAACAGAACTTGTAATGGACAGCAGTTTTCCCTCGTAGCTGCAAGAGGACCTCTCGGGGTAGCTTGACTGGTGGAGGAATTTTAACGCCGTGAATGTGAAAAGATTCTAACGGTTCCTTTAGCTGGCGTACAAGGAAAACACTGCGGCTTTGTCGAAAGCAGTCATGAGAATTGACAGCTGCTGTAGCAGTACTCTAGACCGGAATCGCAAGACGAAGATAAACAGCTCTCAAGGAGGTGGCAAGCCTGCTTTTTGGCAGGCGGATTATGCTTGAACTATTAGCTAAAGGTGGATGGGTAATGTATGTGCTATTGGCGTGTTCTGTAGTAGCACTGGCCATTGCCCTAGAACGTCTCTACAATCTACTTCGCGCACAAAACGATGCGGACAAACTCATTGGTGCAGTAAAACGCCATCTTAACCAGGGCAGATTTCTCGAAGCTTTGAAGTTTGCCAAGCAGGAAAGAGGTCCGATTGCTGCTGTTTTAGCTGCGGGCATTCAGAACTACGGACGGGACCTCAATGAAGTTGAGCGCAATATGAATCTTGTTGCAGAACAAGAACTCTATAGAATGAGAAAAAGACTGCCAGCTCTGCAGATTATTGCAACAATTTCGCCGCTGCTCGGCCTTTTAGGTACAGTTACCGGCGAGATCAAGGTTTTTAACGTTTTAGGACAGCTCCAGGGCGTTTCCGACCCTGTTGCCATGAGCTCTGGTATTGCCGAAGCTCTTCTGACTACAGCCTACGGTTTAATTATCGCTATTCCCGTTTCGGTGATATACTCATATCTGGACTCTTTAGTAGTTAAGAACGTGACCAGTATGAACAGGGCTATGGCCGAGATTCTCGATATCTTCGCCAACCTGAAGGTTGAAACGTCGGAAAAGGAAACGAGTGATATAGCTTGATTAAGTACGAAACCAATAAGCCGAAGATCGATCTGACTCCTCTGATCGATATCATGCTGTCTCTGATTCTATTTTTCGTCATTTTTACCAGCTTCAGGGTATACGAAGCTGCCATCAACCTTCAGCTCCCCAAAGCTTCTACTGGTGAAGGTGCGCTGAAAAGCTCGCTGGTTATCAGCGTCGATCAAAACGGCGACATGTACCTAGGTGACAACCGCCTAAGCGAAGAGCAGATCCTGGCTTCCGTTAAGACCAGGCTTGCCGACAATCCTCAAGAAGTAATCATTATTAGGGCACATGAAGATATACCTTACATGTACGTAATCAAAGCAATGGACATTGTACAGGCCGGAGGCGGTTACAACATCTCCTTGGCTGTCGAAACAAAACAATGACAAAAGGAGTGGGCTTAAATGCAAGCACATAATGACAATAAGGCCCTCTCTGTCTTTTTCGTTATTTCCTTGGCGTTACACATTTTTCTGGTTTTAGTAATTAACGCCGAAGCGTTCGAGGCAATGTTTGCAGGTGTAGGAAACAGCACCGGACAGATGATCGTTCGAGTACGCCTGGAGGGTCCCGATAAACCTGCAAACAAAGGCGGAGAAAAGACAACTGAAGTATCTCAGCCTGAGAAAAAGGCTACGGGAAATGTGGAGAATAAGGAGACGCAACCAACCAACAAGGTGGTGGTGGAGCCAGTTGAAAAAGCCCAGACGAATCCTCCTACCACTCAAACCACAGCTACAAAGCCGCCTCAAACGACCCAGCAGACAACTACACCTGCACCGCAGAAAGTCGAACCTCCTACTCCTAAGCCGGATCCAGAAACGGTGCAGCTGCCAAAGCAAGAAGTGCCTCCTGCGATCGAAGTTGTTACAAGCCAAACCAGTACCTTTGAAGTGGATTTGAGCGATATGACGCAGGAAGCTAAGGGTGAAGCTGCTCCAGAGGTTGAGGAAACCATCCAGGGCGACGCCATCGAGAAGACCGGTTCTCCGGACGGCAACAGCGATAAGTACGTTCCACCGAAAGGCGACGACTACATCACTAGAGCCGGCGGTACCGGAGGCTGGACCACAAAGAACATCGAAAGCCTTGAATACACAGGCGAACTAGAGATGATCTTTGAGGTAGACAGAGAGGGTAAGCTCACAGTGGTTCTGGTTCGAGGTATGGGTGAAGAACGCTTCAACAGAGAACTGGTTAGTCTTGCAGAGCGGTCGTGGAAAGGGCGCTTTGACGCAGAAGCTAGAGCTCTATTCCCCAACGGCTACAAGGTGCCGGTAATTGTTGTGTTTGAAAAAGGCGTAGGTACCCACAAGTTTGGTGAAGTTCAACCGCTAGAGTAGAGGAGGTAAGAGATGTGGAAAAATCAATCGCAATCTTGCTATGTCTGATCCTCATTGTTCTACCACAGGCTTTTGCAGATGAAAAACCTCTTGCCTTCGGTCAAGGTGACGGGGTACTCAAAGTAAGTAATGATTTCATTGAAATTGCGGTCAACGCCAGCGACGATGGCACGGGCCGATTTGCAGTTCTGACAACCGGTGGCGATCCGGAAAGAATCGATGATGACGATAACTTCCTGATCTACGGTTTGGGCAAACCGGTTACATCATACAGCACCATCCGTATCGGTGGTCTTGACTACGTTTTCGGAGGAAAAACCACTAAGAGGGCGGGATTCAGCGGTGAATACGGCACGCTGGTCACGGCCCCAGTGCACAGAGATGATGGAATATATACGGCCTACAGGTACGGCGACATTTTGGTTGAACAGATTCTTTCAATCACTACATCAACCACAACAGGTCAGCCCGACACTGCGGCCATCAGTTACGTGGTGACGAACCAAGGTACGTCGCCAAAGAATGTGGGTCTCCGCGTGGTTCTAGACACCATGCTTGGCAACAACGACGGTGCCCCCTTTAGAGTGCGGGATATGGCAGTTGTTGGCGATACCATGTTCTCAGGTGACGATATCCCTTCGTTTATACAGGCTTTCGACGACCTGATCAGGCCTGCAGTTATGGCTCAAGCTAACCTTGCTGGACCTGAGGTCACAAAGCCCAGTAGAGTATACTTTACCAACTGGGGTAGTGTGGCAGACGGTGTGTGGGATTTTAACTTCCAGCCGGGTCGCGACTTTACCCGCATCGGTGAGTTCGACCTCGACAGTGCCATGGCACTGTACTGGGATCCAACTCCGCTAGCGCCAGGCGAGTCGAGGCACTACATCACCCATTACGGTCTAGGCGGCATCACCGTTGCTCAGGGTTACCTCTCCATCGGCCTTAGCACGGTCAACAAAGTGGAAATGGCGGTTAACCCGGTGCCGTTTGACGTAATAGGCTACATCCAGAACACCGGTGATGGTCTTGCACACGAAGTAATAGCCGAGCTGCAGCTGCCTAAAGGCTTGAAGCACATCAATGAACCTGAAAGGTTCCTGGGCAGGATGGCTCCTGGAGAGTCCCGCCAGGTGGTCTGGAAGGTCGTACCTACAGGTGAAGCTTTTGGCAGTTTGAAGATAACCATGAATGTGGAAGCAGTTGACGTAGATCCTCTGTCAGTTTCTAGGGATGTTGATGTCAGCAAGCCAGCAAGGCTCAACCTCAGTTTGAGCGGGCCGAGAAACCTGGGAATCTACGAAGAAAAGCTTTATCCTTCTATCTTTGAAGTAACAGGCACCGTAAGAAACGACGGCGACTCAACTGCTCATAACGTCAATCTCAGGGTGTCCACGTCGGCCTTTAAAGTAGTTGCTGGAGCAAATCCCGACTTCTATGCCAACTACTTTGTCGGCTCCCTTGCTCCTGGAGAAGCGAAGGAAGTGGTTTGGCGAGTTGACACCACACCTAACAACATGCTGACCTATCCTTTTGGAACAATAAACGTGGTTTTGGCAGCGGAATCAACAAATGCCGAAAAACCGGCAGATATAACTCTAGCGGTACAGGTGCCTCAGGTAAGGCCGAAGCTGAAACTTGCTGCCAATGCTGTGAAAAGAATAGGTGATGTCAACGTGCTCTTTGTTGACGTTCTGTCAACAAACATGCCGGCCTTAAGAACGTTTACCATGCGGATCAGGTTTGATCCTAAGGTACTGAGGTTTGAAGGCTGGGCTTTGGGTACGGACATGGTTCATCCCGAGATGCCCAAAGGAGCTTTCTCGGTAACGGATATCTACGAAGCCAACCGTTTAGGTGTGATCGAGATCGAAGGGCAAGTAGTGGATAGAGGTTCCATCGTGACTTCACTTGCGCAGCTTAAGTTCAGCATTCTCGACTATGTCAATACTACGATTTCCATTGATCAGTCCTCAGTTAATCCGCCGGGAACCTATACGACGGAGAACCTCGAGATTGAGTATCAATAAGACTATGTTCCAAAGGAGGTTAAGAGCATGAAGCTGCTTCCCAAAAGAATTCTCACCCTTTTGGTCGCTTTTACGTTAGCGATTTCTGCTTTAGCTGCTACAGTGACAGATGTCCCGTCAACTCACTGGGCTTATCAGAGTGTAATAGAACTGTTAGATAAAGGCTACCTGTCAGCGTATCCCGACAACACTTTCAGGGGCGGCGAACCTGTAGACCGCTACACGTTAGCTAGCATTGTCGCTCGCATCCTGCGGGAGGTTCAGACGGGGAAAGTTGCTACATCGCCTGAAGACATCACCACTCTCACCAAGCTGTACCAGGAGTTCCACAAAGAACTGAGCCAGTTTGTCTTGGAGTTCAACGAAGCCAAAAACAAGATCAGCGAATTGGAAAAGACCATCATCGTTACTAAAGACGAGATCACCAGGCTCCAGATCGACTACAACAGCTTTAAGCCGGAGATCGCCAAGCAAATCGAAGCCGTTTTCAAGTCGATGAACGACATTAAGTTAGCGCTAGAGCGGCAGATTGCAGATGTAACTACTATGCTGACCACTTTGAGCGATGACAAGGCATCCAGCGAAGCTGTAGAACTGGCTATCACTAAGGCTATTCAGATGTCGTCTAACGAGACCCTCAAAGAGCAGGAAAATCTTAAGTCCGAGATGACCAGCGAGCTGGTAGCACTCAGGCTTGATCTGGACGAAGCAACAAAGCGGCTTGAAGAAGAGGTCAACGCTTTGAAAACCTCGCTGGCCATGAGCGGTCAAAACATCGACGAGCTTGTGAAAAAATCCGAGTCCATCTCCACTGAGTCGTCGCAAAAGATCCAGGAGCTGCAGCAGGAGCTTGCAAGCTTGAGGAATGAACTTCAGACCTTAGAAGACGAGGTTGTGAGAATTGCCGGACTTGAAAAGCAACTTGAACAGGCAAAGCAACAGATAGCCGCTTTAGAGATACAGCTCAGAGACGAGCTTCTCACCAATATCAGCACTGGTTTTGTCAGAGAGAGAACTATCGAGAACAGGCTAGACAAGCTGGAAGCTCAGCTTGCCAGCGTCACCGAGAGCAGTGATGCAAGGCTTCTTGCTCTGGAGAAAGGACGTAACTTCTGGTGGGCCGGGTTTGGTCTCTCGCTGGTTGCAATTATCGTCTCTATAGTCAGCTTTACAAAATAGAAGACAAAGAAAACGGAGGATAGTAATCCTCCGTTGTTTTTACCACCTGTTTTCGTCCTGGTCTTCGTCTTTTTTGTTTTGCAGATCGTCTTTAGCGCGGTCCTGGCGCTTGTTGTTTCTGTCGTTTTGATTTCGGTTTTGAACCGCGTTTTGGTTCCGTTTGTTCTGCAGGTTTCTCGGATCCTTTTTGTCCATGCGCTTCACCTCACCACTATTTTGCTCATCTCCTCTGGTTTAATACAAAATACAAGGTGAATTCTTCCACAGTGAAGAATAATAACAGCAAAAACGGAGGATGTAGAGATGGCTGTTAAAAGTCGTGCTGAATGGCTTTACAGTGCCGGACAGCTTGCAAGTGCACTGGTGATGGCGACGTTTTCCGGTTTTATTAACTTTTTCTACATCGACTACCTGAAGTTGTCTCCGATCTTTGTTGGACAGGTGATGCTGT
Organism: Clostridia bacterium DTU065; assembly: GCA_001512545.1. Taxonomy (GTDB): domain Bacteria; phylum Bacillota; class DTU065; order DTU065; family DTU065; genus DTU065. The sequence goes on along the minus strand of LFSI01000084.1, from coordinate 94,844 downwards.
TTTACGGAATCTACAATGCCATAAATGATCCGCTTCTAGGGCAGGTTTCGGACATCTACAAGAGCAAGCATCAAACTAGAGTTCCTTTCGTAAAGTATGGGATTCTGCCTTTTATAGTAGCATTTGCCCTCTTGTGGCTACCGGGGACTAGTTCTTTTGGCGGAAGCACTCTGATTCTTTCGATCTACTTCATTCTTGCGCTGTTCCTGTTCGACGGTCTCTATACGCTCGTATTTTTGAACTACACCGCTTTGTATCCCGAGGCGTTTAGAACAAGTAGCGAACGTAACAGCGTGTCCGCAAAGCGTCAGGTCTTTGGGATCGTTGGTAACATCGTGGGGTATGCTGCGCCTCCTCTTCTTGCAGCGCTTATGGGCTGGTCTCTCACCGGCATCATCTTTGCAGTTGTTGCGGGGATTTTTATCTGGCTCAGCGTTTTAGGCATCGAGTCTTTGCAGACTCAAGACGCAGAGCCTGCACCTGCTCTGCCGCTGAGGGAGTCTTTACAGGAGACTTTCAAGAACAAAGCGTTCGTGCTCTACGTTCTTGCTTCGTTTTTCCTGCAGTTCACCTTTGTCTTTATGCAAGCGGTACTGCCATTTTATGTTAAATACGTACTCGGATCCGAAGGTCTCCAGCAGACGTTAATCCTCGGAACGGTTTTCATCAGTTCCCTGTTTTTTGTCTTTGGCTGGAGCAGGATCTCCACCAAGAAAGGTGCAAAGTGGACCGTTCTCGTCTGCATCGTGATCTTTGCCTTGAGCCTCGTTCCCTACTTTTTTGCCAAAAGCTTTGTTCACGGACTGCTAATTGCTGCAACTAACGGCATTGGGCTTGCCGGCTTGATGATCCTTATCGACGTCCTCATTGCCGATGTGATTGATCTGGATTATCTCAAGACCAAAAAGAGAAGAGAAGGTATGTACTACGGCATGAATGCCCTGATCATCCGCCTTGGCATCTCCCTGCAAGGACCTCTCCTTGGCTACATTCTCGACCGATCGGGGTATGTGGCAGACAGCCTGCAGCAGGTGCCATCTGCTATAACCGGTTTGAAAATCGCGTTGGTTGTAGTTCCGGTGATTGCGTTGGCCTGTTCGTTCCTTGTTTTCCTGTTGTATCCTCTTGGCAAAAAGGAAGTTGACGACATCAAACTTCAGGTTAAAAATCTCGAAGCAGGTTCGGAGATCTCCCAATGACATATTTAAAAGGGGCAAAAAAAGCCGGCAGACCTCCATGCCAGGTCTGCCGGTTTGTCACCGAGAGTTAGACTCTCAGCCACCTCTGGTTGATCAATTCAACCACCTCCCTTATTGGGATGATTTGGCCGGTTCCCGATTTGATTATATAAAAAAAGGCATCGAAGTTAGATGCCTTTCTTGCTTCTGAGTTGTTTTTTCCTGCTTCCCCTAACGATCTTGCGGATGCTGTCGTAGCTCAGATGGAACTCAGCCATCAGCTCGTCGATGGAAGCTCCGCATTCATATTTCCTGCAGATGGTTCGGTTGCGTTCCCGAATCAGCGCCTTGGCACCGTTTCTTTCACCCCAGCCCAGCTTCTTTTCGTCGCATTTGGGAATGTAGATTTCTTGTCCCTGAATGTACTGCTGAATCTGCTCGATCAGATCGCGAGGGAGTATCTCTTCTGCATTGGTGTACATAAAAAAACCAACGTCCCCTTTCCAGAGCGTTGGCTCAATTCAGTGCATGCAAAAAGATGCTCTACGTAAAGATGCGAGCCAACGCCAAGACCTTATTTGGCATGTAGTCACAACGATAGCCGAAAAAGTTTAGTGAAACCGATTCCCTCAGCATTGGCGCACCTCCTCTCATTTTTTTAGCGGGAAGATCGATATTGTTGGTGTTACAATCATTATGCCAGGAAATCATAGGCAATACAAGGGAAAGTTTGTTCGGAATTAACTTTCCGAAGGGTTTAGTTAGTTGGAAGGTAAATTCCAGCCTCGAGATATGGAGTAGTAATGACCCTTACAAATCACCAGTGGTGCTTAGTGTTGCAAACGTGCTCTTTTTTAGTCTGTGTTATCCGGACATGCGGAGACTCGGAGTTTGAGATTGCAGGCATTCTAAGAGAGCGGTGGGGATCGCTTGCAGTGTGTATGTACTTCGCCCCTTTTCTCCAAAACAGAGCCATGGAAACTGTGCAGTTGGGTATCTTATAATTACACCATAAGAGATGTCAAAACAGATGGGGGATAGCTATGAATCGGCTAAAACGCGAACCTTCACCGTACCTGCAGCTCCACGGAGAAAACCCCATAGACTGGTATCCGTGGGGCGAGGAGGCCTTTGCACGGGCTAAAGCGCTGGACCGTCCAATATTTCTTTCCATCGGCTACTCCACGTGCCACTGGTGCCACGTTATGAACGACGAGTCCTTCCAAGATGAGGAAGTGGCAGAGATCCTCAACGAGCATTTCGTAGCTGTTAAAGTAGATCGAGAGCAGCACCCAGACGTAGATGCTGTGTACATGGACTACTGCGTAAGAACTACTGGTATGGGAGGATGGCCGCTGACGGTGTTTCTCACTCCGGACCTGCTGCCGTTTTATGCGGGGACTTACTTCCCGAAAAAGGCTACATTGCGCCGGATTGGCCTGATCGATGTGCTCCAAAAAATCGTCGAGTTCTGGGAGAACGACCGGAGTATTATTGATGAAGCTGCACAGCGGAGCATTGAAAACTTACCGGAGGCTGGAGGTGCTTTGGGAGAGTTCGTGGTAGAGGCTGCGTTGAAGGCTGTGGAAAACCTGAAGGAAGAGTACGATCCTGAGCACGGAGGGTTTTTGCCTGCACCAAAGTTTCCTCAACTGCAGAATCTTCTTTTGCTTCTGGATGCTGCCGCAGACAGCAGCGATCACAAAACGCTGCACATCGCCATGCACACCCTAAAGAGCCTTCTTGGCAAGGGCACTTTCGATCAAGTGGGAGGGGGTATGTTCAGATACTCTACTGATGCCCAGTTCAAAGTTCCTCACTTCGAAAAGATGCTCTACGACAACGCCTTTTTACTCTATACTCTGGGAGAGTTCTACCGCTTTACCAAGGACCGATACTTTAAACACAAGGCCATTCAAGTTTTTGAGTACTTAGAGGCCAATCTCAAAGGAGAAGATGGAGGATATTTTACAGCTCAAGACGCAGGGACTAAGGAAGGAGCTTTCTATCTTTACACCGTCGGAGAACTAGAAGAGGTTCTCACTCCAGCCGAGCTTCGTCTTCTGGCCAAGTACTACGAAATCTCTGCAGATGGAAACTTCGAGGGAAAAATCCATCTTTTCCCAAAAAGCTCAAAAGCTTTTTGGGACCTTGTATCAGGGAAGGACCGGGAAGAGCTCGAACAGATCCAAAGTAAGCTGAAAAGGTACCGCGGGAAAACCAGAACCGCTCCTTTCACCGACAAAAAGATTCTCGTGTTTGCCAACGGTTTACTCCTTGCAGGATTGGCCAAGGCTGCTTTTCTTGATGAAAGGATCCAGAACGCTGCAGATGCTCTGTATCGCTACCTTCGAGGGATTGCCGCTTCGGAAGAACTTCCGGGAGCGTTGATAGGGGGCAAGGTTATATCCAAAGGTCACCTCGACGACTATGCTTATCTTGCTTGGGGCTTTTTTGAGTACGGTGTCATGAAAGAGGGTAGGGAAAGGAAAGAGGCGTTGGAGATTGCGCTGAACCTGGTGAATAGAGCCAACCGGCTCTTTTACGACGAAGAAGCAGGAGGTTACTACAAGATCGCCGCAGATACAATCCTTCCCACACGGCCAAAAGAGGTGTTCGACGGAGCTATTCCCCAGGGCAACTCGGTGATGTCCTTAGTGCTGTTTAGGCTCTTTCAGGTGACCGGCGACCTCGAACTGCGGAGAAGGTTGGAGCAGACCCTGCGCGGCCTTGCAGGAGTGCTCAAAAGCGACCCTGAAGGTGCACCGCTTCTGGTTCTTGTTACGAGCTGGTACCTGGGCGAAAGCTGGGAAGTGGTGCTAACAGGAGGAGAGAAGGACGCAGGGTTTTTGGCCCAGATCAGATCCGAAATCCAACAGAACTATCTTGCAGGCATTCTGTTCTGGTTTGCAGATGGCACCTGTCCTGAGTTTGGCATTGAAGCGGGGAAACCTGCAGGCGAGCTTGCCCTCTATCTTTGCAAGGGGGGAACCTGCAGCGAGAGGATTAACTCAGAGGCCGAGATCAGAGCCGCACTTGCAAAATTATTTCCTGGGAAGTTTCAGCAGTGAAAACAAGCTTGGGGACAATGGCCTGTGAGCTGCTTTTCGCAATGGATCAACAAGTTTTTAATGCCTGAATTGAACCAAATAACCTTCTGGATAATTGTATAATGTAATAATAAATAGTAATCAATTTGAGTATATTGGCTGTTTTTTAGGCACAAATGTGCTATAATAGGACTTGAGGCTGGTATCTTGATACCGATTATTTCCAGGAGGTGAATGGGGAACTGAAGTGTCTAAGGAATGGGTCAAGAACGTATCGCAGCAAACGCTAGAGCAGTTCAAAAGAGCATTCATTCTTAAGTGCATGGAAACAGGAAGTGATCGGCTGCAGGTCAAGTACGACGAGCTGGCCGAGATTTGCGGTCTTTCTAAAGGAGCCGTGTTTAAAGCAGTTGAAGTGTTGACTGAACAGGGTTTCATCGAAAGAATTCCAGCCGAGAGCCGCAGAATAGCCAACACTTACGTTTTGAAAGGACCCTATTCGGTAGATATACCAAAAAGCACCGATAAGTTTGCTTTTGGCTCCGGTGCTGATCTTGTAACTAAAGTCGCTAGTATCAGGGCAAAGATGAAAGAGCTGACAGATGAAGTCCAGGACCTGAGAGCTCTTTCATCTTTGACGTACGGGGGAGATATTGAGGTTGTTGCTAAGAACACTCTTCCTGGTGATTACATCCAGCTGATCTACAAAGTAAATAAACAAGATCAGTGAAATATACTACAAAAGGGCTGTTGCACATTTAGCCACCCAAGCAAGTTGTGCAGCAGCCTTTGTTTGTAAGCACAAAAAGAAACGAGCCAAAGAAGGCTCGTCGCAAAAAAGCTTGTTAATAAACTAAGACAGCGTTTTTCATTCTACTAAGACTTTGGTAGGATCTAGACAGCAGCGGTATGCCAGAATTCTGCTTAGGCTGCGTGTTTTGGAGCTGAAAACATAGCAAATTAACAAAGTCTCTCGCTTGTCAACCCAAAACCGATTAAGAACCGATTCGAATCATCTTCTGTTTTTAAGGTTGCGATGAGCATCATAATGCCTCAACAAGCATGAACACATTTGTAATAGGATCACCAGTGAGTTCACCAAGCTCTGCTTTCTGCTCCCACAGCTGCTTGGCAGCTCTAATGGCATCTTCCTGACGGTTCTGCAAGAGATGGTACATCCCCTTCATTCCGTGTTCGTAGTTGATCCCCAAGTGGTTACTCAGTCGTCTGTCATAGTCTTTTCTATCTATAGCCGTTGTGAGTGGTTGAAAATGCAATAAAAACCATAACTCAAAGCATTGTATCGAGTAAATTGCGTTGAAGCCTTTAGACTCTGCAGCTTTAATTGCTCGGTTAAGGCTATCCGTATTTCCGTCACAGTCGAAAACGCACCATACTTCGTTCGAACTAATCGCCCCATACTCCTTTTTGAGTTTCCGCCAAACCTCGTCGGCCTTTACAACTACTTTTTCATGTTGCCCCGCCCCGGAGACAATGTGGACCGTTCCATGAACATAGCTATAACCAAGTTTGCATGAATATGGAAATGACTTAAAGTAATCAGGTTCCGTAACTTCACCTTCACAGACTATGATGAAAAATGGATTGGGGCGGATGCCTCTTTTTCTTCTCCGATAACTGGATGTTCTGCGCCCTTTAGCCAAAGCAATCCCCCATCCATTTATTTAGTTGAACAGAAATCGCTTACATACGGTATAGCACCGAAGCGCCCTGCAAGATAGTTGTCTTCATAGTTGAAGTTACTGCGAATGTCTAGGTCAACATCGTATAAGCTGTACAAATCGCTTGCTCCATAGTCATCTTTCTCAACGAAATAGATCTGGTCTCTTCTCAATAGATGACGATTCATCAGGAAAGTGTTGTGAGTGGTGAAGAGCAATTGCGCGTTACGTGGATTAGTTTTTGAACTGTTAAAAACCTGTACTATCTTCTCGCACAAAAGCGGATGCAGTGAACTTTCAATTTCATCTACCAAAAGAACTCCACCCTTTTTCAGCACGCAGAGTATCGGGTAGAGCATACAGTATAATTTAAATGTTCCCCTCGATTCTGCACGCAACGGGAACTTCTCATCTCCAACTAGCTTGTCATTGTCGTATTTAGCATGATGGAAAAACGTCTCCCATCTCTCTCTCAAACTCAATTTTTGCACCTCGTTGCTTCACAAACTCAGTTAGCTGTTCGATAAGCTCGTCATCTTCTGCGTTTTTTTCTATTACTGAAACATCTGTAATACCGGAATCTGCCAATCTCAAATAAGACACTACTTCGTCCTTGGAGATGATGCCCGAATCAGACTTGCAAGCAATCTCGTCATCCATCATGTTTTTGAAGAATGTTTCTGGCATGTCACTTGACCTGATGTAGAACCAGAAGTAGTCCACAATACTCTTTGCCCAATCGAACTTCCTAACAGAGTCCTGTGCGAGGGTAAACAAGAACGGTCTTGTTGAATCGGGTTTTATATACTGCAATGCTTTTTTGTCTTTGAAGTATGTCCCGGTGCGAGTTATTTGGTCTCGATCTCTTTCAAAGTAGCATGCTTCTTGCCTCTTTGGAACAAAATACAACCATTCTGAACATATGCCGTCACTGTCGACCTCAATGCCATAACGGTAACGAACACCATTAAGAAAAAACGAGATCTCGTACGATATGGGTTTGTCCTTACCCTCTGCGTTAAGCCTAAAATACGGCAAATCGGAAAGGGTTTTTTTAGTAATTGCTCCAGGGCGAAAAAGAAAGCCGAAAAATCTAAACGACTCTATCAAATTCGATTTCCCGCTTGCGTTGCTTCCGTACAGAGCAGCAACCTTTAGTAAGTTCGTGTCTCCGACTTGGAATGTGTTTGTATCTGCTAACTCCCTGTTCTTATCTGCAACCATCGAAAGAACAACTTCATCCCTAAAAGATCTGAAGTTCTTAACCGTGTACTCAATTAACATAAGAGCAGCCTCCTTGTTAGTTATATGGTAACATTTTTTGAAGTACTAGCAAGATTTGTGCGAGAATCTCCCATTTTACGCACCTCCACTATCTTTTTCCCTAATCAATAGTATGTCTTCGTGGTTCAATAATATTCCAGGCGTGCAAAGACTAGGAAGACAGCAGGCAGAAGAAGATGGTACATTCTTGTCATAACAGAGTTCAGTTTAAAAGCGTTGTGCGTGCACCTGTACCTAAAGGCTCAAAGCGTGCAAACAGAAAGGGCTGCTGCACAACTAGCCGATTGTACAGCAGCCTCTTTTTTGTCGAGATAGTAGAAAGGGAGTGTTGCTAAACTACTTGTGTAGTAGTCTTGCAACACTCCCATATGAGTCTGGGTCAGTCTGCACCAGTGAGGTAGATGGTGTAGCTGGTGTGTTTGGCGTTTTTTGAGGTGACGCTGATCAGGTAGCGTCCGGGCTCTAGATAGATCTTGTTTTGCGGATGCACGTGAGCGGCTTGAGCTTCATAAACCACGCGGTTGGAGGAAGACAGTATGCGGACGGTAAACTGACCTTTCGGTGCGTGTCCGTCGGTAACGAGAACATAGAAGCCTGGGCTGTGCACCTCAAAATAACTTTCGGTGCGGTAGTCGTCGGCGTTTACAGACACCGTCCACTCAAAGACCGTCGGAGAAACGGAAACAGTCACGGTCCCAAACGGCGTGAGGTATTCTGTGGTAATGGTCAGAGCCGAAAAAACAAAAAGCAGCATGATAAACGCGAAGATACCAAATAGCTTTTCCATGGCGCACTCCTTTGCTCAAAAGAAATAACTTGAGAAACATTTGGTTCTAGCATATCTATTAATATGCGGCTTGAAAAAGTTTCCTGAGTTACATCGCTTTTCATCCAGATTATACCACAAGAAAGATGGGGTTGCTGTGGGGAAAAGGTTTAAGACGTTTAGGGGTTTTGAGACCGCAAGGTCCTGTAAGGGGAAGCTTTCTGCCAGCCTCGAAGACTACCTGGAAATGATCTACCGCAGAACCAGAAGTGGCGAGCTTTTGAAACCGGCAGACCTGGCAAAGGAGCTCAGCGTGAGTCCTTCGGCGATCACCAAGAATGTGCAGCGCTTGGCATGTTTGGGTTTTGTCACCTACGAGCCCTACGGCAAGATCCAGCTCACAGACCTTGGTGCAAAAACCGGTGAGTTTCTCATCCAAAGACACGAAATCATCGAGGAGTTCTTCGCTGTTTTGGGTAGCGGCGAGATCGGTTTTTTGGAAACGGAGATGATCGAGCACTACTTGAGTCCGGCTACCGTAGAGCGGCTCGAGCAGCTTACGGCATTTCTAAGGCATCACCACAGGCTGTGGAGGGAGTATCTTGACGAGAAAAAGTTATAGGAGATCTCTAGGGATCTCCTATAACAACAAAAAGGAGAAAAAGTTGTAGATCTGTGCAACCAGGATACAGCCGACAATACCCACTAGTGTGGGAATGATAAATGCCAAAGCGGTCCATTTCCAACTTCCCGTTTCTTTCTTGATCGTCAAAAGCGTTGTGCCGCAGGGGAAGTGGTTCAGGGAAAAGATCATCAAACAGAGGGCTGTTTTAACAGACCAGCCGTTTGCCACAAGCAGTGCTCTAGTGGCAGCAAGCGATTCCATCTCCACGAGAGTGCCTCCAGACAGGTAGGCCATGTAGGTTACAGGAAGCACGATCTCATTTGCAGGAAAGCCCAGCACAAATCCTGTGAGGATCGCCCCATCTAGACCCATCAAACGCCCTAGAGGAGCTAGGAAGCTTACGAGCATCTGTAGTAGAGAAGAACTGCCGAAGGTGGTGTTTGCCAAGATCCAGATGACTGCACCTGCAGGGGCAGCAACTAGAACTGCCCTGGCTAAAACGAAAGCAGTTCGGTCTAGAAGAGACCTCAGCAAAACCTTTGTCAGCTGCGGCGTCCTGTAGGGTGGCAGTTCCAAAGAGAACGCCGAAGGGATGCCTCGAAGGATTGTTTTAGACAGCAGTTTTGAAACGAGAAGGGTGGTAAAGACCGAGGCAACAATCACCACGAGGAGGAGTAATGCTCCCGGCAACGATGAGAATCTCCCGCTACCTGTAAAAAACAGGGTAATCATCAGGATCAAGGTGGGAAACCTCCCGTTGCAGGGAACGAAGTTGTTGGTTAAAGCTGCAATGAGCCGCTCTCTAGGCGAGTCAATGATTCGGGTTGCAACCACTCCTGCTGCGTTGCAGCCAAAACCCATGCACATGGTCAGAGACTGCTTCCCGTGCGAACCGGCCTTGCGAAAAAGGCCATCTAGATTGAAAGCTATGCGGGGAAGAAAACCCCAGTCTTCAAGGAGAGTAAAGAGCGGAAAGAAGATGGCCATCGGCGGGAGCATCACCGCCACCACCCATGAGAGGGTGCGAAAGACGCCATAGGTGAGAAGATCTGCCAGCCAGTGGGGAAGAGCTAGGGTACCGAGAACGGTGTAGAGCTTAGCTTCTAAAAAGCTGAAACCGGCAAAGAGCAGCTGGGAAGGGTAGTTTGCCCCCACAATGGTCAGCCAGAAAACCAGTGCTAAGAGAATCAGCATGATAGGAATGCCTAAAGCTTTCGAGGTGATCAGCTTATCTGCGGTGAACTTGCTAGGAGGAAGCTGCCGTTCTTTTGCCACAAGCTTTGCTATGCGTTCGGCTTCTCGGTAGATGGAGGAGACGATCTCTTCTCTAGTGTCATCTGCATCTCGCTCGGCTCTTGCCACTCTTGCAAGGTTATCTACCAAAGATGGAGAAAGGGCATCTGGGAGGAAGCGGTTCAGCTTATCAAGGAGAGTAGCGTCGCCGTCTAGAAGCCTAAGCGCAATCCACCTTTTCGTTCGAGGATCAAGGGGTGTTTGCTCGAAGAGTGACACTTTCATCCCGATCTCTTCTTCGAGCTTTTCGCTGTAGGTCGGCGAAAACGGGCTGTCGTCTTCGGTTTTCAGAGCAGCGTTTGTGATGGACGCCTTAAGAGCTTCGATGCCGCGTCCGCTTCTTGCAGCTGTCCCCACGACGGGGATGTTCAGGAGTTCTTGGAGCTTTTGGAGATCTGGAGCTGTACCTATTTTTTCCGCTTCATCCATGAGATTGACGCATAGCACCGTCCGTGGGGAGATCTCTATTACCTGAAGGAGAAGCTGGAGGTTCCTTTCCAGGCAGGCCGCGTCCACTACTACCACTGTAACGTCGGGTTTGGAGAAAAGAAGGAAGTCCCGAGCAATCTCCTCCTCGGGGGAGTCGGCGAAAATGGAGTATGTGCCCGGAAGGTCAACTAAAAGAAACTCCTTTCCGTCAAAGGAGAACCTGCCTGTTGCAACCTCCACGGTCTTTCCCGGCCAGTTTCCGGTGTGCTGCTTTAATCCCGTCAGGGCGTTGAACACTGTGCTCTTTCCGGTGTTGGGATTGCCGAGAAGCGCCACTTTGACGGTGCCTTCGCTGGTCTTAGGATTTTGATCCTGCGACTTGAGGAGCTCTAGACCTGTGGAGCTAAGCGTAAGTCCCATTTTCCTTACCCTCACCAGAGCCCAAGAGTTGGATTTTGACTTCCGCTGCGTCTTCGTTCCTCAGGGCGATCACCGTTCCTCTAATATAATAGGCTTTGGGGTTTCCCGAAGGAGAGCTGAAAACCGCGGCAACCTCGGTGCCCTTGGTAAAGCCAAGGTCCAAAAGGCGGCGGCGGATTTTGCTGGTTTTGTCTATATAGAGAATAATGCCGGACTGATTCAGGGGAATCCGATCCAGACAATATGTTTGCATCTCATTCCCTCCAGAGAAAGTTAACTGCGGTTAAAATCTTTAATCCTAAGATATGCAGAGGGGTGCTCTGCGGTGAGGCAGTCAGCAGAAAGCGGTTCGCTTGTTGGGAATGCTATCTATGCTGAAGTTTTCTACAAGAGACATCTGGGAATATGATGTAAAAGACCCCAAGGTTGTGCCGGACTCTTGGGGTATGGCATAACAGTGCCGCTTTCTACTGCAGCCTGCGCAGAGGCTCTCTTGGGAGCGGTTTTGGGAGGTTGTTTTGACCTCGGAAATAAGCTATTCTAAGATAGAGGTATTTAGCTGCAATAAGGAGATGAAGCGTTTGTCTAAGACCGTGAAATTGTTTGCTATTCTAACCTTTGGCTGCCAGATGAATGTGCGAGATTCAGAGACAATCAAAGGGATTTTAGAAAGCTTAGGATATATTGAAACAGACAACCCCGATGAGGCCGACCTGCTTTTGTTCAACACCTGCTCGGTTAGGGAGAATCCTGAACGGAAGGTGTACGGCAGGATTCAGCAGTACAAGGAGGACTCTGGCAAGATTATCGGGATCTGCGGCTGTATGGTGCAGCAGGGTGCTGAGTTTGAGTACATCAAGAACGAGCTCCCTCAAGTCCGCCTGGTGTTCGGCACCCACAACATTCACGAGCTGCCGGAGCTTTTGGAGAAGGCCGAAGAGGGGCAGCGAGTCCTCAACGTCTGGGAGGATAAACAGGAGATCGTAGAAGGGCTTCCAGCAAAGAGAGATCAAGGTGTGAAGGCCTTTGTCAACATCTCTTACGGCTGCAACAACTTCTGCACCTATTGTATCGTACCCTACACGAGGGGCAGGGAGAAGTCGCGCACTCCCGAAAACATTATCAGTGAGGTCAGGGAGCTGGCACAAAACGGGTACAAGGAGGTAACCCTTCTTGGCCAAAACGTCAACTCCTACGGCAAAGACCTGGGGCTGGATTTTGCAGCGCTTTTGGAGAAGGTTCACGAAGTGGAGGGAATAGAGCGCATCCGCTTTACTACGTCCCACCCCAAGGATCTTTCAGACAGGCTGATCGCTGCGTTCAAAAATCTGCCAAAGCTCTGCGAACATCTGCATCTGCCTGTTCAGGCCGGAAGCGATCGCATCTTGAAGAAGATGAACAGGCGGTACACCCGAGAGCAGTACCTAGAGCTGGTGGCAAAACTCAGAGACGCAGTTCCCGGCATCGCCCTAACAACAGACATCATTGTGGGCTTTCCCGGAGAGACAGAAGAAGACTTCCTGCAGACATTGGATATCGTAGAGAAGGTCCGCTACGATTCGGCGTTCACGTTCATCTATTCGCCGAGGAAAGGCACGCCTGCGGCCGAGATGCCCGATCAGGTCGATGAGGAAGTTAAAAAAGAGCGCATCTACCGGTTGATCGACCTGCAGAACCGAATCTCCGGCGAGATCAATCAGGAGATTGTAGGAAGTACCGTGGAAGTGCTGGTTGAAGGGACTAGCAAAACCGACCCATCGAGGCTTACGGGTAAGACCCGATCAAATAAAACTATCAATTTCCCTGGTGATGTAGGTCTTATCGGCAGGACTGTCCAGGTTGAAGTAACTGCAGGTAAACTGTCCTCACTTGAAGGAAAGCTAAAGGAGTAAAAGAGAATGGACGACGTCAGAATCGGCGATCTTCTGTTTACAGCCCGGTGCGACATTGAGGGTATGGATGTTTTCTCCCTCGATAAAAAGCTTTTGGGAGCCATCATCTTTCAGGTTGTAGACGTTCCCGCTTTCACCGTTAGGTACCTTGGAGTTGTCAGTGGAGAGCAGACTTTCCTCGTTCCTGCTGAACTGATCCTGGATGTAGACGACCTGGGCTTGATCATGGATTTCGAGCAGAAGATCTTTGCCAAACTGCTCCCGCTGCCTGAGAGCTGGGAGGAAGTCTTTGCCAGAGATTACGAAGAGAAGATCTACAGCACCCTGAACCTAACTCCTTATTGGCAGTAGGTTTGGGTAAGAGGTGATACGATGAGTCTGGACAAGCTTGAATTGATCGACATCAGCGAAATGACGCCGATGCTGAGGCAGTACTACCAGATTAAAATGAAATATCCAGATTGCATCCTGATGTTTCGCCTAGGCGATTTCTACGAAATGTTTGGTGAGGATGCGGAGATCGCGTCCAAGGTTTTGGAGATAACTCTCACCGGTAGAGATGCAGGATCTCTTGGCCGCCTACCCATGTGCGGCGTGCCGCACCATGCGGTCGAGGGGTATCTGGCAACACTGGTGGAAAACGGATATAAAGTTGCCATCTGCGACCAGCTTGAAGATCCTAAGCTAGCTAAAGGCCTGGTGAAGAGGGATGTAACTAGGGTAGTGACCCCTGGCACTATCACCATCCCCCAGGCTTTGGAAGACAAAGCCAACAATTATATAGCGGCGATTTTCGGACAGGGCGATGCGTTTGGCATCGCTTTTGCCGATGTCACCACTGGGGATTTCCGGGGAACCGAGATCCGGGGAGATAAGGCCGAGATTAAAGCTAGAGATGAGCTCCTCAGGCTAGGTCCCAAAGAGGTGATTTTCCCAGAGAACTTCTTTGCTCAAAGCATAGTGGACACGCTGGACAGCTTAAGGATTCACTACGAACGCAGAGACGAAAACGCTTTTGTGGCAAGAAACAGCTATCAGACTTTGACCAGACACTTCGGTGTTTCCACCTTGATGGGTTACGGCATCGAAAATCAACCTGCATTGATTTCTGCAGCTGGGGCTCTTCTAAGCTTTTTGGAAGACACGCAGAAGATTGCCCTGGAGCACATAAAGAGCATTCAAGCTTACGCACTTACTGACTACATGGTGCTGGACGTTTCTACCCAGCGCAATCTGGAAATACTTAGCACTTTGAGGGAGAACAAAAAGCAGGGTTCCCTTCTGGGCGTTTTGGACAAGACAGTCACCGCTATGGGAGGCAGAGGTCTGCGGAGGTGGCTTTCCCAGCCTTTAATCGACCTTGCTGCTGTAAAAAGCAGACAGGATCGGGTTGAAGCTTTTTTTAACGACGACCTTCTCAGGGCCAGAGTACGCGGCCTTCTCGATAAGGTTTTCGACCTTGAAAGGCTTGCAGGTCGCTTGGCGTACAGGACCGCTAATGCTCGGGATCTGGTGTCTCTCAAGGAGTCCTTCAAAAGACTCCCCGAACTTAAAGAGCTTCTTTCGGGGATAACCGTTCTTTCCGAAGTTGAGGAGCTGGACGCCCTGGAGGATCTTACAGAGATCATCGAAGAAGCGGTTGTAGACGATCCGCCGTTTACCCTCACAGAAGGCGGCATTATCAAGAGAAACTACAACCAGGAGCTGGACAGTTTGCGGGAGATCTCCGCTGGAGGTAAAGAGTGGATCGCCAACCTCCAACAGAAGGAGCGGGAAAGAAGCGGCATCAAGTCGCTGAAAGTAGGCTTTAACAAGGTGTTTGGGTACTACATTGAGGTGACCAAAGCCAATTTGGATATGGTCCCCGACGACTACGAACGCAAACAGACACTGGCAAACGGCGAAAGGTACATCACCCCTGAGCTAAAGGAGTACGAAGCCAAGGTATTAGGTGCTGAGGAAAAGATCAAAACCCTGGAGTACGAGCTGTTTGTGGAGGTAAGGGAAAGGCTTACCCAAAACATCGAGAGAATCCAAAAAGTAGCGAAAATCATCACGGAGTTAGATATCTATACTACCCTTGCAGAAGTGGCAAGGCAGAAGAACTATACCAAACCGGAAGTCTATCTCGGTGATGAGCTGGAGATCGTTGAAGGTCGCCACCCTGTGGTTGAGGAATACCTACCGCAGGGAGAGTTTGTACCAAACGACACCTATTTGGACAACGATGACAAGCGGATTGCCATACTTACTGGACCTAATATGTCCGGTAAATCGACCTATATGCGACAGGTAGCCCTGATCTGCCTGATGGCGCAGATCGGCTCTTTTGTGCCGGCGAAAAAGTGCAGAATCGGCCTTGTAGACCGCATCTTCACCAGAGTTGGAGCTTCGGACGATCTGGCGTCAGGTCAGTCGACGTTTATGGTGGAGATGACGGAAGTGGCAAACATTCTGCACAACGCCACTGAAAAGAGCTTGGTTATCCTGGATGAGGTTGGCCGGGGCACCGCTACCTTTGACGGCCTCAGTATCGCGTGGGCCGTTACCGAGTACCTGCACGATCGGATCGGCTGCAAAGCCATATTTGCCACTCACTATCACGAGCTCACTCAGATCGAGGAGACCCTGCCCTGCGTGTTCAACCTGCAGGTTGCAGTGCAGCACTCGGGCAAGCAGGTGTTTTTTCTCAGAAAGATCATTGCAGGCGGGGCAGACAAGAGCTACGGGATCGACGTGGCAAGGTTGGCCGGGCTTCCCGACGACCTTCTGCAAAGGGCAAGGGAGGTTTTGGTCGGTCTCGAGAAGGATACGAAGAAGAAAGAACCAAAACCGGTGCAGATGTCCCTTTTCGATCTCAATGACGATCCGCTGGTCTCTGAGTTGAAGGAAGTAGATGTCAACAGGTTGACGCCTCTTGAGGCTATGAACCTTTTAGCCGGGTTTGTGGAGAAGGCAAAAAGGAGGTAGGGCAGTTGATTCGCGTATTGGATCTGGACACCATCAATAAGATAGCAGCAGGCGAAGTGGTGGAAAGGCCCTCCTCTGTGGTCAAGGAGCTGGTAGAAAACTCGCTTGATGCAGGCGCAGACGAGATTTCCGTGGAGATTCTCAAAGGAGGAATGGCCTTTATTCGGGTGAGGGATAACGGCTGTGGCATTGCCCGCGAAGACCTCCCCCAAGCTCTACTGCGGCATGCAACAAGTAAAATCCAGTCGGTAACGGATCTTGAATCCATCGCTTCGCTGGGCTTTAGAGGTGAAGCCCTGCCGTCTATTGCAGCGGTCTCCAACTTCCGCATTTCCAGTTGCCAGGAAGGGCAAACCGGATACATGGTGGAGGTCTTAAGCGGAAAACAGTCGGACGTCGTGCCTAAGGCTATGTCTACAGGCACCATCGTTGAGGTTGAGGACCTGTTCTATAACGTTCCGGCGAGAAAGAAGTTCATCAAGTCGGAAAATGCCGAAGCCGGAAGGATACAGAAGTACCTGCAAGCTGCTGCAATCTCCAGGCCCGACGTTGCATTTACGCTGATTAAAGACGGCAAGAAGGTAATTGAGACGCAAAAGACCGGTAACCAGCTTCTGGCAATTGGCAGCGTTTTTGGTGGAAGTCTCTCGCAGAATCTGCTCGAGGTAAGGGGCACAGCGGGATTCTACGGTTTAAGCGGATATGTAGGCAAACCAGACATTGCCAGGGGCAGGCGGGACATGCAGATCTTCATCATTAACGGCCGCATCGTTGAGAGCAGAACTGTACAGGCAGCTCTGGAAAAAGCCTTTTATGACGTAGTTCCCAGAGGCCAGTTCCCTGTGGCGTTTTTGAACCTCGAGATTCCGCCTGAGGACATTGATGTCAACGTCCACCCAGCAAAGCTCTTGGTCAGGCTGACCAATGAAAATCAGGTGTTTTCACTGGTTTACAAGTCTGTAAGGAACGCAGTTGATGTGCGCCTTTTGGAGCCCGCAACCTTTACAGATCCCTACGGAACGAAAAAACGGCGGCACCAGGACGTTCCGACCGCGGAGCTTCAAACGTTCCAATGGGTAAAGAACCGCGATGATGAACCTAGGACCGGTGAGGTTTTTGCAGCCTACCCGAAAACTGAAAAACAGGGGAACTGGATGGACCTTATCCCTAAAGAAAAAGAACTTAACCCTCTAAGGACAGAGTTTGTCAGGGACTTGGCAAAGGTAAGTGTTGGCTATCCTAGAATCTTGGGACAGGTCAATAACACCTACATTATCGCTGAATGGGAAGACGGGATTATACTTTACGATCAGCATTCAGCACATGAGCGAATCCAGTACGAGAAGTACCTAGACCAAAGCGCAAAGGTTCCCAGAACCGAGCTTTTGTTCCCACTGCCTCTGGAGTTGAGTCCCGATGAGTATGTAGCTCTCGAACGCATCAGGCCGGAGTTAGAGGAGCTGGGTTTTGGCATAGAGGAGTTCGGACCGTCATCTTTGGCAATAACCCACGTACCTAGTGATGTGTCTGGGTCCGAAGCTGAAGAAACTGTGAAGGAGCTTCTCTTGGAAAAACCAGGTCCCACTTTCAGAGAAAGAGCTGCGGCGATTCTTGCTTGCAGGGGATCGGTGAAGGCCGGATCTAACTTAGACACGAACCAAATGCGGCTTTTGATAAACGAACTAATGAGCTGCAGGACTCCTGCTTTATGTCCCCACGGAAGGCCAACAATGCTGAAACTAGACTGGGCTGAACTGGAAAAACGCTTCGGGAGAAACAGATAGAGAAAGGGGTGTGGGGGGAAGTGGTAGAGCCGATTGTAGCTGTGGTGGGCCCAACGGCATCAGGGAAAACCGATCTCGGCATTTATTTGGCAGAAGGGCTCAATGGCGAGATTATTTCAGCTGATTCGATGCAGGTGTACAAAGGCTTGGACATCGGAACAGCAAAGATCGAACCGGAAAAGCGCACAGTTGTCCACTATCTATTGGATGTGGTTATGCCCGATGAAGAATTCACTGCAGCAGACTATAAAGAGCTGGCTACCGCAGCTATCAACGAGATCCGCAGAAAAGGTAAACGACCGATTTTCGTCGGTGGCACAGGCCTGTACCTGCAGACGGTTCTCGACGGTCTGCTTTTTCCGGAACCCCAAAGAGACTTGAAACTCAGGGTAGAGCTTTTGGAACAGGCGGAGGAGTTTGGCAACGAATACCTTTATCGCAGACTTCTTGAGTGTGATGAAGAGTCAGCTAGAAGGATTCATCCTAATGACATCCGCAGAATTGTCAGAGCTCTGGAAGTCTACATCAAAACCGGAACACCTCTTTCGAAGCTCCAGGCTCAGTACAAAGGACAAGAACCCCTCTACGAAACCATTTGGATCGGCCTTACTCTAGATCGCAATCTTTTGTACGAAAGGATCAACAGGAGAGTAGATGCAATGATCGAAAGCGGGTTAATCGAGGAGGTAAAGCGGCTCTATCAGGAGGGACTTAAACCTCAGTCCACAGCTTATCAAGCTCTGGGTTACAAAGAGATCATCTGGTATCTCAAAGGGTTTGCCACACTGGACGAGGCAGTTCGCATCCTGAAACGAGACACTAGGCACTACGCTAAACGACAGCTTTCCTGGTTCCGCAGAGATGAGAGGATTAAGTGGTTCGACTATGGTGATTATGCAAGTAGAGAGGACCTCTACAGGGCAGTAGTCGAGTACATCAAAAGTTATGAGAAGGAGTAATTCTCTGAGCAGAGGATGAACATAGGACACAAGAACTCCGGCAGGGTCGGTTTTTCGCCGACACTGCCGGGATTTTTTGTCCCTTGACAACTTTGGTATCGGTATGTGAAGCTGGAACTAGTTATTGACATATGCCATAAACGTGTTATAATGAAGATAAGTGGCATATGCCAGGAATTCTGGGAGGTGAGATAAGTGCCAAGAATGGATGGAACAGGACCGTGGGGCTTAGATCCAATTGGACAGGGATTTTTCCATAAAAGGCAGTATTTTAGATGTGGTTCTAGACGCGGAATGGGGTTTGGTTGCGGTGTCAGGCAGGGTGGCTTCTACGGACTATCCAAGGAGGAGCGAAAAGAACTTCTCAAAGAAAAAAAGGCATGGCTAAAGGAACAGATCGAAGCAATTGACAAACAGTTAGAGGAACTGTAATTACTGCATTCTGCTCATAACCGGGGTAGCTAGGGGACGCCCTGGTTACCCCTGACACAAAAGGATGTGAGCTCATATGGCAAGGCCGATGAAATGGAGAAAGGTGTGCTGCCTGCCGGAAAGAAGCAAGTTCGGTCCTCTTGATAGTGAACCTGCACCACCTGAGCCTATAGTTATGACCATCGATGAGTACGAAGCGGTAAGACTTATCGATTTTGAGGACTTTACGCAGGAAGAGTGTGCTGAACAGATGGGGGTTGCCCGCAGCACCGTACAGGGTATATATGCTCAAGCTAGGAAAAAGATCGCCGAAGCCCTGGTCAACGGCAGGGTGCTGCTCATCGAAGGTGGCGAGTACCAGCTCTGCGAAGGCCCAGGAGACGGATGCGGCAGAGGATGTCACAGACGTCGGCAGAAAAGAGACCATCGAGGTGGTTGGTAGGTGTGTTTCGGTCGAACTTGAACAATCTGTTTGTGGGAATGGACAGATGGAGTGATCCTCAAAGCCAATCCTCACTGCATTTTAGGTGCAGTGAGGAGTTTTTTGTCATTACATAAAGGTTCTATTCTTCGGCTTTACCGGTAGCACAAGAAGTGCTAAAGCCATACTTTAGACCTAGGAGGAGATGTCGATGATTTCCTGGGTAAGCGGTGAGCCGTACGAAGGACAGCTGATCTACCTACAGCCAAAAAACTCAGCAACAGGAGTACATGGGGGCGGGGAAGACCCCTGGAACGAGCTCGATTCTTTAATCGGGCTTTACGCAGTTAAGGAGAAGCTGCGGGAGATTTGTGCTTACGCATCGATCTCTCAGAAGAGGAAACAGCTCGGGCTAAAAGCCGAAGACCTAACGCTAAACATGGTGTTTGTAGGCAACCCAGGAACTGGCAAGACAACGGTAGCTCGCATTGTGAGTAAGATATTGCAGAGATCTGGGGTACTTGAGCGTGGGCATCTAGTTGAGGTAGAGCGGGCCGATCTGGTCGGGGAATACGTAGGACACACTGCAAGACGTACCAGAGAAGCTATAAGTAAAGCCCTCGGCGGGGTGCTTTTTATCGACGAGGCTTATTCGCTAGCGAGAGGAGGAGAAAAGGATTTCGGCAGAGAAGCACTAGATACTCTGGTGAAGGCCATGGAGGATCACCGCCAAGATTTGGTGGTGATTGCTGCGGGGTACCCCGATGAGATGGAGATGTTTATTAGGTTGAACCCGGGGCTTGTTTCCAGAATGCCCATTAGCATCCACTTTCCCGATTACTCCGCCGAAGAACTTATGCAAATAGCCCTCTTGATTCTGGCCAAGTCCGATTACCGCCTCTCTCCAAAGGCTGTGGAAAAACTTCGGGAGAAGCTTCAGGGCTTAAAAGGCAATGGCCGAGACGTGCGGAACATCTTGGAACAGGCCATGCGCAGGCAGGCGGTAAGGTTAGAAAGCCTTAGCCATGTAAAAAGAGACGATCTCATGACCATCAAACCGGAGGACCTGGAGTAAGAGCTTTTCGTTTTTATTCCAGCCGAGAAGGTTAAAGATAGAGTTAGTAATGAATGTTAACGATTGCAGGAGGACACCCATGTACAAGATCTTAAGCATACCCGACTCATTGCTCAAAGAAGTAGAAGACGCAGAAAATCAGCTGCAAGCGCAGTTCGACAACTTGGAGAGGATCTGCGAATACTGGAGCATACGCATCCTTGACGCTTTTAGAAAAGCTCAGGTCAGTGAATACAGTTTCTTTTCGAGCAGCGGCTACGGCTACAACGATGAAGGCCGATCTGCCGTTGAAGAGGTCTACAGCAGGGTATTCGGTACCGAAAGCGCCCTGGTAAGGCCGCAGATGGTTTCAGGCACCCACGCCATCACTCTGGGCTTTAGGGGGATTCTCCGGCCTGGAGACCGGGTCCTGATTGCCACGGGACTTCCGTATGATACCATGCAGACCGTGCTCGGAATCTCCGGAAATTCTCCTTCGGCATTAAAGAATTTCGGCATTAGCTTTGACGTTTTGCCCCTTCAGGAAGACGACAGTATCGATCTCGAAGGTTTGCAGGACGAACTCAAAAAGCCCACCAAGATGGTTTACTTCCAGCGGTCTAGGGGCTACAGCGACAGGCACACGTTCAGCGACATAGAGCTTGAAGAAGCTATGAGACTAGTTCGCAAGCAAAGCGATGCCATCATCTATGTGGATAACTGTTACGGGGAGTTTGTCTCTTGGACGGAACCGACCTTCTACGGTGCAGATCTTATGGCCGGCTCTCTGATCAAAAACCCTGGAGGAGGGCTCGCTCAATCGGGAGGTTATCTTGTTGGACGAGCTGACTTGGTAGAGCTGGCAGCTGAAGCTTTAACTTCGCCAGGTCTTGGATCCAAGCTAGGGGCAACCTTCAACCAGACCAAGCTAGTTCTGCAGGGATTGTACCAGGCACCGTTGATGGTGCTTCAGGCAATGAAGTCGGCAACCTTGTTCAGTAAGGTTCTGCAGTCACGGGGATACTGGGTTTCTCCCCGGCCTGAAGAGCCAAGATTCGATACGGTTCAGCTGATCGGCTTTCATACCAGAGACGAGCTAATTCAGTTCTGCAGGGCAATCCAGCACGCATCTCCGGTGGATAGCTACGTTACTCCAGAGCCAGGGCCGATGCCCGGTTACGAACATGAAGTAATCATGGCTGCCGGTACGTTTGTGCAGGGTGCTACTTCGGAGTTGAGCGCAGACGCTCCTTTAAGAGAACCGTATCGGGCATATTTGCAAGGATCGTTGAACTATTTCCAATCTAAACTTGCTTTGTTGGAGTTTTTGACTAAGTTGCTTGACTGAAAGAGGAATCGTCAGTATACTTAACTAAACATTTTAATACAAATTCTGGTTTCTATCTGAAAAATAGAAACACAAAAGGAGGGAGATAAGTTGCCCCAGGCTTTGGGTAGACACATTATTTGTGAGGCTTATGGGTGCGACAAAGAGATTCTTAACGATGTTCGCCGAGTGGAAAAGATTATGGTGGCTGCAGCACTTGCTTGCGGTGCAGAGGTCCGAGAGGTTGCCTTTCACCGCTTTAGTCCCCAGGGAGTTAGCGGTGTTGTGGTGATTTCCGAATCCCATTTGGCCATTCACACCTGGCCGGAACTTGGTTATGCTGCCATTGATGTGTTTACTTGTGGCGACACTGTGGACCCCTGGGTTGCATGCAATTTTCTGATTGAGAAGTTTGATGCTCAAAACGTCCAGTCTTTCGAAGTGCAGCGGGGCTTGGTTCCACCTGTACTGTTAAAGATAGATGATGAGAGAGTATCTTGACTGAGACCGATCAAAAGAAGTCTATCTCCGTTTCTCGCAAAAACGGGATAGACTTTTTTTGTTTTTGTCTTATTAAGCAGGCAATAGAGAGGTTAAAGGAGAATATAAACAACAAATAAGTGATCATAGGGGGATAAATGCTGCTTATGAATGTTGGGCTCTCGTTTCTGGAAAAACTTTGCAATGCTCCGGGAGTCACCGGATTTGAAGGTGATGTTCAGACAATTCTCCGGGCTGAACTGGAAGAAATAGGTACGGAGATCGTTACGGATAACCTTGGCTCCATCATCGCTAAAGTCGGCAACAAGGGACCTAAGGTAATGGTTGCAGGCCATATGGACGAAATCGGCTTTATGGTTCGGCTGATTACCAAAGAAGGGTTTATCAGGTTTTCGGCTTTAGGTGGCTGGTGGGATCAAGTTCTGCTCAGCCAGAGGGTAGCTGTTTACGGCAGCAAAGGACCTGTTATTGGTGTAATCGGGTCGAAACCTCCCCACATTTTGAGCCCTGACGAACGGAAAAAGCCTGTGGAAAAGAACGATATGTTCATCGACGTAGGCGCTTTTTCCGACGAAGAAGTGGAGGAGATGGGGATCAGACCGGGAGACCCTATCGTTCCGATAAGTCCGTTTACCAGCATGGCAAACAAGGACATGTATGTTGGTAAAGCTTTCGACAACAGGGTCGGCTGTGCAATAGCTGTTGAAACTCTAAGGAACCTAAAGGAGAAAGGGCATCCTAACCAGCTCTTTGCGGTAGGTACCGTCCAGGAGGAAGTGGGACTGAGAGGTGCTCAAACAGCTGGAACTCTGGTGGATCCAGACGTAGCCTTTGCTTTCGAAGTTGCCATCGCCGGGGACACTCCAGGTGTGGATGAAAACAAAGCCAGGGCTAAGCTCGGCAAAGGTCCTGTGATCTTTTTGATGGACAGATCGCTCATTCCCAACCTGAGGTTGCGGGATTTGGCTATAGAGACCGCTAAGGAACTCGGTATCGAGTACCAGGTTGACATTATGGAAGGTGGGGGGACTGACGCAGGTAGAATCAGCATGGTGCATCGAGGCGTGCCATCTCTATGCATTGGCGTGCCGACAAGATACATTCACAGCCACACCGGTGTGATTAACATTCAGGACTACTATAAAGCTATCGAGCTGACCAGTGCTATAGTAGCAAAGCTCGACGAAGAAACTGTGGCTTCAATTAAAAAAGTCTGGTAGGACTCAAAAACATCTTTGCAGATTACTTGACAACAAAACAGCTCTCTTTGCAGGATAATACCCCAACTGCTAGGTAGAATCTTTACAAGTGCCAGAACGGTAAAAGGGGTGGGGAAATGGCTACCTTGATGCAGGTAGAGAAAAGATATGAGTCCAAAGACCGCTACGATCAAATGACCGATGAGGAACTGGTGGCTTTGGCTCAAAGTGGGGAGACTCAAGCAGAGGAGTATTTGATTCGTAAGTACGAGCGTATGGTTCAAGTGTGGAGCAGGCCCTACTTTCTCCAGGGTGCAGAGGATGATGACCTGCTTCAGGAAGGGCGCATTGGCCTTTTTAAGGCTATCAGAGATTTTAACCACGGTTCTTCGAACTTCTGGTCTTTCGCCAAGCTTTGCATTATTCGCAATATCATCAGCGCCATCAAAGGAACTACCAGACAAAAGCACATTCCGCTGAACTCATACACATCGCTATATAAGTCCGTTTATGACAGCGAAGGAGATCGTGCGCTTTTGGAAGTGATCACGGACAACAAGGTAGTCGATCCGGAAGCCATCGTTATTGATAGAGAAAAGCTGAAATCCACGAAATATTTCATTAGCATGGCGCTCAGCGAGTTTGAGTACAAAGTCTTCATCCTGTACCTCAATGGATTAAGCTACAAGGAAATGGCTGAAAGGCTGCATACTCATACTAAGTCTGTGGACAACGCGCTTTGCCGGGTAAAATCCAAGATCCAGAAGGAACTGGTCTTGTAAAGTAGGGTGAGCCCATCGGGGCTCACCTTTATTCTAAAGTCAGGGAGGTGATCGCTTCATGCAAATTCCTTATGGAGAGATAATACTTAGGTTGGTATTAACGGTGGTTTTTTCGGGAATCATTGGGCTGGAAAGGGAAAGCCACCGCAAATGGGCGGGGTTTAGAACCCACATTCTAGTTGGTGTAGGCAGTGCTTTGATTATGATCATCTCCATCTATGGTGCGCCGATCAGTGAGGGTGGTTCATACCGCGATCCGTTCCGCCTAGCAGCCCAGGTTGTCAGCGGTATCGGTTTTTTAGGTGCTGGAACCATTTTACATCAGGGAGCTAGCGTCCAGGGACTGACGACCGCAGCAAGCCTTTGGGTCGTGGCAGCTATTGGACTTGCTACAGGAGCCGGTCTGTTTGTCCCTGCAGTTGTGGTCTCCGTCTTGGCTTTTTTGATCCTGACCTACGTACACAAAATTGAGAAAATACTGCTCCACGAGCGCTATCAGACCTTGGTGATAGAAGCTGTAGATCGGCCTAGCCTTTTGGGCAACATCGGCAATATCCTCGGGGACATGGATGTGAACATAGTCAATGTAGAAATGAACTCCATCGACCGGGACAGTGATGAACGTATGATCAGAATCGAAATGGAACTGGATGTCCCCAGAAGTTTCAATGCCGGTGGGATGCTGGAAAAACTGGCCAACTTGGAAGGAATTATTACGACAGTCCTAAAATAAACATCAAGATAAGCTTCTGGAGAGGAGGCATTGCAGTGCAAGCTTGAGAAGGTGCACTGCGGCTGACATGGCAACTATTCTAGTGACAAACGATGACGGCATTTTAGCAGAAGGGCTGTGGGCTTTGGCTGACAAGCTGGCAGAGATCGGAACAGTGTATGTAGTTGCTCCTGATAGGGAGCGGAGTGCTATTGGACATGCCGTGACCATGACCAGACCTTTGAGAATTAAACGGTATGGCGAAAGGGCGTTTATGGTGGACGGCACTCCTGCAGATTGCGTTAAACTTGCACTGGAGACCGTACTGCCGGAAAAACCGGACCTCATAGCATCAGGCATCAACAATGGACCAAACCTGGGCACCGACATCTTCTACTCCGGAACTTTTTCAGGTGCTATGGAGGGAGCCTTCTACGGAATCCACTCCATGGCAGTGTCGCTGGCTGATGAGTTCAGCAAAGAAGCATACGAAGCAGCTGCGTCTGAAGGACTGTGGGTGGCAAAGATGATCCTTGAAAGAGGCCTTTGTCCGGAGACCATACTCAATGTCAATGTGCCGTATCCGATCAAGGGGAGGGCCTTCACCAGGTTAGCTCCGCGACTTTACAGCAAGGCATTTGAAGAGCGCAAAGACCCGTTCGGTCGGAAGTACTTCTGGATGGCGGGCAAGGTCATCGAAAACGCTTCCGAACACGAAGAAGCGGATGTGAAAGCTGTATCGCGAGGCATCACTTCCATCACGCCGGTAAACTTCAGTTTGGACCGGATAACCGATTTAGATCCATACGGATCCTGGCCGCTGGAGTAAGAAGGCGCAGAACAGAATCTCGAGTCATATACTTAAGCAGGGGGTGGTAGCATCTATCTCCTGCTTATTTCCTTACCTCTTCTGGCAATGTATATAGGAGTTGCGTCTCTGATTTATGAAAGCCGGTTCATCGATGCAACCTTCGCATTTGTTGTCCGGCTGTACTTTGCGATTTTGCTTTTTTCATTCTCGCAGTTTCTGTATAGTTTACTGGTAGTTGGTAATCCTAGAGACTGCGGGGGTGTGATCACCGGTGATGACATTATCGGAAAGGCTTAGGGAACTTATTGAGGAGGGGAAGGCCGAGTTCATCGGAACCCTCAGCGTCGATGAGGTTGAAAAGACTTACAAAGCTTACTACCGCATTACTGACAATGGGAAGACCTACTACATTTACGACCTGGTGGAAGAAGGATTCGAGATCGAGCCCACAGTGAAGTAGAAGGATTATCTCCGCCTGTTAAGAATAAGTAGAATTAGTTCTATGTCTAACACACACTGTAGGCGGTGGTCTAGTTGGAAAACATTCTCAGTAAAATCGGTTTAGGTCCCAAGAAGGATCTAGTGCCTGTAGTTCGTGATAATGATGCCCTTTACGTATACGTAAAATGCGATCGGTGCAAAGAGGTCATTCCGGTTCGCATCAGTCGCAAGGAAGAGATTCAGGAAAACTATGACAAAGACAAAGAAAAAACCTACCAGTATTATGTGCGCAAAGAGGTTTCTGGTAGTGGGAAAAACAGATGTTTTGCCCGTGTTGGCATCTACTTGGAGTTCGACAGTCAGTATCGGGCAACCAGAGCTGAAATCAACGGTGGAAGTTTTGTAAGTAAATCCGAATACACGGCATCGCGAGATGAAAAATGAGACCGTTTAGGTCTCGTTTTTTTTGCGGTTTGCCGAAGCGATTCACCAAATTTGAAAAACTCCTAAAGAAAAAGGAGAGGAGCATATCAGGAACAGCTAGTCCTCTCCTTATTTTTATGTTTGGGGTCGACTTTTTTGGCTTAAGACATACTCCGGATCAAACCGATTACTTTCCCTAAAATCGCAACGTCTTTGGTGTAGATCGGCTCCATGGTTGAGTTTTCCGGCTGAAGTCGCACTGCATTTTTTTCCTTATAGAAAGTTTTTACAGTAGCTTCATCTTCAAGAAGGGCCACCACAATATCGCCGTTTGAGGCTGCTTGCTGGCGCCTTACTAGGACCAAGTCGCCTGGGAGAATGCCAGCTTCAATCATGCTCTCGCCTTTAACGCGCAGAAGGAAACACTCTTCACCTTTTACCAGATCTTTGGGCAACGGATACGTAGCCTCTATGTTTTCGCTTGCCAGTATTGGCTGTCCAGCTGCAACTTCGCCAACGAGGGGAACCAAAGCCGCTTCTAGAGAGGACGAAAAGAAGTCTTCGTTGCCGATGAGCGTGATAGCCCTTGGTTTGTCATCGGCTTTGATGATGTAGCCCTTTTGTTCTAGCTTCTTTAGATAGCCGTGCACAGTTGCTGTAGATCGCAGTCCGGTCTGTGCGCAGATCTCCCTGACGGTCGGAGGATAACCGTTTTCAGCTATCCCTTTCTTGAGAAGATCCAGGATTTGCTCTTCTCGCTTAGACAGTTCGGATTTCGCAGACACAAGAACACCCCCTAACCTCCAGAAAATACAAAGAACCAGATTAAGCCGCACTGTAGATCTCAGCTTTAGTATAACACAGGCCGCCTGATAAAACAAACAAATGTTCATTTTTTTCTTGACACGAACATATGTGCGGTATATGATGATATTGAACATATGTTCGCACAACAAAGGTGAGGTGGCTTCAGTGAGAAAGCAGCGCATTAGATCCCTTTTGTGTGTTGTAGTATTAGTACTTATCGTTTCGCTCCTTGCCATCGATAAAGGCAAAGCCAGCAACGCGGTCCAGGGTAAAAAGATTAGCATTGTGGTGGAAAAGGGAGATAGTTTGTGGAGCATTGCCAAAAAAATCGCACCAGACCACGATGCCAATGAGGTCATCTGGTATCTGATGCGATTAAATGGAAAGGAGAATAAGATCGTTCGCGAAGGAGAGCTTTTGATCTTTGACTACGCAGCTATTAACTGAATGATTGCAGGAAGCTCAGAAAAGCTCTCAATAATATAGGTAGCACCTTCTAACTCTTTCTGTCCGCCATAGCCAAAGAGGCACCCGATAGTCGGCAGGTTGTTCTTGATCCCGGCCTCTACATCGGACTTTCTGTCTCCGACCATGTAGCCGGTTGTAACAGGATAGTCTCTGAGCAGTTTGGCTACTAAATCCACTTTGGTTTTAGTTTGGAAGCGTCCGGCGCTGTACAGATCTGTGAACAGCTCGCCAAAACCGCTGTGCTCAACAATGGCGGAAATGTAGTTTTCCAGACCGTTACTGGCAACAAAGAGATCGTAACCTTTCTTCTTCAGCAATCGCAGAGTGTCTTCTACTCCGGGGAAGAAGGTTAGCCCGCCACTGCGGATGATCTCAAGTTCAGACTCAAGCATGATTCGGTCTGCAAGGAGCCTGGTCTCCCAGTCTGTGTTCGGCAGTATAGTTTCCCAAATAGCTTCCAGGGTATTTCCCAGCTGCTTTAAGAACTTCTCTTCACTGGGGGTTTCGCCGGAGTACAGACCTCGCTTTCTCAGTTCGGCAAATGTCATTTGAAATGCCGGAATTGCGATGTTCTCTGTTTTCAACATAGTGCCATCCATGTCAAAAAGAACTGCTTTCATTTATACACACCTTTCCAAGGATTGTAATACAAGTTAGTTGATGGGAATTTAAGCTATTAAACATATTCTAAGGTATTTCGTCAATAAAAGCTAGTTTTAAAGACCTCAAGCGTTCGCTTGAGGCGTTTTTTTTTCAAAAAAATGCAATTTTTCTTTGTGAGGTTGAAGGAGATCATATAAAAGTGTGGAATAAGCACCATAAGTGGGGCAAAGTGGGGGAAAGTGGGGTGACCTTATGTTTATTGGTGAGTACTTACATAACTTAGACACCAAAAGCCGCCTAACCATTCCTGCGAAGTTTCGCGATGAGTTGGGCAATGCACCAGTATTAACAAAAGGTCTCGATAACTGTTTGTTCCTTTTTCCTCAAGAAGAATGGGTAAAAATGGTCAACAGGCTCAAAGAGCTTCCTATCGGGAAAGCTGATGTTAGGGCCTTTACCAGGTTCTTTTTGTCTGCAGCAGCCGAAGCTGAACTGGACAAACAGGGAAGAATTAACCTTCCTTCCAACCTCAAACTCCACGCCGGTATTGAAAAAGAGGCCATGGTGGTTGGTGTATCGAACCGCATCGAGATTTGGGAGCCAGCGGCCTGGCAGAAGTACATGGATTCGTTCAGCAGTTCTATTACCGAGATCGCAGAGAACCTGGTTGATCTTGGAATTTAGGGGTGAAAACCGTGGAGCACTTACCTGTTCTGTTTCACGAGTCGGTTGAGATGATGAAGCCGGGCCCCGGGAAAACCATAGTGGACTGTACCCTCGGAAGGGGTGGCCACACCAAGGGTTTTTTGGATCGGGGAGCAAGCGTAATTGCCCTCGATCAGGATTTGGAAGCGATAAAAAAAGTTGCGGAAAACTTTAATTTGCATAAGGTATTCGACAATCCTCTGGTTTACAAAGGCGACCAGCTGACCGTTGTCCACGCCAACTTTAAGCAGCTGTCGAGCGTTCTGTATAGGCTGTCAGTGTTCGAGGTGGACGGTGTCTTTTGGGACCTGGGGGTTTCGTCCCCTCAGTTCGATGAACCGGAAAGGGGCTTTTCCTACCGCTTCGATGCCAAACTGGACATGAGGATGGATCAGAGCCAGAGCATCACCGCCTGGGACGTGGTCAACACCTACGACTTGGATGAACTGACCAGAATCATAAGAGAGTACGGAGAAGAGCGCTACGCCAAGCGTATCGCCGATCAGATAGCCATTGCAAGACCGATCAACACTACTTTTGAACTGGTGGAAGTCATCAAGAAAGCCATGCCAAAGAGGGCACTCTCCGAGCAACATCCAGCAAAAAGAACTTTTCAAGCTATTAGAATTGCGGTAAATGACGAGCTCGGTGCTCTCACAACTAGTTTGGAAAAGGGCTTGGAGCACCTGAAACTCGGAGGAAGGCTGGGCGTGATTTCCTTCCACAGTCTGGAGGATCGGATCGTGAAGGACTTCTTTAAGGAAAAGGAAGACCCGTGTACCTGTCCGAAGAGACTTCCGGTTTGTGTCTGCGGAAAGAAGCCCATAGTAAAGGTCATCACGAAAAAACCGGTTGTCCCTGATGCTCTTGAAGTGGAGGAAAACAGAAGGGCTCACAGTGCAAAACTGCGGGTGGCAGAAAAGATCTACTCAGACAAGGAGGTGGGAAAGTGACCTACCAAGAAGTTAAAAAACAACATACTGTGAAGACGAAGACGGGAGTGGAAGAGAACTTTCCTGCTATTGTGATCCTGGTTCTGATTATCGCCATACCGTTTGTGCTTGTGGCCGTACTTCAGGGACAAGTGTCGAGTCTTTCATTGAAACTAACCGAAGCAAACCAGCTCTTACAGGTGGAAAATGAAAAACTCAAACAATTGAATTACCAGTTGAAAGAGCTTCAATCCCTACAAAGAGTGGAAGAAGTAGCATTGTCTTTAGGTTTAGTTAACAACACCGACACAGAAATCGTCGTTTTAGTACCTCCAAGTGCAAGACCTGCCTCTACAGAAAGAATCGATGCGGGACCTGCCACTGTAGCAGGAGCCGTTCCAGCAAGCCTTTTCGACAGGCTGCTAGACTTTTTCTACGGTCTATTGGGAGGGTCTGAACTGTTATGAGCAAAGCATTGAGGATGAGGCTTGGCCTCATCTTTTTTTTGGTAATAGTGATGTATGGACTTGTGGTTTTGAAGCTGTTTAAGCTGCAGGTGGTCGATGCTGCTGAGCTTTCGGAAAGAGCGCTGTATCAAAGGTTACGCATCGACACCATTACGCCTGAAAGAGGCGATATTCTGGATCGAAACGGCAAAATCCTTGCAGAAAGTATTCCTACTCCTGCAGTCTACGCAGATCCTAGCGTGATCAAGGATCCCAAGACAACTGCAGAAAAACTGGCTCCAGTTTTGGAGATGAGTGAAGAGCGGCTTTATGAACTCCTCACAAGACCCGGAAGCTTTGTGTGGCTTACGAGAGATCTTCCCATCGGCAAGCGTTCGAAAATCGAAAACTTGAACCTGAGAGGCATACGTATAGTCAGCCTTCCCCGCCGCTACTACCCAGAAGGTACCCTGGCAGCTTCAACAATAGGCATTGCCGGAATCGACAATCAAGGGCTAGAGGGCATTGAGGTAACCTACGAGCGATATTTGGCAGGGGAGCCCGGTGTCAGTACCGTGGAGAAGGACCCAGCAGGCCGCGAGATACCAGTTGGTTTTACTTCCAAGTCCCTGCCGCAGAACGGAGTGACTCTCTATCTTACGATCGATGCGGTTATTCAGCACATCGCTGAAAGGGAGATCGAAAAGGCAGTCATCAGTAGCAATGCCAAAAAGGGTATACTATTAGCAATGGATCCTAAGACCGGAGAAATCCTGGCATTAGCTGAATATCCATCCTTTGATCCCAACAACTTCGCAGAGTACCCCTTGAGTATCCGCAAGAACTGGTCAATAACCGAGAGCTTTGAGCCTGGTTCGACCTTCAAGGTCTTCGTGGCCGCTGCGGCCATCGAGGAAGGTGTCATCAACCCCAGTACAGAAGTTTTTGATCCGCCGACATACACAGTTGGCGATAGGGTGATCCGCTGCGCTTCGATTTGGGGGCACGGTCACGAAACATTTCTCGAAGCGCTAGAGAGGTCTTGCAACCCGGTCTTTGCCAAGCTGGCAGCAGAAGACATGGACCACGAAGTTCTCTATAAGTACCTCAGGGCTTTTGGCTTTGGACAGAAAACCGGCATCGACTTTATCGGTGAGGCTTCCGGTATTCTCGCTCCTGTAGAGAACCTCTCCAAGGTGTCGTGGGCAAACATTGGCTTCGGTCAGGGCATAGCGGTTACGCCGCTGCAGCTGGTAACCGCAATGAGCGCCATAGCTAATGATGGGTACTTGGTCACGCCTTCTCTGGTGAAAAGCTACAAAGAAAACGGCAAGATTATATCTAGAGATAAAAGTAACAGCGGCAGACAGGTAATCTCCGAAAGTACAGCAAATACAATAAAGATGATGCTCCGCTCTGTAGTAGTTAACGGTTCGGGCCAAAGGGCCGAGATCGCCGGCTTCCCTGTAGGAGGAAAGACTGGTACTGCTCAGATTCCCGTTGCCGGTGGCTACTCTGAAGACGACATGGTGGTGTCGTTTTTGGGGTTTGCACCTATCGACGATCCGCAGATCGTTGCTCTAGTTGCGATCTTTGAGCCCCAAACCGACAGCAACTATGGTGGGGTTTTAGCCGCTCCTGTCTTTAAGGAATTTACTTCTGCAGCCCTGCAATATACTGGAGTAAGGACGAGAGTGCACGAAGGAGGCTCCATTGCCGTACCGAATCTAACCGGAATGACGCGAGATATGGCAGTTAAAGAGCTCACAAAACTCGGACTCCGGGTTAATGCCAAAGGAGAAGGCGCTAAGGTTTCCAGCCAAGAGCCTCTTCCGGGATTCTTCGTGGAGCCGAACACCACCGTTACCCTCTTCTGCGCCCTTCAGGAACAGAGGGAAACTCCGCGCTTCATCGGCCTCTCTCTTGCGGAAGCCCAGAGCGTGGCACTGTCTCGGGGAATCAACATTAAAATCAATGGTTCGAAAACCGACGGCATCGTTGCCAGCCAGAAGCCGGCAGCAGGTCAAATGCTCGGCAGCGATGAGTACGTTGAGTTAACTATTATTTCACAGTAAGGGAAGGATATCCATGACGCTAGGTTTGTCTTTTTCAGAGCTTCTGGAACTGGTGAGAAAAAACCAGATCACCAGCATAGTTTCCAACTCCAAAAAGGTAGTTCCCGGAAGTGTGTTTGTGGCAATTCCCGGGTTTGCAGTGGACGGCCACAGATTCGTTCCCGAAGCCCTGGCAAGCGGAGCAAGGTTTGTAGTGGTTGAAAGGGATCTTGGTCTAACAAACCAGGTCGTCGTTCCCAGCAGCCGTAAGGCTCTTGCTGCCCTCAGCCACAGCTTTTACGACAATCCTTCCCACAAGCTGAACCTTATCGGCGTTACCGGTACAAACGGCAAAACCAGCACGGTCTTTATGCTGCACCACGTGTTGGGACATAGAACCGGGATGTTTTCCACTGTTAAGACTATCGTTGGCACCACCGAGATCCCCCAGGACCGCACAACTCCAGAGGTTGTGGAGATCGACGAGCTGCTTTCGCAGATGGTTGAAAGGGGAGCCGAGTATGCAGTGATGGAGGTATCCTCTCACAGCGTGGTGCTAGACAGAGTCCTCGGTCTCCGCTTCAAAGGCGGTGTGTTTACCAATCTTACTCAAGACCACTTGGACTTTCACAAAACCATGGAGGAGTACGCTAAAGCCAAAAGGGCTTTCTTCCTTTCCATGTCCGAAGACAGCGCTGCTGCTTTCAACAGCGATGACCCTTCTGCGACCTTTATGAAGGGGGGCTTCAAGGGGAGAGTTGTAGATTTCGGCGTTAGATCTGGAGAAGTCAGAGCGAAAAACATCGAGACTTCACCTACGAGCATCTCCTACGACCTGGCGATTGGCGAGAGAACATGGAAGTTCCAGCTGCCCATTGGTGGAGACTACAACGTCTACAACTCCTTAGGCGTGCTGGCCATTCTCCATGGATTGGAGTTCGATATAGACGAAGCTGTTGAGAAGTTTGCCAGCTTTCCTGGCGTTCCCGGACGGTTTGAAAAAGTCGACTTGGGCCAGGAGTTTGCGGTCATCGTCGACTATGCTCATACTCCCGACGGCCTGAAAAACGTTCTTTCCAGTGCCAGACGGCAAATCAAAGAGCGGGGAAACCTGATTGTGGTCTTTGGCTGCGGAGGCGATCGCGACCGAACCAAAAGACCGCTTATGGGTGCTGAAGCTAGCATCTGGGCCGATAGAATCATCGTTACCTCCGATAATCCCAGAACAGAAGACCCCAATGCGATCATTAACGATATCGTCTCCGGCATCAAAGACAAGCCATATGAGGTAGAACCGGACCGCAGAAAAGCCATACTCACCGCGTTGAGCATGGCCAAAGCAGGCGACATGGTCGTGATTGCGGGAAAAGGTCACGAGGACTACCAGGATATAAACGGGGTCAAACATCACTTTGACGACCGGGAAGTTGCACGAGAGGGGCTGATCTTTCTTGGTAAGAATCAGCGTTAAAGAACTTACAGATGTAGTGTCGGGAAAGCTCTATGGAGATGCCTCCAGCAACGGACAGGTCGTCGAGGGCGTATCCATTGACACCAGAAAGCTTACCGGTACCGAAGTCTTTGTTGCCTTGAAAGGTGAAAAGACCGACGGACACAGCTACGTAACGCCAAACATCAAGGCGAGAGTGGTTATCGCCGAGCGGCCTGTTGACTTTCCCTGCTGCATTATAGTTGAAGATACTTACAAAGCCCTTGGCGATATTGCCCGATTCCACAGGGTCCTTTACCAGCCGCTGGTTTTTGCGGTGACCGGAAGCAACGGAAAAACCACTACTAAAGAGATGCTGAGGGCAATTTTAGAAGAAGATGGCAAGGTCCTTGCCACCGAAGGCAACTACAACAACGAAATCGGCCTGCCCCTAACAGTTTTTAGGCTCGATGAGACCTATCAGTATGCGGTCTTGGAGATGGGCATGCGGGGCATCGGGCAAGTCGACTACCTGGCCAAGATCGCCAAGCCTTCTGTGGGGATCGTCACCAACATCGGTGAAGTTCATCTTGAGCTTTTGGGAACTAGGGCTAACATCGCAAAGGCCAAAGGCGAGCTTCTGGAAAACCTGCCTGAAAACGGGCTCGGTGTAATCCCCAAAGAAAGCGACTTTTACCAGTATTTAAAAAGTCTCTGTCCTCGCACAATTGCTTTTGGCAGAGGTGGAGATGTGGAAGCAGAGGATGTGGTTTTCGACGAGGAAAACCGGGCGACTTTCACTTTGAAAGTTTTGGGGCAGTCGGAGAGAATTGCCCTGGCACTTCCCGGATCTCACAACGTGGAAAACGCTCTGGCTGCAGCTGGTGCTGCAGCCTATGCAGGTATAGAGCTTGGAAAGATCAAAAGGGCTTTGGAAAACCTCACTCAAGTCTCGGGAAGGTTGGAGGAGGTTCGAGTTCTTAACTTGATTGTGATCGACGACACCTACAATGCCAGTCCTCTTTCCATGAAGGCGGCACTTGAGCATCTCAGGCGGCGATCGGACGCATTGGGCCTGAAGGCTTATGCAGCCCTCGGCGACATGAAGGAACTCGGAAGCGAAGCAGCGGAGTACCACCGCACCATTGGCGCCCTCTGCGCAGAGTTGAACTTAGATGGTTTGTATCTTTACGGCTCCCTCATGGAGCAGTATGCTCTAAGCGAAGCAAGAAGGCTTGGACTGAGCGCAGAAGCATTTTCCACCCACGCTGAGATCGCGGAGAATTTGAAAGATCTGACAGGAATCGTGCTCCTTAAAGGCTCCCGTTCCATGGAAATGGAAAGGGTACTGGCTTACCTTAAGGAGTTTGCAGCCGAGAAGAACAGTTGAAGGAGGCAGCCTCCCAAGTAGGAGCATTCTATGACTAATCCAATATTTGCGGGAATACTTTCTCTTATCATCGTTTTGCTTATCGGGCCTAAACTCATCGGCAGCCTGCATAAACTTAAGTACGGGCAGACCGTGCGCAGCGATGGGCCAAAGACCCACCTAAAAAAAAGCGGCGTCCCGACTATGGGCGGACTATTGTTCATTACCGGAACGACTATCGCAACGCTTATCTTCGCTCGCTCATCTGACGAAGCCCTGATCAGCCTGGCTGTGTTTCTTGGCTACGGCTTGATTGGCTTTTTGGATGACTACATCATCGTTAAGAAGAAGCGCACATTAGGGCTAAAAGCACGCTACAAGCTGTTTTTCCAAATCGTGCTCGGGCTTCTTATCGGCC
The DNA here is from genome assembly GCA_001512545.1 of Clostridia bacterium DTU065. Taxonomy (GTDB): domain Bacteria; phylum Bacillota; class DTU065; order DTU065; family DTU065; genus DTU065. The sequence continues at coordinate 59,178 of LFSI01000084.1, read as the reverse complement.
TTTGGGCAGCATACAAACCGGGCATAGGCACCCTTGTCTACTGGCCTTTCGGAGGAGCATGGGAGCTTCCAGTCTGGCTGTTTGTTCCCTTCGCTGCCTTTGTTTTGGTAGCGGTGACCAACGCCGTGAACCTCACCGATGGGTTGGATGGTCTGGCCTCTGGGACAGTTGTCATTGCGCTTTTACCGTTTGTCCTCATGTGCTACAGATCCGGCAGGATCGGTCTTTTGACCTTTGCGGTGGCGCTTGTAGGAAGCCTCTTGGGATTTCTCTACTTCAACAGACACCCGGCGAAGATTTTCATGGGCGATACCGGATCGCTGGCTCTTGGTGCGGCTTTGGGAGCGATCAGCGTACTGACAGGCACAGAGTTTTTCCTGGCAATAATTGGGGGGCTTTTTGTAATCGAAGTGCTTTCAGATATCATTCAAGTTACGGTTTTCAAAAAAACCGGAAAGCGGGTCTTCAAAATGGCCCCGATCCACCACCACTTCGAACTTCTAGGGTGGCATGAAACCAAGGTTGTGGGAACCTTTTACTTGGCGGCAGCGGTGTTCGCCGCTATTGGTACAGTCCTTATCATTAGGATTTGGTAATAGAGAGGTGAGGTGAATGCAGCGCAAGGGACAAATCGACCTCTGGCTGCTGCTTACCGCAAGTTTGCTTCTGATCATAGGTCTGATTTCGCTGCTCAGTGCAAGCTCGGTAATCTCCTATCAAGACTACGGCAACCCCTACGCGATTTTTTTCAGACAGTGTCTGTTTGCAGTCGTAGGGTTGGTTGCAGCAGTTGTCGCCCTGTTTTTCCCCCTGGATAAACTGAGGAAAATGAGCTGGTTGATCTACGCTGTTGCGGTAGCCCTGTTGGTCTTAGTTTTGTTTGTCGGCGAAGTAACCAAGGGCTCTCGAAGATGGATCGATCTAGGCATCGGTACCCTCCAACCGTCGGAAGTCGCAAAGCTGGCTCTGGTTATTTTTCTTGCAGATTATTTGAGCAAGGTTAAGGAGAAGATCAGGACCGTCAAGGGCATCGGCATTGCCCTCATTACAATGGCCATTGTCGGGATTTTGATCGTGTTGGGACCAGATCTGGGCACTACGGTAGCAGCCATGGCTACATGCTACTTCATGCTGATGGCTGCAGGTGCCAAAAGCAGTCACTTGTGGCTCCTGGTAGTGCTGGGGATCCTTGGGGTAATTGGGCTTGCAGTAATCGAACCGTACCGCATGAAGCGCCTTATGACCTTTCTCAACTATGAAAACGATCCGCTAGGAGACGGCTATCAGCTTATTCAATCGATCTTTGCTTTCGGCTCCGGCGGCATTGTAGGAGTGGGACTGGGTCAGTCCAAACAGAAGTACCTTTACCTTCCCGAAAACCACACGGACTTCATTTTTCCTATTGTCGGTGAAGAACTCGGGTTTATTGGCACGTTTTTCGTGGTTCTCCTTTTTGGCATCTATGCCTGGAGAGGGCTGAGAATTGCCATCAAATCAAAAGACTCGTTCCACAGCTTTCTTGCGGTGGGTCTGACCATGCAGATTGCCTTTCAGGCTTTTTTAAACATGGGTGTTGTTACAGGTGTCCTGCCTGTAACGGGTCTGACTCTGCCGTTTTTCAGTGCAGGCGGATCGTCTCTTCTCATTACCCTAACCAGTGTTGGTCTGTTGTTGAACGTTTCACGGTATGTGGAGTAGGCAGAACAAAGACGTTCAGATGGAGATGATCAAATGAGAGTAGTTGTAACCGGAGGTGGAACAGGTGGCCACATCTTTCCGGCTTTGGCCATTGCCAACGCTTTAGACGCCGAGATTCTGTACATCGGTGGGGAAAAAGGCATCGAAAAAGACATCCTGCCTGACTCCGGATTTAAGTACAAACTGATAGATGTCGAGGGATTCAAAAGGAAGCTGTCGATCAAAAACGTTGCAATCGCGCTGAAGGCCTTGACGGCAACGAAAAGGTGCAGGGCGATTTTGCGAGAGTTTAAGCCCGACGTTGTGGTAGCAACCGGAGGGTATGTCTCCGGCCCAGTGGGGCAGGCGGCAGCTGGTTTGAAGATCCCTCTCTTTCTCCAGGAACAGAACTCCTATCCCGGTGTGACCGTCAGGCTCCTGGCCAAAAAAGCACGAGCGATTTTTCTGGGGAGCAAAGGTGCCGAAAAGTACCTGCCAAAACACAAGTGCATGTTTACCGGCAACCCAGTACGCAGAGAAATAGTGGACGCCGATCGAAAAGAAGCCAGACGCAGGCTTCAACTAGAAAAAAAGACGCTGCTTCTTGTAACAGGCGGCTCTCAGGGTTCTCAGGCCATCAACGAGGCAGTGCGCGCTTTGTACCCCAAGCTCAAAAAGAAGAAGGACCTGGTGGTAGTTCACCACACCGGTTGGCTGGACTACCCTGATGTAAAAAGCGGGCCTACCGCTTATCCGGTCCTCCAAAGTGAACTGGGCCAGGGCGCAAAAGCCGTGGCAGAAAACATCTTCATCACTCCCTTTATCAAAGGGATGGCCACGTTTTTAGCCGCAAGCGATCTGGTGGTTTCGAGAGCTGGGGCAATCTTTTTAAGCGAAGCTGCAGTCCTGGGAGTGCCTCTAATTATGATTCCGTTCCCGCATGCTGCAGAGAATCACCAAACCTACAATGCCAGGGTTTGGGAGGAAAACGGTGCGGGCTTACTCATCCCCGAAGCGGAGATTTCGAGTCTGGAAGACAAGCTGCTAGCTCTGCTGGATGATCCTTCTCGGAGGAAAAAAATGGCAGAGCGTGCCAAGACGTTGGGAAATCCCACCGCCACCGAGGCGATCGTCAGGGAGATTATGTCGCTCGCCTAATCACCAGATAAGGACTTCGCTCATAGTCTGAAGTGAAGCCTTTGAAGGTGAGGTTGATTTGTTTGTCAGATCTTTTGATCTACGGTGGAAAGCCGCTCAACGGTAGCGTACGGGTTTCTGGAGCAAAAAACTCGGTACTGAAAATGATGGCCGCAAGCATTCTCACAAAAGAGCCCTGCATTCTGCGGAACGTCCCCAACTTGATCGATGTACAGCGAATGCTAGAGCTCTTGGTTGATCTGGGGACAAATGCCAAGTGGCTGGAACCTGGAACTTTATACCTGCACAATCCCAACGGGATAAGCACCTACGGTTCAGAACGGCTCATGCGCGAGATGCGGGCTTCAATACTCATACTAGGACCGCTCCTTGCCCGCTCACACAAAGCCCATGTCTTCTATCCAGGTGGCTGTGCCATTGGACCACGGCCTATCGATCTGCATTTAAAAGGACTGGAGGCTCTTGGCGCGTCTATCGAAAAGGAACAGGGAGGCGTACTCTATCTCTACAGCGACGGGCGCCTTAAAGGTGCCAGAATCTACCTGGACTTTCCTTCTGTGGGCGCCACCGAAAACCTCATGATGGCCGCTGTTCTTGCCGAAGGTAGAACCATCATTGAAAACGTAGCCAGAGAACCGGAGGTTGTGGAACTACAGCGGTTCTTGAACACCCTTGGCGCAAACGTGCACGGAGCCGGCACCGACACTATTGTGGTGGAGGGCGTGGAGTTCGGGCAACTGAAAGGCGCCGACTACACGGTTATCCCCGATCGGATTGAAGCGGGAACCTTCCTCATAGCCGGCGCGATTACCGGTGGCAACGTGAAGGTCTACGGAGCAAGAGCGGACCACAATGAAGCTCTACTTTACAAACTCCACGAGGCAGGAGTAAACTTAAACATCGGGCCCAACTTCATCGAGGTGGCAAAAGGACCGAAAGCAAGGTTCACGCCGCTGAGAATTCGAACCATGCCGTACCCAGGTTTTCCCACCGACTTGCATCCGCAGATGACCGCTCTGCTTGCACTAGCAGATGGCACCAGTTTAATCACTGAAACAGTTTTTCCCGACAGGTTCAAGTACGTTCACGAGCTCATCAGACTCGGTGCAAACATCTCTGTTGAAGGAGAGTGCGCCATCGTTAAAGGCGTTCCGAAACTCAAAGGGGCCAAAGTAGAAGCAACGGATCTTCGGGGGGGTGCTGCCCTTGTGGTAGCAGCTCTGGCAGCCTCAGGCGACTCTACAGTGCAGAAGTTGGAACATCTGGACAGGGGCTACGAAAACCTCACGGAGAAGCTTTTGTCTCTAGGGGCACTGGTGGAGCGGTACAATTAGCAGGGGCTGAAGCAGGAAATGCCAAACAATAACAGAAGTATGGTCTTAAGAGTAGTTTGAGGAGGCCATCTTCTATGAAGCAGAAGAGACGCTGCTTGATCTTTCTCCTCTTGGCATTGTCTGGTTTTTTGCTAGTCACCCAGGTTTTCAGGGTTAAAGAGGTCACCGTAGTTGGCGCTGTACTGGCCAATGAAGGTAGTATCAGAAGGGTCATTGGCCAGCCAAACCTTCTGTGGTTGGATCTTAAAGAGCTGGAAGATCGTATAGCCCAAGACAGCTTCATTAAAAAAGCAAGCATCGAAGTGGTAGGGCTTTCCAGTCTTAGGGTCACTATTGAGGAAAGGAAGCCTGCAGCAAACTTCGATCTGTCAGGTACCCTGATTCAGGTGTCAAGAGATGGCACCATTCTTTCCGTCGGAGAAGACAACGTCCTACCAACCATTTACGGGCTTGCGGTTTTCCCATTTATGCCGGGACAAGCCGTTCCCAGCGAGTACATTTACCTTTTGGAACTGGTTGAAGCCACAAGGGACCTGGGTTTGGAGGAGATTGTCAGCGATGATGGCAAGCTAACTCTGAAGATTTCCGACGGTTGCGAAGTGTTTTTGGGAACCAATTTGGAATCACCCGATGTTATACGACAGAAGTTGAAAGAAATCGCATTACGCGGACAGAAGCACAGATACATTGATTTGAGCCAAAAAGGCTACGCACGTGGCCTTTAAGGTAGGAGGGGAACATATGCTGGAGTTTGATATGGACAGACCTCAGATCGGGAGCATTAAAGTAATAGGTATTGGTGGCGGCGGCAGCAACGCGGTAAACCGCATGATCGAGGCACAAGTTAAGGGTGTGGAGTTCATTGCCATGAACACCGATGCCCAGGCTTTGACTCTGTCAAAGGCCGACACTAAGCTGCAGCTCGGAGAAAAGCTCACCAGAGGTCTTGGCGCTGGCTCCAATCCGGAAGTCGGTAAAAAGGCCGCCGAAGAGTCCCGCGAAGAGATCCTCAGCCTGGTTAGCGGCTCCGATATGGTGTTTATTGCAGCTGGTATGGGCGGAGGTACTGGAACAGGTGCTGCTCCCGTTGTTGCTGAAATCGCCCGGGAAGCAGGAGCTCTTACCGTTGGCGTTGTTACCAAGCCGTTTTTCTTCGAAGGCAAAAAGAGGATGATACAAGCGGAAGCCGGCCTTGCCTGCCTCAAGGATAAGGTCGATACCCTGATCGTTATACCTAACGACAAGTTGCTGAACATCGCAGAGAAGAACACAACCCTTATCGATGCGTTTAAAATCGCCGATGACGTCCTTCGCCAGGGCGTGCAGGGCATTTCCGACTTGATCGCTGTTCCGGGAATCATCAATTTGGATTTTGCCGACGTCAAGGCGATTATGTCGTCTGCAGGAACCGCTATTATGGGTATCGGTACCGCCAAAGGCGACGACAGAGCGCTCAACGCTGCAGAGCAGGCGATTTCTTCGCCCCTTTTGGAAACAAGCATTATGGGCGCAAAGGGCATCCTTCTCAGCATAACTGGTTCTTCCGACATTCGCCTGTTGGAGATCACTGAAGCTGCAAAGATCATCTCCGAGTCTGCCGATCCCGATGCCAACATCATCTTTGGTGCCGTGATCGATGAGAAACTCGAGGATGAGGTTCGCATTACCGTTATCGCCACCGGCTTTGATGTTAAAGGAGAAAAAGGTGCAGATGAAGCTGCTGCAACAAAAGAAGAGATTAAACCCTTTTCCACAGGTCACGATATCGACATACCGATCTTTTTAAGGAAACCCAGAAGCTAAACATTTCCTTTTTGCAGGAAATTCTGCCTTCTCAAGTAATTATTAGGTAATGAAGGGAAGGTGGCAGGGTATGTCCGTTGTTGTCTATGTCGACTTACTAATAGCCTGCCTGGCCGCTGAATTTTGGAGAGACTATCTGATCCTCTGGGCTGGAGGAGAGATAGCCAATCGAGAAGCGCGTCGAGGTGGGCTTTTTTTAGGCGCCGCTTTAGGCAGTCTGTACTACTTGGCATTTTTGCTTTTAACCAAAGGTGGTTTTTCTCTGCCGCCGTGGCTTCTGATCGTCTCGTCGCTTTTGATGCCAGCATTTATGGTGCTCCTTGCTTTCAACAAAAGAGACCTAAAAGCTGTTTTGCCTATGGTCTACCTTCTAGCTCTGATCGCAGGAGGCATCGGCTACTGGCTGCAGTCTATGAATGTAGCGCGGGTGTGGGTGCTTTTAGGCCCACACGTGGCAGTGCTCCTCATCGCCGAGATCGGTTGGGGACTCCTTCACGAACGCTTTTGGGAGAGTTTCGGTCAGATTGCTTTGGTTGTGGAGATTAATGGGCAGAAGCAGGCACTCAGAGCTCTCATCGACAGCGGTAACGAACTTGTGGAGCCGGTTAGTGGCAAACGAGTGGTAATCGTTGAGAAAGATGTGATGAAGAACCTAGTTCCTGCAGAGATCATGCAGTCTATAGAGCAGATGACGCCAATTGGCGGTGATCCGGACAGCGCAGAAGGTTGGAACAAGCGCTTGGTCCTTATTCCGTTTAAATCGGTAGGTCGGGACAGCGGTGTTTTGGTGGGACTCAGGCCTGATTCTGTTTACCTGAAGCATAAAGGCAAACAAGTTAGGCTTCCAGGAGTGATCATCGGTTTGGAAACGGGCTCCCTCAGCCAACGAGGCGAGTATCAAGCGCTGATTCATCCGGCACTTCTTCTTGCAAACTCTGGAGGTGAGCAGCGTGAAATGGCTTAAAACCCTCTTCGGGAAGTTGAAAGGCCTCTCACTTCTAGATGTTAAGCTCTTTCTCAGCCAGTTCCTCAAAAGACGCCGCCACGTCTTTTACGTCGGCTCTAGCGAGGTACTGCCGCCGCCCCTTCTTCCAGAAGAAGAACGGGTGCTGCTGAAAAAGCTCCAAGCAGGAGAAGCGTCGGTTAAGAGCACTCTTATCGAAAGAAACCTGCGCCTTGTGGTATATATTGCCAGGAAGTTCGAAAACACCGGTGTAGGCATTGAAGATCTGGTGTCTATCGGCACCATCGGATTGATAAAGGCCGTAAACACCTTTGACATCGGCAAGAACATTAAGCTGGCAACCTATGCCTCTAGATGTATCGAAAACGAAATTTTGATGTTTCTCAGGAGGCACCAAAGGACAAAAGAGGTCTATTTAGACGACCCGCTAAACACAGACTGGGACGGAAATGAGCTCTCCTGGCTTGACGTTCTTCCCGCCTCTGAAGGCGACGGCGTGTACCAGGTTCTGGAGGAAGAAACCGACAAAAATCTGCTGAAAGCTGCCCTCCTGAAGCTCGAACCCAGAGAGCAGGAGATCGTGACACTCCGCTTTGGCATCGGCATCGACCGCGAACTCACTCAAAAAGAAGTGGCAGACAAAATGGGTATCTCCCAGTCGTATATTTCCCGGCTGGAAAAGCGGATTATGAAGAAACTGCGTCGAGAACTGAAAAAGTTCGAATAAAAAACCAAGGCCGACTCTTTGGGGCCTTGGTTTTTTTTGTCCCCTTCGGGTATATCTTTAGCCTTTTGCACCCATACTTTCTATGAGATGGCCCGTAGGGAGGAAAAGCAGATGATTAATAAAGTTGAGATATGCGGAGTAAACACGGCCGAACTGCCGGTCATAAAAAACGAGAAAATGAAAATGCTCCTGGCCAAAGTCAAAGAAGGAGATCAAGCTGCAAGAGAAGAGCTGATCCAGGGGAACCTCAGGCTGGTCCTCAGCGTCATTCAGCGCTTCAACAACCGCGGCGAAAACGTCGATGATCTCTTTCAGGTGGGCTGTATCGGCTTAATGAAGGCCATAGACAACTTCGATCTCTCGCAGAACGTGCGCTTCTCAACGTATGCAGTGCCAATGATCATCGGTGAAATCAGACGCTACCTCAGAGACAACAACCCCATTAGAGTCAGCCGTTCGCTGCGGGATATTGCGTATAAAGCTCTGCAGATCAGGGACAAGCTGGCAGGAGAAAAAGGTACGGAACCTTCGTTAAGCGAGATCGCCGAAAACCTCGGCGTGGATAGAGAGGAAATCGTCTACGCCCTCGATGCCATTCAGGAACCCATTTCTCTGTTTGAACCGATCTACCACGATGGTGGAGATCCTATCTTCGTAATGGACCAAATCGACGACGAAAAAGCTAAAGACAGCATATGGATTGAAGAGATCTCTTTGAGGGAAGCTATAGATAGACTAGATGAAAGAGAGCGAAAGATCTTAAGCATGCGCTTTTTTGAAGGTAGGACCCAAATGGAAGTTGCAGAAGAGATCGGCATCTCCCAAGCCCAGGTCTCCCGTCTCGAAAAAGCCGCACTTTTCGACCTCAAGCTGCACTACTCAGAGGGGGAGGCGACCAACCAATGAGAAAGCGCCTCAGGAGAGAGAAACTGGAAAGGGCGGCACTGGTCTTTTTGGCAGTATGTCTCTTTCCGTTGTTTTTGGGTTTTGCCGATGGCTCGCAGGAGTTCTTGAGGTTGCACGTTTTGGCCAACTCAGACAGCTTCGAAGACCAAATGCTGAAGCTGCAGGCGCGAGATGCGGTCTTGGCTGAGATGAACGTGCTGCTTTCAGGACAAAAGGATCTGGAGAAGGTAGTGGAGATCATCAAGGGTAGCGAAGATGAGTTAGTGCAGAAAGCTTCTGAAGCCATAGGATACAAGTATCCGGTGAAGATAGAGTTGGGTAGGGAAGACTACCCGGAAAGAAGCTACGGAAACCTCATCCTTCCCAGTGGAGAGTACCTCTCGCTTAAGGTGATAATCGGCGAAGGAAGCGGGCAGAACTGGTGGTGCGTTCTGTTTCCGCTGCTCTGCTCGATAGAAGCCGGAGAAAACGCCATCGAAGTTGTAGATGGCGAGGGAGGACCGCCAGTTAAGTTCCGTTTCAAACTGGCTCAAAACGAAATGAAAAAACCACCTTCCCTAGATGCAGTGCTTGCATTCCTACAGCAGTTCCGCCTCTGGCCTTGGTCTTGAGGCGGCTTTTTTTTTGCCCCAAAAACCTTTTTCCAGCTGGAAGTCCATTCATCCTTAGAGGTGCGGAGAATCTGGATTAAGCAAAATCAAGGAGATAGGCATTTGGTAAACCGCTTTTAGGCTTTGTTAGAGCAAAATCTCACCAACCTGTGCCATAATCCCGACTAACGCATAACCTAAAGAGGAGGTGTAAGCGGTGGGCACTAGGTTAAACGACTTAAGACAAAAAGAGATTGTGGATACTGCAACAGGAATGAAGCTTGGCGAGATTATCGATTTGGAACTTGATATGCATACAGGTCAAATCACGGCGCTGATTGTTCCGGGACCAAACACCGTCTGGGGAATCTTCAGACGCCGAGAGGATGTAGTAGTGCCTTGGACGAAAATAAAGACAGTAGGTAAAGACGTTATTTTGGTGGATGCGTCGAGTAACAATCTTCTGCTGAAATAACCCTCAAGCAAAGGAGGGAAGCCTCTTTTAAGAGGCGGCCTTGATATGGACAAGATCTACTATCAGCTGAAACTTATTCACGGACAACCTTTCGGAACGTTTGCAAACTTCCCAGCGTTCAACCTGTTTTCTACCAGGCACTTTGGCAACGCAAAGGATGAAGCCTCCATCAGGTGGATTGAGGAGAAAACCGGAAGGGATCTGGCCTATGCCAGCCAGGTCCACGGGAGTACGATTCTGAAGGCCGACAAAAAAGGCAACCTCGGCGAAGGCGATGGCCTGATTTTGGAGAATAACTTATTAGGCGGAGTATTTACAGCCGACTGCCAGCCGATCATCTTTTCCGACCTGAAAGGCCAGCACGTTGCGGTCGTTCATGCAGGATGGCAGGGGGCCCTTAAAGGCATTGCCCTGAAGGCTGCCAAGACTCTGCTCGATTCAGGTGCGAAGGAGTTGGTGGCGGCGATCGGACCTTCGGCCCGTCCCTGCTGCTACGAGGTGCAGGAAGACCTCTACGAAAAGTTTGCAGGGAGCTGGCCTAAAGAGAGTAGGCAGGTCTTCTACAGAAACGACGGCAGGCTTTTCCTTGATTTAGACCGGTTCCATCAGTTAATATTAGAAGGTGTTGTCTCCAAACTCTACCATGCCAATCAGTGCACAATCTGTTCTAAAGACTATCATTCCTACAGGAGAGAGAAGACTACCGCTAGACAGATTGGCATTGTTGGAAGAAGGATTTAGCGCGCGGTGCTCGAAAGCATATTAATTGGTCGCATTGTTAACAAATTATCAATCAGTGTGCGCTACAGGAGGTGAATCTGGCGTTCTCGCCAGTGAACTAGTGGCAAAAACGATAATATTTGGTTTGTTTGGCGGACTTGGCCTTTTCCTGTACGGAATGAGTCAAATGGGGGAAGGTCTGCAGAGAGCCGCCGGCGAAAGAATGCGCCGCATACTGGAAGTTCTGACAGGAAACACATTCTCGGCAATTCTTGTAGGGACTGCAGTTACGGCAATTATTCAATCGAGCTCCGCTACGTCGGTGATGGTAGTGAGCTTTGTCAACGCCGGACTGATGACGTTAAAGCAAGCTATCGGGGTCATCATGGGTGCAAACATTGGTACCACAGTGACGGCTTGGTTAATCGCTATAGATCTCGGCGAGTGGGCTTTGCCCGCTATAGGACTCGGTTTCATTCTGATTATGCTTGCAAAAAACAAAACTTATAGACACATTGGACAGACTATCCTGGGATTTGGCCTTCTCTTTTTGGGTTTGGGTATAATGAGCAATGCGTTTTCCGTCGTTAAGCAAAACCCCAAACTAGCTGATTTGTTCCTGTCCCTGGAAGGATCTCACATTGCATCCTTATTAGTAGGAATTTTGGTGACCATGATTATTCAATCGAGTTCGGCTACTACAGGTCTTGTAATAGCCCTTGGAACTCAAGGCCTTTTATCTTTTGATGCCGCGCTGCCCATTATCCTCGGAGCAAACATCGGAACTTGTGTGACAGCCATCCTGGCGTCTATCGGTTCGTCCCGCACAGCAAAAAAAGCTGCAGCGGCTCACCTGATGTTTAACGTGGTTGGTTCTGTAGTTGCCATGTTGGTGCTTCCGTGGTTCACCAAGCTGGTTTACGCCATTACTCCAATCGACGGCTTCGGCCACTTGATCGCTAATGCCCATACGTCTTTCAACTTGATCAATACTCTCCTTTGGGTTGGCTTTGTTCCGTTTATGGAGAAGGCAGTGAACGTGCTGGTACCAGGACGAGACCGCGATCTGCCGCAAATGGCGCCGGAGTATCTGGACAAGCATATGCTAGGCACACCGTCTGTGGCATTGACTTTGGCCTCTAAAGAAATCCTCAGGATGGCCAAAATCGCCTCTGAGATGGTGGAAGATGCCAAAGCCGGTTTCTTTGAAAAGGACAAACAGGCCATCAAGGATGCCTTCGCCAAAGAAGATGTTGTTGACCACATTCAAAAAGAAGTGATCAGCTACCTGTCGGCGATCCTTTCCCGAAGCTCTTTGACCAAGCAGCTGTCTGCGAAAATGGCAGGACTCATGAACATCGTCAACGACATCGAAAGAGTTGCAGACCACTGCAACAACCTTGCCCAGTACGCCAACGACATCATCGAGGAAAACATCAACTTCTCTGAGGAGGCAACCGAAGGGCTCCAGGACTTCTTCAACACCGTGCAGGAACAGTATGACCGCTCGGTAGAAGCTCTGCGGAGAGACGACAGGACTCTAGCACGCGAAGTCATGCAGATGGAAAACGAGATCGACAGCATTGAAACAAGCCTCAGGCGTGCTCATCTCAGAAGAGTCAATACTGGAGAGTGCTCTCCATTTGTAGGTGTGGTTTTCGTTGAGGTTTTGAGAAATCTCGAACGTATTGGAGACCATTCGGTGAACATCGTCGAACCGGTATTAGATGAAGAACTCAGAATCGGTAAGATAGACTTGTAACGGGACAGAAGTCCCGTTCTTTCTTTTACAGGGATTTGAAAGGACTACTGTCAATAAATGGAGAAATAAAAAGAGATGGACAAGGATTGGGAGGAGAATTTAAATGGCAGTAGCGCGTCGGCAAAAAAACACCGAGGAAAAAAAGCCTGGAATCTTTGACGACATAAAAAAAGAAGTAGGAAGTGTTGTGCTGGTTGCCCTAGCCATCCTCATCTGGTGGAACATCAGCTTCCCGCCTGATGGCAAGATCGGCATCTTGTTCAACCAGCTTTTCAAGCTGGCATTCGGTTCTCTGGCAGGCATCTTTCCATTCATCCTGCTTCTCGGCTCTTTTGGTGTGATGTTTAAATCCTTTTGGGCTCAGCAGAGGGGTAGAACCGAGTGTTTAGTGGTTTTGTATGTAGGCCTTTTGGGTTTGTGGCACTGGCTTCTGCCTGTAGATGCCATTCATGGCGCAACCCCCTGGGCGGAGCTGTTTTCTGCAGCTCGAGATGGGTTTGGCGGAGGGTACGTAGGGGCTTTTGTAACAGGAGGCCTGTGGTGGGCTTTAGGCCGCACTGGAACCCTGATTGCCCTAATCTTGATTATGGTTATCGGGATTATCGGCATTGGGCGGAGACCGCTCATTGATAAGCTGAAGGCCTTAGGAGCTGCGCTTTTTAGTAAGCTGAAAAGAGGAAAGTCTGAAAAAAAGCCTCGGGAACCGAAAGTAAAAGAAAAGACCCCAAAGCTCAAGGGAAAAAGGAAAATGCTAAAGGGGAAGGACGAAAGTGAAGCTCCCAAGGACAAACCTGAAGAACTGCCCCAAGCGCATACGCTGAAGAAAGCGGTCAATGAAGGTGAGATCGCTGCTGCCAAAGTTCCCACTGGTCGTCCCACCATCGACATTCTCCTAGATCCCATAAAAGACGAAAGCACGGTGCAGGAAGATCGTTCGGATCTTCTGGAAAAAACCCTAAAGAGTTTCAACGTGGACGTGACCATTTCCGGATACATCTGCGGACCGACCATCACCCGCTACGAGGTTATCCCTGGAGCGGGGGTTAAAGTCAAGCAGATTGAGAATCTTGCAGACGATATAGCGCTGGCCCTTGCTGCGAGAAGTGTCCGTATAGAGGCACCGATTCCGGGCAAAAGGGCTGTTGGTATTGAAGTTCCCAATGAGACACCGGGAACTGTATATTTGAAGGAAGTTCTGGATAATCCTTCCTTTTTGAGCAGCAAGTCGCCGCTCACCATCGGTTTTGGAAAAGATATTGGTGGAGCGAGTGTAGTCTCCGACATGGATAAGCTCATTCACCTGCTCATCGCAGGTTCTACCGGATCGGGGAAGAGCGTCTGCATCAACGCTATTCTTGCGAGCCTTTTGATCAAAGCTTCACCTGAGGAGATGCGGTTGCTCCTTGTGGACCCGAAAAGGGTAGAACTGGCGCTCTACGAAGGGCTGCCTCATTTGCTCACTCCAGTAGTTACAGATCCCAGAGAAGCGGCTAAAGCCTTACGCTGGGCTGTCATGGAGATGGAGGAACGCTACATCGCTTTTGAAGAAGCTAGGGTTCGCGACTTGAAAGGTTACAACGATAAGGCGAAGAAAGAAGGCAAGGAGCTTCTCCCATACATCGTCATCGTCATCGATGAGCTTGCCGACTTGATGATGGTAGCTTCTGCCGAAGTCGAAGAGGCCATCTGCCGGCTGTCGCAAAAAGCTCGAGCTGCCGGTATGCACCTCATCGTTGCCACGCAGAGACCTTCCACAGACGTTGTTACCGGTCTGATTAAAGCAAACGTTCCCTCGCGTATTGCCTTTGCCGTTGCTTCAGGCACCGATTCCAGCATTATCCTGGACACCAGAGGAGCGGAAAGGCTCCTTGGCAAGGGCGATATGCTGTTTTACCCTATAGGCTTCGCCAAACCGGTTAGACTTCAAGGCGCTTATGTTTCCGACAAAGAAGTAGAACTACTTGTAGAAGCTTGGAAGGCACAGGGCGATCCGGACTATATTGATATGAAGGTTGCAGATGAAGCCCAGAGAGTGGGAGTAGACGCCAAAGATGAACTTCTGCCTCAAGCTGCCCAGATTGTGGTGGAAAACGGCAGGGCTTCGGCTTCTTTTCTCCAGAGACACCTGAGGATCGGTTACACGCGAGCCGCACGGCTGATCGATATCATGGAGAGTTTGGGCATCGTCGGACCGCACCAAGGGAGCAAGCCCAGGGAGATTTTGGTTACAGAAGAGCAGTTGAATGAAAAACTGCACGACTATTAAAAGGGGGGAGAGTTGAAATGAGGGAGTTTGGGGAGTATCTAAAAAAGGAACGTGAGGCTAAGGGTTTTACCCTGGAGCAGATTTCTAAAGAAACAAAGATCCGACTGGACTACCTGGAAGCAATTGAAAGCGGAGAGTTTCACAGACTCCCCGGTGAGTTTTACTCTCGCACCTACATCAGAGCTTATGCCAAGACTATCGGGCTAGACGAAGATGTTGTGATGGAGAAGTACCGCAGTCTCTTGGAGACGGCAGAGGCCGAGGGTAGCGAAGAGGGGAGACCCGTTGTCAAGAAGTGGGATGGTACGCTGCAGAGCACAGTAGCGTCAAAAGGTAAGGCTCCCAGGGAACGCAAAGGCAGAAGAGTTTTCTGGTTCCTTTTGATCATTGCCATACTTGCTTTAGGTGCAGTATTACTCCTCGACTATTTGGGGTATTTTGACTTTGAAGAGGATTATCAAGCACCGGACATTCCGGAGGCAACTGTTGAAAGCACAGATGAAGCGGTTGACTTGACAACGCCCGACATCGATGACCTAGCCACCGATGCAACGCTGCCCGACCAGAACCCAGCTGACATCGGAGAGGCAGAGCCCCAAGAAGAAACAGAACAGGTTCCAGAGACTCAGGAAGAAAGCCTTCCGAAGACTTTTACTTTGGTTCTTAAAGCCAGCGGTGACTGCTGGTATGAGATCCGCACAGAAAGCGGAACGACGATCCGCAGTGGGCTTTTACGGTCTGGGCAGGAGGTTTCCACTGCTGGAACTCAAGCCTTGAGAGTCCTTTTAGGCAAGCCCGAAGTAATCACTTTGGTGATCGATGATAGCACAGTAGCTATACCCGATGACGTCCGCGAGTTAATTGTGGACAGCTCGGGGCAAGTAAATATTTTGAATAGATGGTGAAACAATGGATCATTTGGTAATAGGATTAGCATACGGAAAGTTTCGCATTGCAGCGATCACAGGTAAAGACACAGTAGAAGAAGCTAGAAAAAGACACAATCTCTCGCACACTGCTACAGCGGCACTAGGACGGTCGCTCCTTGGTGCCGGTCTTCTTGCAAGTTCTTTTAAATCGGACAAAGAAAGAATACTCCTGCAGTTTCGCGGCGACGGACCGGTGTCACCGATTGTGGCTATGGCCGATCGCAACGTGAACGTCAGGGGGTACTGCGAGAATCCTCAGGTCGAGCTGGAACTAAACTCCCAGGGCAAGCTCGATGTAGGTGGAGCAATCGGTAGCGGTATGCTGTACGTGATCAGAGAGCGCGACAATTACGAGCCCTACACCGGGACTGTGCCTATTCAAACCGGAGAGGTCGGAGACGATCTGGCCTATTACCTGCAGATCTCGGAGCAGGTCCCATCAGCGGTGGGTCTTGGTGTTTTGGTAGATCCCACCGGGGAAGTGCGCTCTGCAGCAGGCCTTCTGGTTCAGGTCCTTCCCGGAGTGCCTGAGGAAGACATCATTCAGCTTGAGGAGAAGCTGATGAATCTCGGCTCTTTGAGCCACCGGTTTGATCAGGGAGAAACCCCAGAGAGCCTTCTGGACGACCTTTTTGAGGGATGGAACAAACTGGAAGAGCGTCCGCTCAAGTTTGCCTGCGACTGCAGCAAGGAACGCTTCCAAAGGGGCCTTTTCAGTTTGGGCCGTGAAGAACTATCCGATCTCTTGGAGACGCAGCAGAGCGTGGAAACAGTATGCCGGTTCTGCGGTGAGAAGTACGAGTTCAGCAGAGAGGAAATCGAGGAACTGATGAAAAAAGCCTAGGGAGTGTTGATATGCGCAGACTTTGGCTCTGGGTTCTAGGTGTTTTTCTGGTTTTTGCAGTGTTTTTTGTCTTAGGCGCCGATTTTCTTGCAGACGTCCTTTGGCATGACAGTATGGGATACGTCGATTCCTTCTACAAGATCCTTGGTCTCAAAATCTTGCCGGGGCTAGTAGCATTTGTCCTAATCTATCTGTTTCTAATGATCAACTGGTTGTTTGTCCGGAAAACTTGGGAGGCTGAAAGGGAAGAGGAAGGTTTGGAGCCGGTGAAGGTAAGCAAATGGCTGACCGGCGTCTTGGGCGTCCTTTTGTCGTTTGCCTTTACCAGCAACATCCTCCTCAACTGGCAGACTGTAGCAAGGTTTCTTGGGCGCAATCCTTTTGGAATCGAAGATCCCATCTTTCATATGGACGTGTCGTTTTACGTCTTCGTGCTGCCTTTAATCCAGGGCTTGTATGTCACAGCCTTTGCAGTTGCAGTGTTTACTTTGCTGTTTACGGGAGTTTTCTATCTAGCAACAAGGTCCATCACTTTTTACAAACGTCGGGTGTACCTAGGCGACCGAGCGCGCCTTCATTTGCTTCTACTCATCATCCTCATTGTGGCGCTTGCGGTGCTAGGGCTGCAGATCAACAGCTATGAACTTCTCCGCTCTCCCACAGGTGCTGTTTACGGTGCGGGCTACAGCGACGTTTACGGCAGACTTGTGGTCAACAGGATTTTGCAGATCCTCTGCGTCTTGGCGGTCTTTGTTTTTGCCCTAGACCTCTTTCGGAGGGAGTACAAGTGGACCGTATGGACTCTATTGGTTCTTGTTGCTGTGGGGATTTTAGGTCAGTTTGCTGCGCCGATTCTGCAGAAGGTAGTTGTAGAGCCCAACGAGCTGAACAAAGAGCGGAGATTTATCGAACATAACATAGGTTTCACCCGTTTTGCGTATGGATTAGATGAAGTCGTTTCCGCCCAGTTTGAACCAGCTTTGGCTTTTTCCTCCGACGACTGGATCGATAATACAGAAGTGCTGGATAATGTCAGGCTGTGGGATTGGAGAGCGCTGGAAAAATCCTTCTCCCAGCTTCAGGAACTCCGCTACTACTACAAAATGGGCGATATCGATATAGATCGCTACCAGGTCGATGGAAAAACTACCCAGATGGCACTCAGCGTGCGGGAGATCGATTCGAACTACCTTACGGGCACTGCCAGAAGCTGGGTCAACAAGCACCTCGTTTTCACTCACGGTTACGGTTTCGTCATGAGCAGCATACACGGCGTGACTCCTCAGGGAATACCTGAGTTTCTGGTAAGGGACATACCGCCTAAAGGCATCATTGACGTTACTCGGCCTGAAATCTACTTCGGCGAGCGAACAAACGACTATGTAATCGTGAAGACCCGGCAAAAAGAGATGAACTACCCCAGTGGTGAAGACAACGTCTACACTACCTACCAGGGCGACGGTGGGGTAAAGGTCGGCGGACTATTTGGCAGGTTGTTGTTTGCCTTGAAGTTCGGCACGTCGAAAATCCTTTTTAGTTCGGATATCACATCGGATTCCCAGATTCTTTACTACCGCAACATTACAGAGCGGGTCAAGCGACTTGCACCTTTCCTGATCTTGGATCCGGATCCCTATGCCGTTACGGTAGAAGGTGGCATATACTGGTTGATGGATGCCTACACGACCACAAGCTACTTCCCATACTCGCAGCCTATCTCCGGTCTGGGCAACTACATGAGAGCGGCGTTTAAGGTCGTCGTCAATGCTTACACCGGCAGTGTCGACATCTACCTCTACGACGAAGCGGATCCAATAGGCAGAGCCTATAAAAACGTGTTTCCCAATCTGATCAAACCCAAGTCCGAGTTTCCCCAGGAGTTCGCAGCGCATATCCGCTATCCGGAGCAGCTGTTCCTGGCACAGGCCCAGATTCTCCAAACTTACCACATGACAAACCCCGAAGTTTTCTTCAACAAAGAAGACGTCTGGGATGTGCCCCAGGAGATCTACCAGGGGCAGACCGTCAGAATGGATCCGTACTACACCATGGTGCAGTTCCCAGGAGAAAACCGAGCGGAGTTTGTTCTGATGCTGCCGTTTACTCCAAGGGGCAAGCAGAACATGGTCTCCTGGCTTGCAGGAAGATCCGATGGAGATAACTACGGCGAACTGGTATTGTACAGGTTCCCGAAAGACCGGGTTATCTACGGTCCTATGCAGATTGAGGCCCGAATTAATCAGGACGCCGAGATCTCCCAGATGCTCAATCTTTGGAATCAGCAGGGCTCGTCTGTTCAGCGGGGCAACCTCCTGGTGCTGCCTCTCAACGACAACATCCTTTACGTAGAACCGGTCTACCTCCAAGCCAGCCAGGGACAGATTCCCGAGCTCAGACTGGTGGTGCTCTCCGATGGGAACAACATCATCTACGGCAGGACGTTCCGGGAAGCTCTTGACCGCATCCAAAGCCTGGTCACCGACGAGACAGCTTTGCCTGAAGATGGATATAAGACCGACGATTTTGCAGAGACTAAGGATGCAGATTATGCAGAACTTGCCAGGCTTGCCTGGGAGGCATTTTTAGAAAGCGAAGAAGCGCTGCAGAGCGGCCCGGACTGGGAGAGGTACGGCAGGGCCCAAGCAAAGCTGAGAGAGCTTCTAGCTAGGCTAAATGCCAACTGATAAAGTTATTCCAGCCCGGCACTTGCCGGGCTTCAGTATGAGGTGAAAATATGTGGTATCATTATGTAGGTATTGGCGGAATTGGCATGAGTGCCCTAGCTGCCATTATGCTGTCTAAAGGGCATAAAGTCACCGGTTCGGACCTGAAGGAAAACTTCCAGACCGAACAGCTGAAAAAGCAGGGAGCCACTATTTTCGTCGGACACCGCGAAGAAAACGTAGAAGCGCCCGATGTTGTAGTTTACACTTCTGCTGTACCTTTCGATAATCCAGAAAGAGTCGCAGCTAGAAAGAAACACATCAAAGAGATCCACAGATCGGAAAACCTAGCAGAGATCCTCAACGGTCATTACGGCATAGCCATATCAGGAGCTCACGGCAAGACAACCACCTCGGGAATGACCACCTACATGCTCCGGCAGGTGGGGAAAGACCCCACTGGGATCATCGGGGGATACATTCCACAGCTGCAGGGGAACTTTGTTGTGGGCATGAGCGACCTTGTTGTTGCTGAGAGCGACGAATCTGACGGCAGCTTCCTTAACTACTATCCCCACATCGGTTCTGTCTCCAGCGTTGATGCGGACCATCTGGAAAACTTCCAATACAACTACGAGAAGCTTTATGAAGCCTACAAAAAGTTTGTGGCAAACATTAAGGATCTGGCCATAATCTGTGCAGACGAAAAGGCAACCCTGGATCTGGCAGAACACGCAAAGGCAAAAGTTATAACCTACGGGCTCACTGCAGGAGATCTCAGAGCTTACGACATCGTTGAAGGCCCTGTTACGACTTTTAGAGTGCGCTTAAAAGACAAAGATCTGGGTATATTTTCCCTGAAGCTTCCGGGAAAACACAATGTGGCCAACTCGCTGGTGGCTATATCCGTAGCCCTGGAACTTGGGCTGGATATGGATGCGGTGAAGCACGCACTGAGTGAGTTTTCCGGGATTGGCAGGCGTTTTGAGATCCGCTATCAAGTTGGAGACACACTCATCGTCGATGACTACGGGCATCACCCCAAAGAGATCGTGGCGACACTGGATGCCGCTAGAAACCGCTACCCCGAAAAGGAGATCTGGCTTTGCTTCCAACCCCACCGCTACAGCCGCACCAAGCTTCTGTGGGGCGAGTTCATCAAAGCACTCAGCCACGCTGACAAAGTTGTGGTTTTGGGGATTTATGCACCTCCTCCTGAGCAACCCATTCTTGGAGTAAGCGGGGCAGAGCTCGCCGACGAGGTGGCAAAGCTTGGAAAAAGCGCCTTCTACGCTGAAACGTTGGAAGACGCTGCCGAACTGGTCAAAGAAAAAGCCCCAAAAGGAGCTTTGATCATTGCTATGGGTGCAGGTTCCGTTACAAAGCTTCCCGATCTTCTGAATCTACGTCTGCAGAGAAGCTAGAGATATCCAGATGGCTTTGGGCAAAAGCCAGAAACCGGTTGAGAGATGAGCTCAGGCGCCTGTGGTAGGATGGACTGGTTCCGGAAGCGGTGATGAACTTCTGCACTGCATCCTCTGGAGCCGTGGACAGGAGATATCTCAGGAACCTGCTGGCATCTCCTACATAGACCTCTTCGTGTTTTAGCCCCTGTTTTAGCAGGTGTTCCATGTAGGCCGTAATGAAATACGTTTTGCTCACCATTATTTTCACCTCAAAAGGGGGTTGGATTTTGGATTTTTTTAGTTTGACCAAACAAGAACTTGAAGAGTATCTGCTGATGCGGGGGCTCCCGAAGTACCGGGCGCTGCAGCTTCTGCATTGGGTGTACAAAAAAGGCATCACCGATACCGAAGAGATGACAAACCTGCCGAAATCCATGAAAGGCGAGGCTCTTGGCCTTAGTATTCTGCCCCTTAAAGAGGAACTGATACAAAGGTCAGTGGATGGCACGGAAAAAGCTCTCCTTCAGCTTGAAGACGGTGAGTACATCGAGACCGTCTACATTCCCGACGGTTTGAGAGCTACAGTGTGCTTTTCCACTCAGGTAGGCTGCGCCATGGGCTGCAGCTTTTGCGCAACGGGGAAGAGCGGTTTTAGTAGGAACCTTTCCTCGGGAGAGATTGTGGGACAGCTCTACTACTGGAAGTACGTCAGGAAGCTTCCTGTCACTAACGCCGTGGCAATGGGGCAGGGAGAACCTCTGGCAAACTGGGAGAACTTTAAAAAGGCTATAGCCATCATCAACGATCCAGATGCCTTTAGTTTAGGGGCAAGGATGATCACCGTGTCCACCTGCGGCATAGCGCCGAGGATTAGGGAGCTTGGCAGGTTGCCGTGGCAGATCAATTTGTCGGTGTCTCTGCACGCACCGACAGACGAGCTCCGCTCCCAGCTGATGCCCATAAATAACAAATATCCCCTAAAGGAGTTAATAGAGGCTGTCAAGGAATATATAGAGGCGACCAATAGGCGAGTGACCTTTGAATACACTGTGGTTCCCGGTCTCAACGACGGCCCCGAAAATGCAAGGCTCCTTGTGGGGCTCCTGCGTGGACTCCTCTGCCACGTCAATGTAATTCCCGTAAATCCGCTGGAGGGGAAAGGTGAAGATCCTTCAGCTGCCGAAGAGTTTGTAAGGCTGATAAAAAGCCAACTGAATGTAACTTTGAGGCGCTCAAGAGGCTCTGATATAGATGCAGCTTGCGGGCAACTCAAAAGAAAAGTGTTCGAGTAAAAGGCTGGTGACTACAGTGCAGGTCGTAGCTAAAAGTGAAAAGGGATTGGTCCGAAAAACCAATGAAGATAGGTTTCTAGCAACAGAGTCTCTGCTGGCTGTGGCTGACGGTATGGGTGGTCACCTTGCAGGTGATGTTGCAGCTCAAATAGCCATTGAAAAGCTATCGGAGTTCACTGCAGAGGGTGACGTTTTGAGCAACCTGAAGGCTCTTTTTTTGCTCACTAACCGTACTATTTTCGAACAGGGTAAGTATAATAAAGAACAGGAAGGGATGGGGACAACCCTCACCGTTTGCTGTGTTCAAGGCAGCAAAGGTTACTTCGGTCACGTGGGAGACAGCAGAGCGTATCTCGTACGGGATGGCCAAGTTCGTCAGCTTACACAAGACCACTCCTACGTCAACCAGCTGGTTGTTCTGGGAACTCTTTCGCAGGAAGAGGCCAAGAACCATCCGCAACGCAATGTTCTCCTTAGAGCCCTCGGTGCCCAAGAGGATATCGAGGTAGATCTTTTTGAAGTGGACTTTCAACCCGGCGACATCGTTCTTCTGGCAACAGACGGGCTTGTAACCGATTTGGATAAAGAAGTTCTCGAAGAAATACTGCTTAGTGAAATCAGTTTAGAGGAAATGGCAGACAGACTGCTTGAAGCTGCTTTGGCCTCTGGTGGCAGGGATAACGTCACTGTTGTACTAGGCCAAGTTTGAGATAGGAGATGAGTCTCTTGATTGGAGAGATCCTTGGGAATCGCTACGAGATTAAAAAGCTGATCGGCGAAGGCGGTATGGCACTAGTTTACCTTGCCCAGGACCTGCTTCTCGATCGCCCAGTGGCTATCAAGCTGCTCCGTTCAGAGTACTCTTCGGATCAAGAGTTCGTGGAGCGGTTTCAACGAGAAGCCAAGTCAGCAGCCAAACTCTGCCATCCCAACGTTGTAAACATCTACGATGTTGGTGAAACCGAAAACAGTCATTATATCGTTATGGAATACATTGACGGCATCAGCCTTAAAGACTTAATTAAGAAAGAAGGCATGCTGTCTGTTGAAGATAGTTTGAAAATTGCAGAACAGATCTGTTCTGCTCTTGATCATGCCCACAAAAACCTGATCGTTCACAGAGACATCAAGCCTCACAACATCATGATCACCAAACAAAAGCATGTCAAGGTCATGGACTTCGGCATTGCCAGAGCTGTGAGTTCTGCAACTATCACCAGAACCGGCGTGGTGCTCGGTTCGGTGCATTACTTCTCGCCAGAGCAAGCTACAGGAAAGGAAGTTACGGAAGCCTCAGACATCTACTCGCTAGGGGTCGTCCTCTACGAAATGCTCACCGGGAAAGTGCCGTATGATGCAGACACTCCAGTGGGTATTGCCTATCAACACGTGCAGGCTGAAATTCCGCCGCTTTCGCAAAAACGGCCCGGTCTGCCGCCTTTTGTTGTGGGCATTGTTAATAAAGCACTGGCAAAAAAACCCGAGGACCGTTTTAAGTCGGCTCGGGAGATGGAAGTTAGTATTATTGAAGCTCTTAGTACCCTCCATGAGATAAACTTGGAAAAAACTTTTTTGTCCAAGCTCAACGTCAAAGAGCCCCCTTACAAGGGAGATGTAGCAGAAAACGGTGCAAGAGGGGTTTTAGGACCGACTAAACCTTACGAATCAAGTGAGAGGGATCAAGAAATGGGCAGGAAAAAAAATGCTGAAAAAAAACGCAAAAAAGCCAAACGCTCTCTAGTCAAAACGTTGCTCCTGATTTTGTTGGGATTGATGCTGCCAACCTATCTCTTTTTCCAAATCTCGGCATTTTTGAACGTGCCGGAGGTAGAGGTGCCAAACATCGTCGGCCTAAGCGATGTTGAAGCGAGGAAAAGGATCGACGAGCGCAACCTGGTCTACGAAGTGGACTCTGAAGTCTTCAGCCCGGACGTTCCCAAAGGCCACGTCATCACCCAGATACCTGAAGCAGGGCGGGTTGTGAAGATAAACCGTAATGTTCAGGTGATCCTTTCTAAGGGTCCGGAGCTGGTTATTGTTCCTGATCTCATCGGCATGGATATTCGCAACGCCCAGGTAATGCTGCAGGCGATGAACCTAACAGACGGTGAGAGGGAGTACGTAGAGACAGACGAGTATCCGCCAAACACCATTATCGACCAGTCGCCAAAGCCTAACGAGGATATAGAAAAGGGCAGTGCGGTCAATTTGACTGTGGCAACTGCCAGTTCAACCAGAGTGTTTAAAATGCCAAGTCTGATCAACATCACCCTGCAAGAGGCCAAGCTTCTTCTGGGAAGGCACGGACTTGTTCTAGGGGATACCTATCCCGACAGCACTTCGATTTTGCCTGAGGGCTACATTGTTGCTCAGAACCCGCTGCCGGACTCCGACGTTACTGAGGGCACCATCGTCGACGTTACCATCAGCGCTAAATCGGGGTCGGTGTTCCTTCAGGAGAGCACCGAAGGTTCCGGGGACGGGGACGAAGCAAGCCAGTGGGAGATCTCCCACGGAGTCAAGGAGTACAACGTTCTTGTTCACGTGGTTAGAAGTGGTATCTTGAGAATCGTCGTTATCGATGAAACCGGTTCTAAAGAGTGGTTCCACAGCAGCGTGAAGGAAGGCGAAGTGATCCAGAGAAACGTGAGCGGTTTGGGCGCTCAGGGCAAGCCCGATGTGTACGTGCAGATCTGGCTTGACGGAGAGATTTGGAGGGAGCAGGTGCTCTTAGATGTTACAAGATAGGTATTCTGTCGTTTTTTGCAGCAAGGAGGATAGTTTATGGAAGGAGTAGTGGTAAAAGTTCTAGCAGGTGTCATTACAGTTAATACACCCAACGGCCTGATTAACTGTACGGTGAAAGGCCGCTTAAAGCTGGATGATTACCCTACTGCAGGAGATGTGGTTTGGGTAGAAGTGATAGACGATCTCGGTGTGGTCACCAAGATCTACCCCAGAAGAAATCTCCTGGACAGACCGCGAATTGCCAACGTCGATCAGATCTTTATCTTCATGGCAGCGGCATCTCCAGAACCTAATGCCTACCTTGTGGATCGCCTCCTGGTGATCGCAGAGTATTGGAAGCTCAAGGCCATAATCGGGTTCAACAAAACCGACTTGAAAAAATGCGAACTACCTGAGATTTACCGCGACATCGGCTACGATGTCTACGAGTTCAGTCTCCTGGAAGACGGCGCCATCGACGTCCTCAGGGAAGCTCTCAAAGATAAGACGACGGTTTTAGCTGGTCCTTCGGGGGTCGGCAAAACCACTTTTGTCAACAAACTCCTAGGTGAACAGCGGGTAACTGCTGATGTGAGTGAAAAAACCCAGAGGGGAAGGCACACCACCAGAGTGGTTGAGCTTTTAAGAATCCCGGAGGGTGGGTATATAGCAGATACACCTGGTTTCTCCAGGCTGGATGTGCTAATCGATGATGAGAGAACTCTCTGGCGTTACTTTAAGGAGTATCAAAACGCCAACTGTCGCTTTGCCGACTGTATGCATCTGAAGGAACCCGGCTGCAGTGTCCGGGATAAAATCCATCCACTGCGCTTTCAAAGCTACGTAGAGCTTTTGAAGGAGATAGAGGTGATGAAGCCATGGTAGCACGTCTGACCAACCTGTTGTCCAACATCAATCAAACAGATCCGGCAAAACCGCTGATTGCACCTTCACTCCTGTCGGCAGATTTTACCGATTTGCGATCTGACCTCAAGCGAGTGGCGTCGGCGGATCTCCTGCACCTGGACATTATGGATGGGGTTTTTGTGCCGAACATCTCGTTCGGCCCCCTAGTGGTGGAGGCCGTAGCAAAGGTTACGGACCTACCTCTCGACGCCCACCTAATGGTGCAAAATCCCGAGATCATGATTAGGGAGCTAACAGCGCTCAAGGTGCAGGCCATCACCATCTCTTTCGAGGCCGGGGGTCATCTGCACCGTCACATCATGCAGATTAAAAACTCCGGAGCTCTTGCAGGGATTGCTCTAAATCCGGGAACGTCTTTTGAAAGCGCAGTTGCGCTTTTACCGTTTGTGGATTTGGTTCTGGTGATGAGCGTCAATCCGGGCTTTGGCGGGCAGAGCTTTATACCTGAGGTCCTGCCAAAGATTAGGATGCTTGACGAATACCGCAAGGAGCACGACAAGCGCTTTTTTATCTCTGTAGACGGCGGGGTAAACGAGAAAAACGCCGGAGTGATTGTGCAGGCCGGCGCCGACATTCTGGTCAGTGGGTCAGCGATTTTCGGGCACAGCAACCCGGCAGGTGCCATAGAAAACATCAAGAAAAACGGAAGATCTAGGTTATAGCCGCAGCTTGCGTGCTATACGGAAATGGAGGGCATGTTGATGAGTTTGAAACTGCGAGGAGCGGTAGTACTGACAGAACACGGCAGGGAATATTTGGATATTTCGATAAGAGACGGCAGAATCAGCTACTTAGGGAAAGACGATTCATATCCCCACGAAGAGATCGACCTCAGCGGGCTGACAGTCCTTCCCGGCTTTATTGATATTCATCTTCACGGCGGGGGAGGCTACGACGCCATGACCGCCACCTACGAGGCTCTAAACACCATTGCAATCACCCATGCCAAGCACGGTACTACGGCAATGTGTCCTGCAAGCGTTGCAGCTTCTGAAGAAGAACTGGAAGGTTTGGCAGCAGCATTTAAGGAAGTTGTGGAGAAGGGTACCGACGGGGCAAAAATCCTCGGCTGGCACGTAGAAGGCCCGTACATGAATGTGGAAACCCTCGGAGCGCACAAGGAAGAGTACGTACGCCCCGCTTCAGTAGAAGAGATGAAGAAGCTGGTGGAGATCTCCGCTGACAGCATCAAGCTGGTGACCATAGCACCGGAGATAGAAGGTGCTCTTGATGTGATCAGATACTTGAAGAGCATCGGCGTTGTGGCAACAATGGGCCACAGCATGGCAACCGCCGACGATTTTGCTAAAGCGGTGGACGCAGGAGCCAGCCACACCACCCACCTGTTCAACGCCATGCGCAAGTTCCATCACAGGGAGCCGGGCTTGATAGGTGCTGCTCTTGTGGACGACCGGGTAACTTCGGAGGTTATCGCCGACGGCATTCACGTTCATCCGGTGGCTTTGAAGCTGTTCTACAAGTGCAAAGGCGCTGAGAGGGGTATTTTGGTCAGCGACTCTATCGAAGCAGTTGACCTGCCCGATGGCGAGTACAAGTTAGGGAGTCTTACAGTCTACGTAGAAAGCGGCAGAGCGCGCCTTGCAGACGGCACTCTTGCAGGATCGACACTAACCATGGAGAGGGCAGTTAAGAACATGATCGAACTTGCAGGGGCTTCACTGGAAGATGCAAGCCGCATGGCAAGCCTCAATCCGGCAAAGCTGTTGGGTCTTGACTACCGCAAAGGCAGCATCGCCGTAGGCAAAGATGCGGATCTCGTTGCCTTAGACGACGATTTCAACGTTAGACTGACTGTAGTGGAAGGCCGAATCGTCTACAACAACTTGAAGTAAATTTTGGGGAACCGATGGATAAGTCGGTTCCCTTTTTCGTATTCTATTGAAGGAAAAAAAAGTCACGAGCAGAACGCTTAGAATAGAGAGTAGATTTTGAGAGTTGCGAGAGTTGGGAGCAGAAATCAAAAAGTCAACGAGAAGGAGGTTTAACATGAAAAGGGGTTTCAGGGTATTCGCTTTTCTCTTAGCTGTTCTGCTACTTGCTTTGCTCGCATCTGCAGCCGACTTCGAACCAGTAACTTTGGAAGTGTGGTTTACCGAGGGCAATGAACAGTTCGAAATCATTCGCGATCTTGTAGATCAGTACTTCACTCCTAAGACGGGCATTAGTATCAAGGGGCAGGTAATGCTCTACGATGACCTCTGGCAGAAGGGGCTTTTGGCGTTGGCATCGGGAGACACTCCCGACGTTGCTAGCTTTGGCAGCGAGTGGCCAGCCGAGTTCGGAGTCAGAGGAGGCTTAATCGATTTAAAAAAGGAGTTTGGTGAGGAGTTTGACCAGCTGATAGCTAAGGTCTTCCCCAACCAGATGCGGGCCGTAGAGTTTATGGGAGCTTACTTCGGCATTCCGGTGCGCTTTGGCTTTGCCATCAGCTTCTACCGTACCGATATCTTCGAAGAAAAAGGTTGGGAGTACCCGAAAACGTGGGATGAAGTCAAAGTGCTTTTGCCGAAGATGGCTGCAAACAACATGACTATGTCTGGGCCAAACTGGTACTTGGAGCCCAACTGGACCACTATCATGCAGTTTGTCTGGCAGCACGGAGGCGAGGAGATCAAAGCAGATCACCTTACATCGGGGCTCGACGAACCGGGTTCCATCAAGGGCTTTACAACTTTAGTGGAGCTCTTCCGCGACTACGGAGTTCCTCAGGCACCGACGCCGATCAATGCCTTTGCCACCGGCGAGATGCCCATTATGGTTGCAGGCAACTGGAACTACAGCGCATTAGATGCAGCTTATCCAAACCTGATGGGTAAGTGGACAATGGAGCTGATTCCCGGCGCAATCGTGGACGGCCAGCTGAACCGCTACTCGTACAACGGTGGTGTGCCGTTTGGCATCTTTGCCAACTCCAAGCATAAGAAAGAAGCTTGGGAGTTCATCAAGTGGTTCTTCAGCGACGAAATTCAGATCGAGTACTCCAAGCGGGTAATGCAGAAGCTCCCACACTACTTCTTCTTCTCTGCCAACATGAACGCCGCTTACCAGTCACCATTCCCAGAAGAAGACGTAAAGATCCTCTTTGCCCAAGCAGAACAGTCCATTGCACCTAGGGCAGGTCTCGGAGCAACTATCGTTTGCAGAAGATTTATGGATAACGCCATCATGCGCTGCCTTCTCCAGGGTGAAGATCCCGAGCAGTCCATTCGCACTGCTGCAAAGGAATCCAACCAGGAGCTCCAGGTTAAATACCGCGAGTTCAAGAGGTTCATCGAGGCATATCTCCAGCCGAGCTCGTAGGACAGAAGAAAACTTAGAGGTCGCTTGCATTAAGCGGCCTCTTTTTGTTACCGGTTTTTTTGACTTTAGTGTAATTCATGAGAAATATAAATGGTAATAACAAAAAATATTATAAAAAGCCGCGTTTTTTCAGTAAAAAACGGCATATTTTATACACCGATTACATTTCATCGGTTTTCGCTACTAGCTATAATACAGTTACAGCCTGAAAAGGGTAGGACTGCTAGCAGAAAGGGGGTGGAACTGGATTTCTAGTTGACGAAAGCGGCAGTGTCTTGGTGGAGTACGGACTAGCGCTTTTACTGTTGTCTGCATGGATCGTGTTTTTTATGAAACTTTGCAGAACTGGTATTTTAGATTGGCACAGAGTGAATCTGATCCGAGTTTTTATGAGTTGTATAAAATAGAAGTAATAAGGAGCGAAGCGCTTTGACAAATGGAGCGCTGTTGGAAAAGTTGGTCGTTGATGAAAAAGGACAAAGCCTAGTTGAGTACGGTTTATTGTTGCTAGTCATCGCTGCAGCAGTTGTAGTTAGCGCCCGCGCTTTGGGCGGCAGGGTTAACGGAATAATCCAAGAACTAGTCGGACAACTTTCAAAGTAACTAGAAGACAGGCATTTGTAAACAAAATAGTAGCGGGCTTACCCATCATCAAGAAAAAAATATACGGGTTGCTGCACAAAGAGGGGAGCTATGAAAGCTCCCTTTTTTCTTGGAGATGATCGGCATGGATGTTTTAGTTGGCTTTGTTGGAGGGCTTTTCGATTGGTTTACAGGGAAAATACCCAACTGGCTGACTTTTGGTGCGATGATCTGTGGACTGGTGCTAGGTGTGTTTAACGGTGGCTTAACTAAAGCCATAATCGGGCTGGTCTTCGGGATTCTCATTTATCTGCCGTTTTTTGCCGCTGGGTGCATGGGCGGTGGCGATGTCAAGCTGATGGGGGCGATTGGGTGTTTTACTGGAGCAGAAGGGGTACTGTACACGGCGCTTTTCGGCAGCTTTTTTGGCGGAGCGATGGCAGTTGTGGCTTTGATCCAAAAGAAGCGGTACATTCGCTACGGCATCGCGATCGGACTTGGCGTTTTGACACTCAGGGTTCTACAATGGTTGAACTGGCCATTGCCCTCGTTCTACTAGCAGCTATTGTCGTTCCCTACTTTTATTACGGCGTTTTCATAACGGATTTGGCAGCATGGAAGACTACCCTCTATCTTGAAGCACGAGACGAAAGCATGGGAGGAAAAGGCAAACATTTGACGTTGTTTCGCTATACCTTGCTCACGAACTCGAACTTTGAGCGCAAAAACAAGAAAAATCAGGTCCTTTTGGAAGGCAAGACGGAGATCTTAGACATTCAGAGGTGGTATCTTTTTCAGAAACATCAGTTCGAAGCGTCACACGCCAAGTATAAGGAAGATCCCGACTCTTACAATAAGAGCTGGCTCGGGAAGATTGTTGATTTCTTTACCGATCTTATCAAGAGAGGGTGGGAAGCATTAAAGAATCTGGTCAGTTACTGGTCGGAGCGGTTTTTCTCCTAATGGCAATGGTGTTGTTTTTGTTTTCGGTGTATGACATTGCACAGCTCTGGAGGGACCGAGCCAAGATGCAGCAGGCGGTGGATGCAGCCGCTCTTTCTGCAGGAGCTGTAATGTGCGACTTTCTTGGACTGATGCACGTGTACAATGTCCTGGCTAAACCCTTTCTTCCGTTTTTTCCCGCGCAAACTCAGGCGGTAGGGAATGCCCTTGATAAACTGAGAGCTTTTATGGAGAGAGCTGATTTCATTGCATCAATAACCGGTATGCTTGGCAGTGAGACCTTCTATCTGATAGTTACCACATCGACTCCTGACCTTGGGGTGCACTTCAGACCCGAGATAGCTCATTTCGTTTTTAGCGAGACGCAAAACCCTGGAAAAAGAGTTTTTACCGTTTCGGGTCTTACCACCACCATTAACCGCCGCTATCTGCTTAAGCGGTACACCGGTGAAGAGTGGGCTCCGAACGTATTTATTTATGCAACCGCCACTGTTGGCATATTCAAGCAAGGGAGATTTGGATTTACCTATGTACCTGTACTCCTCAAGTAAGGGACAAGCTATGTTGGAACTGGCTCTTTTACTGCCGGCTTTGGTGATACTGCTTTTGGCGATCTTTCTCGTGGGGCAGTACTTCAACTTACAGATCTGTTTGGATATGGCTGTGTCTGCAGCTATTCGTGCCGAAAGCCTCGGTTATAACGGAATCGAAGTCTTCTATGAAGAATGGAAGAAACTGACAGGTAGGGGCCAAGACTCTGTTCAGTTCCGCATAACCAAAATAGCCCACGTGACCGTTGCTTACGGCTGCCTCGAACTGGAAATGCCCAGTGTATACCAGAACTTCAATCTACCCAATCCGAAGATCGAGTCAAGACTGGCTCATGTATTTGACATTTTGCGGATGTAGAAAGGAGTGGCAAAGATGTTAAAAATCGTCGTTCTCTGTCTGATGCTTTTGGTCTCAAGCGTTTATGCCAAGCCGGTGCAAATCGGCTACACCTTCTCTCAGGATCTTACATTTCCAATTGCTTTTATGTTAGAAGACAAAAACAAACTGAGAGGAGTGGACTTCTACGATTCCAGTCAAGTACTGGAGTTCATCGGCTCAATCAATCCCACCCTTTTGATTAACCAAGCCAAGTTAGATTCGCTCTCAGAACAGGTTGAAGCTTTCGCAAAAGGAGATGCTGCCATAGTGCTTGAAGGCACGGACAAAGCGGTGTACATGGATATAGGGAAACGAAAACCCAGTAGCTCAGTGGTTTGGAAGTACTTGAACTTGAGCGAAATAGAGTATGCTATCGGTTTTGCCAACATGGAAGCGATCCAGTTAAACCACAACCATGTGGACAGGCTGTGCTCTCTGTTAAAGCAAAACGAAAAGATCCGCTATCCTGATGATTACGACTTCTGTCGAGACTTTGGGTTGGAGTTGTTCGACATCGGTGACGAAAGTATCGTGATTTTTGCCACAAGCAGCGAACCTAAAGCTATGATACAGGTGACGAGAGATGACCAAGAAGCTATTGCGGTTGGGGATTTCATTCGCGATCGTTTTTCTCAGCTGGTTTTTTCTGGCTGGAACTAACGGCAATGATGGGGACGAGCCCACAACCGTTCCCGTACTGGTTGCAAGAGAGTTTCTTTCTGCGGGAACGCGGCTAAAGGGATCTGATTTTGAGGAAGTCGGCTTACCTGTAGAACTGCTACCTGAAGGAGTGGCAGGATTTGACATTGAAGGGAAAGTACTCAGCTATCCACTGCAAAAAGGTGAAATTCTCTTTGCTAAAGACTTGGAAGGCATACAAACCGAAGCCAAGGTGATGCTTACTCTCCAGACCGACGCGTTGGGAATCAGTCAGGGAGACAAAATTGCGGTGCTTGTAAGTAGTGAAGAAGACACTCTCACCTTGGCAGACAACCTCCAGGTGGAGGAAGTGCGCCGCAACGAGTACAGCGATACCAGCTTAATTCTCGTGGGAACTACAGAAAAACAAGCTCAGGCCATCAGCTTGTTGAAACCGAGTGCTGTGCTTACAGTTGTTCCGTCCTCAGGAGGCTTGAAGGTTCCCGCCGATCCACTAGTGGCTGCAAAGAACTTCCTTAAAGAAGAAAACAGCTCCACAAGAAGAGTAGAGGTGATTGAAGGTGGTGAGGTTGTTTGGTACGACATCGATTAACGGGAATTGCGACAATCATAATGTTTTTCAGCCTGATCTGCCTTGGATCTTACAGCATCGAGTTGGGGCAGATCATTTTTATTCCCCAAACAGACATCACCCGTGTGATTGTTGGCAACAGCGATGTTGTGAGTGCGGTGCCTGTAAAAGACGGTGTTGTGATTACTGCGAAAAACGTTGGTTCATCTGAGGTAATGATCTTTGGTGAAAAAGGCACTACCACCGAGTCCATTCTGGTGCGGGTGCCCAGCAGGGAGAAAGAGAAAGCTCTGACCATTTTGGAAAACCTCGGTCTGGTTTTGGAGAAAGACGGCGGGCACTACGTCATTAAAGGGCGGGTGCCCGACCAGAGGACGTTCAGCTATGTAGAAGGTCTTGCAGCGATCATCGACAGCGAAGTGCGGTTGGATCTTGCTGTGGACCAGGATTTAGCCCAGAGCGAGCTTGAAGGGCTTTTAGATGGGCTGGGCATCAAGCTGAACATGATCAGCCAGACGGCGGTCCTCACCGGGTCGGTTCCTTCAAAAGACCTCGAAGAAGGCATCTTAATTCTCGTAAGTTCGGTCTACCCTGAGGCGGTGAGCCTCTTGGAGATCAAGGAGGAGGTTCAAGTTGCTGATCTCCCCAAGCTGAAGTACAAAGGTTTGAAGGTCACCGACTACGGTGAGGTGGTGATTTTGGAAGGCAAGGCTGCAAGCGAGGAGGAGAAGAACGCTCTCGGACAGATCTTCGAGGCCTACCGGCAGAACGTAGTCAACATGTTAGTTGTGGAGTCCAAAGAAGCCCCTCTGTTTCAGAGTTTGTTTGCGGACCTCGGCAGCCTCACCCTAGAGAGAGTGGGAGGTACAGTGGTGCTCTCGGGCACCACCGACACCCTTGCTGGGTTCAACCTAGCAGCTGATCTGTTCAACTGTCTGTATCCGGATGGCGTAATGAAGGTGCAGATCTCCTCTGCAGAGCGCGTTCTCACAGAATGGGCACAGATATTAGACCTGGAACTGGTAGCGGTTGGCGAGATGTATGCCATTAAGGGCCAAGGCGAAGAGTCCCAAGTGCTAGTCGAGATCGGCAGGATGTACGGAAAAAGCGTTTTCGTCATTCGGAAGGAGGAAAACGCACTAGAGTTTCTTAGAGCCCTTCTGGAAATCGAAGATGTAGAGATGCAAACCTTCAGAGACACCTTGTATGTTCGCGGGCTGCCTAAAGAGGTTAGGGGCGATTTTGAACTTGCCGCAAACGCCCTCTTTCCCAAGGTGGTTTTTCTCAGCGAGGAGGTCAACCCCAAAGATCCCTACACCGTACAGGTGTCGGGCTTCTACATCACCGAAAAGGATCTAGATCAAATTTCCCTCAATGCGGCAAAACTCACTCAGGGGTGGCAGGAAGTGGTCTTGAGCTGGGAGGAGATCGGTATAATCAAGGAACTGGCAAAGGAGTGGGAGATCAAACAGCCTTCGGTCCTCACCTATCCTGGAGAAAGCACGTCGATACACACCGGTGGAGAGATTCCCATTCCCTTCGGAGACGGGGTAGAGTGGCGTCAATTCGGGGTGAGTCTAGATTGCCAGTTCGGTTTTGCAGAAAACGGGCTGATTCCAGGCTACCTGAACATCGTAGTCTCCGACTTAGACTGGGGAAACGGAGTTACGGTTCAGGGCACATCTCTCCCTGCACTGAAAAGCTACTCCTATGAGGGCAATGTGGAGTTGCCTAAAGGCGGAGGTGTCCTTCTGCTCAGATACTGGTCCAGCAAAGAAGGCTGGATCAAAAAGTCCCTGCCGGTTTTGGAGAGTCTACCTGTCCTTGGCAGATTCCTCTTCGGCACCAGATCCCAACAGGCTCAATCCCAGATCATGTGCGTTTTGGTGGAGGTGAACTGACTTGCTCATATCTATAGCCAGTCTCTGCGGAGGCACCGGGAAAACCACAGTGGGCACCAACCTCTGTGAGCTCCTCGGAGCAAGTGGAGAGTTAGAAGACGGAGTTGTGTTTATCCGTTCGAACTCGGTGATTAAGGACAGCGGAAGTTACCTGAAAAGTGCCCGTTTCGAGTATCTCTGCGGTGGCATGGGAAGGCATTGGCAGAAGACGATAGATGACAAAACTCAGGAAAAGCACTTTGTAATTGTGGAGACAGACGGAAGGAACCAGTGGGAAAAAGAAGTCCTTCTTGAAAGCGACATGGTGCTTTTGGTGATGACGGCAACTGTGGAGCACCTCCAGGGCAGTATGGAGCTGATCCGGTTTCTCTTCAGACACAGCTATCCGAAGGACCGGATTAAGGTGGTATGCAATCGCTACAAGTTGAAGAAGGGATTAGAAAGCGATGAGATCCTAGCAGTTCTTCCCATACCGCTCTCCAAATGGCAGTGGCTTCCGGAAGAACCGGACCTTCTTGAGGCAGAAAAAAAAGGAGAGCTCTTGGTAAACCACGCTCCCAAGTCCAAATTTGCCTCTTCCCTAAGGCGACTCGCTCTGGAGATCACCGCTTTGGAGCCACTCCGCATAGGCAGCGCCAGCAACTTGTTCGAAGCCAATCCCAACCTCTATCCCATCAGGCTTGAAGCACACAGAATGCTCATCGAGCGGGTGGTAATTGACGAAAACGAACCAAGAGAGCACTTGGAACGGCGGCTCAAAGAAGAACTGAGTAATGTTTTTGCGGAACTGAGAAAAAAGGGCCGGAAGATCAATCTGGACGAGCAGCGTCTCTTGGAAAAAAAGCTCCTTGACGACGTTTTGGGTCTTGGCGAAATCGAAGAGCTGGTGCGTGATCAGACGGTAACCGAAATCATGGTGAACGGACCAAATCAGATTTATGTGGAGCGAAACGGCCTTTTGGAGCTTACCGATCACAAGTTCACCAGCAACGATGAGGTGAAGCGGATCATCGAAAGAATCGTGTCGCCTTTGGGCAGGCGAATCGACGAAAGCTCTCCAGCAGTAGATGCCAGGCTGCCCGATGGCTCGAGGGTTCACGCCATCATTCCGCCTCTTGCCATCAACGGTCCGACTCTCACCATACGCAAGTTCTCCAAAAGCATGCTTACCGCCAACGATCTGCTGAAAAATCGCAGTATCACCCACGAGATGCTAACATACCTCAAAGAGGCCGTTGTGGGGAAACGGAACATCATCGTCTCCGGAGGAACGGGTTCGGGGAAGACCACGCTGCTCAACATCATCTCTGGCTTTATCCCGGAAAAGGAGCGCATCGTCTGCATTGAAGACTCGGCAGAGCTCAACCTCAACCAATCCCACGTGGTGAGGTTAGAGGCAAGACCCGCCAACGTTGAAGGCAAGGGTCAGGTCACCATCAGGGATTTGGTTAGGCACGCTCTGCGTATGCGTCCTGACCGCATTGTGGTGGGGGAGGTAAGAGGTGCAGAAGCTCTGGATATGCTCCAGGCTATGAACACCGGCCACAGCGGCAGCCTCACCACAGCTCATGCCAACACGCCAGAGGATATGATCCTCCGCTTGGAGACCATGGTCCTTATGAGCGGCTACGACCTTCCTATCAAGGCCATCAGAGAGCAGATCGCAGCAGCTATTGACGTAATCATCCAGACTCAAAGGCTTACAGACGGCAGTAGAAAGGTCACCAGCATCACCGAGATCAAGGGTATTAAGAAGGACGCCATCATTTTCCAGAAGGTGTTTTAGATGGACTACTCTACCGGTGCTGCGCTGGGTGTAATCGTTGCCCTGGTGATGAACGTGGGAATTGAGTACGGCCTTTTTGCCATCTTCGTGTTCGTCGGCCGACCTTTTTGGGCCGTTATGGGAGCGGGCGTTTACTTTGCTGCGAGGAAGCTTGTGCACCTGCAAAAC
Organism: Clostridia bacterium DTU065; assembly: GCA_001512545.1. Taxonomy (GTDB): domain Bacteria; phylum Bacillota; class DTU065; order DTU065; family DTU065; genus DTU065. The sequence continues at coordinate 23,126 of LFSI01000084.1, read as the reverse complement.
GCGAAAGCGCGCAAAAGGCTTCTGAACGAACAGGTTGGGAAGGCACTGCTTCTCCTTTCGCAAACACTAAAATCTGGAATGAGTCTGGATCAGGGCTTTCGCCTGGTGGAAAGTTCGGTGGATCCGCCTATTAAAGATGAGCTCGGGCTGATCATTAAGGATGTGGATCTCGGTAAATCGTGGATCAGTGCCATCAAAGACTCGGAAACGAGGATTGATGCCAAAGAGTGGCACAGCTTTATCACCGCTGCTGGCATGGCCATTAACATGGGTGGGAACCTAGCCGAGATCCTCACCGGTCTTTCCTACCACAACAGCCAAAAAGAAGCGCTGGACCGCAAGCTGAAGAGCATCACTGCACAAGGACGGCTTACCGCTTGGATCTTGGCTATGCTGCCCTTTGCCTTCCTGGGGTTTTATTGGTTTGTTGACAGGTCGAGGGTCTATCTCTTCACCAGAACCTTTGCTGGGCAGATCCTTTTGACTCTAGCTTTTCTCTTGGATATTGCAGGCTTTTTGTGGATCAAGAGAATCTGTGAGGTGAAGTGGTAATGCTTTTGCTTCTCCTTGCCGCAGCATGTGCGCTGTACTTCCTGTGGGATTTTTTGGATTATCAAAGACGGGTGAAGACGCTGCGGAAAAGGCTGGGAATCGACAAAAAACCAGAGCCCCTGAAGCAGATTATCTACGCCCTTCCGCTGGTCTTTGTAGTTATGCTCTTTCAGCTCCCGCTGGGCGTGGGGATCTTGTGCCTTCTCTTTCTTCTGTACTACTACGATAAGCAGTACCAGCAGGCAAATCTGATCAAAGCCATCGAGGACGAACTGCCCCAGTTTCTCCGGCTTATGGCAGTTACCATCAGAGGAGGTCTCAGCACTAACACCGCTCTTGAGGAGATCGTCAAGCGGATGCCCATAGGACCTCTAACAAATGAGCTGAGTCAGGTGGTCCAGGAGATGGATCTGGGCTTAAGCAGAAGGGAAGCTCTGGAAAACTGGGCTGAGAGGGTCAAGAGCGAGCAGGTTGCCTTTTTAGTTCAGAGCTGGATGCAGAGTGAAGAACTGGGTACAGAGCCCAGTGAAGTCTTGAACTTCCTTGCAGATCAGCTCTACGACAGAAAGTTCAGGTCGGTGGAAGCAGAGGCCATGAAAGCAGGTGTTAAGATTACCATTCCTTTAGCATTTTTGATCTTTCCCGCAGTGATGATCATCATCTTCGGCCCCATACTTCTCGGCGGGCTTTGACACGCAAGGGAAGAAGAAGCAAAGAGCCGTGACTTTGGCGAGAAAACCTCCCAAGGCACGGCAATTTTGTCGCCCGGGGGTTTTTGCATATAAGACAGGTGGAGGTTTGCAAATCCTATGGAATTCTGGCAAATCAAAGGAAAAGCTGTTGGGGTTGTGGTATAGCAAAAGGAGAGAGAAAAGAGGCCTACTCAAGGCTAAGGGGGATAATTATGAAAAAGAACAGGGCAGCTTGGGATGAACGTTTCGGTTGGATGTGGTATGGCTCTGATGTTGTGTACAATTGGACAGATGAGGATTTCGATCGGGCTGCAAAAAGCTTTGCTGATGCTCACTTTACCACGGTGATTTTGTTTGGAACCCACTTCAGGTTTTCCTACTGGGCGTACTGGGAGGACATTGAAAATGCCATTGCCAAAATCACCAAAGCCTTCCACAAGTACGGTATCAAGGTAGTTGAGCATCACAGCTCCCATTTGACCTACCGCATTGACGATGAAGCCGAGTGGGACAGCTTCGCAGTTAAGCGCCACGACGACGCTAGATTTCCGAAGTTTCGCGAAACATCTCAGGCCAACCCTATTCTCGGCGGAGCTCACATGGATGACTTTGCCCAGATCGACGGCAGCACCGGTGGGCTTGCTCTGAGCGCTTATGTTCATACAGACGGCAAAGATGCCGATTGGATCTACAAGCACTACAATGGCGATGCCCACTGCTTTAACCATCCGGCTTTCTATAAAGCTTACACAGAACACCTGGAAAGAATCATCAAGAAGGCCAACATCGACGGGATTATGAACGACGACGTGCAGTGGTTCGGAGGCGGTCACGCTTGCGCTTGTGAGTACTGCAGGGAGCTCTTCCACAAAGAGACCGGCTATACACTGCCCGATCCGGAAAACTGGGCATCTTTCTACGAAAACTACGACGATCCGGCCTACATCGCTTGGAAACGCTTTAAGAAGAAGAGCAGCGGAGAATTTCACAGAAAGCTGGACGCCTTCTACCAATCTCTGGGGTTCAGACCGATGAGACCTGCGTACTGCGCAGAAGTCTTGCCCTTTGACACCACCTGCTATGGCTTCGAGAGTGCGCTGGATCTTTGGGACGTGATCTTCCAAGAGGCTTGTGGCTTGATCAAGTACTCCTATCTCTGTTTTGCCATCGAAGCCACAAACCGCTACGCTTTGGCAGAGAGGCACGGCGTTCCTTCAATGGCTCTGTTCTATCCACACACCCCAGATAGCGCTTATTTTGCCTGGGCTCTTTCCCGCTCATGGGGCGGACTCTACACCGGAACTCCTGGAAAAAACATCTTCTATGACAAGCCCTACCGCGAGTTTGAGATGGAACACGCAAATCTTTACAGAGAACCGAAGAAGGTCAGCGATCTGGCTTTCTACTTCTCCAAGGAAACCAGAGACTACAGCTCGCCAAACGCCCCCAAAGAGTACATGAAACCGTTTATGTCCTACATGGAGGCAGCACAGGTTTCGGGGCTTCTCAGCGATATGGTGTTTGCTGAAGACCCTGTAGAAGAGTACAAGAAGCACGCCGTGTTGATCCTGCCTTACATTGTTATGGTCTCCGACGATGAGCTGAGCAAGCTGAGACAGTACGTCGAAAGCGGTGGAAAGCTCATTATCATCGGCGAGTTTGCTACCAAGAAACCGGATATTTCAAAACGCGACCAGAACGATGCAGCCAAAGCCCTCGGGCTTTCAGCTGTCCTGGATAAGAAGCCTTATGCTGGCAGGTCAGACCTTAAGTACGGAGGTCGGGAACTGACATTTAACAAAACGGTCTCCAAAGCCCAGATAGTAAAGGGCAGTGCCGAGCCCATTCTATTCGGTGAAGGCGGCCAAGTACTGGGAGTCAGTGAGAAGATAGGGATGGGAGAAGTTGTCTGGATCCCCTGCGACATCGGGGAAAACGCGTTTCAGCCTCAGATTTGGCCCAGCGCCCATCCTGATGGAGCTTACTACCCCGGCTCCCTGGTCAAGAGGATTAGGGAAGACGGCGGCAGACTGCTCAACGCTTTGGTGGAGAAAAAAGCTCTGTCCGTTTCCAACATCGACGTTTGCGGCAGCCTCTTTAAGGTTGAAGAGGGTTATGTAGTCCATCTAGTAAACACCACCGGCATCCTTCCTGAAGATGAGGGCTACGTGACTAGGACGGACAAGGTTTTACCCTTCTCCGAAGAAGGGGAAAAACTCGGACAGTTGCTCCTCAATGTACAGGTGGAGGACTTGGGCACTGTGGAGGAGATCAAGCTCTACTCGCCTGAGTTCAGCGGAGAAAGGACCGCAAAGTTTAGCCAAGCTGGTGGAAACGTTTCCATCGAAATCCCTGAAGGCTTGTTCTCCGGATACCTGCTCGTACACCTGATCGGAGGAAAATAGGATTGAAAGCGGACCTCCTGCTTTGGAGGCAACTCTAGATAGCAGAGCAAAGAGCCCTACTATTCAGTTAACCGAATCAACAGAAAACCGCATCTTCGATCTTCAGAGGTTCTTTCTCAGCCGTCTCATAGATTGGTTTCTTACTGAAGTGACGTCAGTGAAAAAACTGAAAGAGGGTGGAACCAGTGAAAAGGAAGTTGGTTTTGCTTTTCCTCCTGTTGGTGCTAAGCAGCGTATGCGTCTTCGCCAAACCGCTGGAGGTCTGGTTAGTTGGGTGGAGTAACGAAATGGGGCAGATCGGTCAGGCGTTGGTGGACGATCTGTTCACTGCCGAGACAGGTATCGAAGTAGATATCGTTCCGCTGGCTTGGGGAGACTACTATACCAAGTCCCTCTTAGCCCTTGCCAGCAGAGATACGCCGGATATCTTCAGTTTCGGTGCTGAAATTGCCGACTTTGCCGTACGGGGTGGCTTAATCGATCTGGGTGCTTTCAAGCCTGAAGAGTACGCAGAGTTGGAAAAGAAGCTCTTCTCGTCGGTAATGGGACCGTTTACTTTTGAAGCCCGCCGTTTTGCCCTTCCCATGGATGTGGCGGCACTTGTGGGAGCCTACCGTGCCGACATTTTAGCGGAGATGGGCATGGACATACCCAAGACATGGGAGGAGATCGTAAACGCACAGCCAAAAGCCCTGGCAAGAGGCAAGACCTTTGCTTTTATGAACTTCGATGAGCTGTGGGCATGCTATACGGTGATGACCCAGCATGGAGGTCAGTTCTTCAATCCCGACGGTTTTTCCAGTGCTCTAGACAAGCCCGAGTCCATCAAAGGTTTTATCAACTACGTTGAGCTGTTCACCAAGCACGACTTCCCGAAAGCTCTTGCTGGGATAACGCCGTTTATCAGCGGCGAACAGATAACCTATGTTGATGGTTTGTGGACTTACACCAACTTGAGTATGGCGGCACCTCAGCTGACCGGCAAGTGGAAGGTCGACATGGTACCAGGAGTTGAACGGGACGGAACCCTTCACAACGGCTCGTCTGCAGGCAGCGTCCTTCTGGGCATTTCCGCTTACTCAAAGAGGCAGGAAGAAGCCTGGCAGTTTCTCAAGTGGTTCTTGGGCAGTGATGTTCTGACCAAAGTGGCCAACGAGATTCTGGCTAAGAGTTCTGGATATATGTGGCTTCCGGCCAATAAAGAAGCTATGATGCAGGTTAACCTCCCTGAAGACATTAAACAGGTGTACTTCAACCAGATAGAAGCCTGCGTGCCTGTGCCGTACGCTATCAATAACTTGGTTCAGTACCGCTATATCGTGCTGGCCATTCAAAAAGTAGTGCTGCAAAATGAGGATCCGAAGAAAGCCATTCTCGAAGCAGCAGAAGAAATGAATCGGGATATGAACCGCAGAAAAACCGAGTACCGGCGCTTCCTGGAGGAAATGGACAGAAGAAGCGCGGCATACAACAACTGAAGAACGTGAAAGAGGAGGGGGGAAAACTCCTCCTCTCCTTTTTTGCCATGGGAACTTTAAGGTTTCTGCTTGCGGTGACTGATCGGTCCTTCCGCGAAGAAACCGTGCTAGGCCGTGTGGGAAGCGAGTCACAGCCTTTACGTTGAACCCTCTGGTGTTCGGTACTGAGGGGTAAGGACAAGGAGTCCGGTTGAAGGAGCAAGAATTGTACTATATACCTGCGATTTTTATACTCTGCAGCAAGCGAAGTAGACACTGAGGGACTGGGACAGCCCCTTTTTCTGTGTAGCCGGAGAGCTTCTGTAAGTTGGCAGGACAAGCAAAGAAGGTGATCTTGTGCATATTCTGCTCCTCGGGGGAAGCCCCGAGACGCTGCTTTGGGACCGCGGTCCCGAAGGCTCATGGGACGTGGTCGTCTGTGCCGATGGCGGTTATAACCTGGCGCTGAAGTGGGGAATCGAACCTGATTGGATCATTGGCGATGGAGACTCGACTTTTGTGCCGTATCCCGAACATATTAAGCAGGAAAAATATCCCGCCAGGAAAGATGCCACAGACTGCGAGCTCGCTATAGACAAGGCTGTGGAGCTCGGAGCGTCGCAAGTTACTCTTGTTGGTTTCCTAGGAGGAAGACTCGACCATACACTCGCCAATATCCTGGGCATCGCCCGCAGACATGAGGTACGGTGCGTTTTTGAGGAGAAGTGGGGGAGGGTGTTTTTTGCAGAAAAGTCCAATGACATTTTCGGCAAAAAAGGCGACTTGCTTTCCCTAATACCTGTAGGTGGAAAGTGCGAAGGAGTTACTACATGGGGATTGGAGTATCCGCTAAAAAGCGAAACGCTGCACCCCTTTAGCACTAGGGGAATCTCCAATGTGTTCTTGGGCGACAGTTGCAGCGTCACTGTGGAAACTGGCGAGCTTCTGGTAGTGCATTTAAGGAGTGGTGTAGAGTGAAAAAAATCGCCCTTGTGTCCGCTTGCCTTTTGGGCGTTCCTACAAGGTACGACGGCACAGGAAAACAGAACGCAGAAGTGCTGGCTCTATCAAAGGAGTACCTGCTCATCCCCTTCTGTCCTGAGCAGCTCGGCGGACTTTCAACGCCGAGAAAACCTGCAGAGATCGTAGGCGAAAGGGTGATCAACGTAGACGGTGAGGATGTCACGGAGTTTTTTGTCAGGGGCGCACAGGTGTCTCTGCAGATCGCCGAGAAGATCGGTCCCAATGTGGTGATCCTCAAAGAAGGCAGCCCGTCATGTGGCGTCCATTTTGTGTATGACGGAACGTTTCAAGGGAGAAAGGTTGAAGGTCAGGGTCTCACCGCAAAACTCTTGAGAGAAAAGTACCCGGTTTTGTGCGAAAACGACCTGGAAAAGCTTGAGCAGGTTTAGAGGGCTGACTATGGTTGCCATTGCCTAAGCCCTGTGCTATAATTCAAAATAGAGATTGTTAAATTTGTTACAAACAGACCTTTAAACGTTGAAATTAAGCGGTTTTTAGGCTCTGACTGTTGGTCAAGATAGATGATCGGAGGTTTAAAAGTTGATCTCCATTCAAGTTTGTGTTGGCAGCTCGTGCCACCTGAAAGGTGCCCATGATGTGGTACAGGCATTTAAAAGAGAGATCAGCTCTCGCAAGTTGGATCAAGAAGTGTTTTTAACAGGTGCGTTTTGCTTGGGCCGGTGTATTGACGGCGTGTCTATCAAGATCGACGACGAGCTGATTTTGGGCGTCACGCCAGAAAGCGTGCCGGAGATTTTCCTAAACAGAGTGGTCAGCGTTTTAGGAGGTTAAGCTGATGGGACTGATTAAAACCGTCGAGGCTAACTGCCGCGACTGCTACAAATGCGTGCGCTATTGTCCCGTTAAAGCTATCAACGTTTTAGATGGGCGGGCTCAGATCGATGAGGAAAGGTGCGTACTCTGCAGCAGGTGCATACCTGTATGCCCGCAAAATGCCCGCAGCGTCTTCAATCAGATAGATTATGTAAAAAAACTTCTGAAGGGACCCAAGCCAGTTGTGTTGTCCCTGCCGCCTACGTTCCCCGGTGCGATAGAGGAAAGCGAAGAAGAGTTTGCGTCGCTCCTCCACAAAACCGGGTTCAGTAGAGTTTTTGAGTCGGCAGAAGCCGCAGGACCCATTCTGGACTACTACCGTCAAGCAGATAGACCGCTGATCTCCAGCGTCTGTCCTGGTGTGGTAAGTCTAGTTGAGAAGTACTTCCCCGAGCTGAAGAATCGTCTGGCTCCGGTACTATCTCCTGTGATTGCCCACAGCAAGTACCTCAGGGGTCTGTTTCCAGGGGAACACCTGGTTTATGCAGTCTCTTGTGAGGCTCAAAAAGCAGAGATTCTCAAAGAGCCCGAGGTGGATGCGGTTTTGACTCTGTCCGAGCTCATGACCCTTCTCCGAGAGGTTGGAGGCGATCTCAAAGCTTACACCGACCGCAAAGACGGTGAGATTGCCTTAAAAGCGGAGTTTCGCGAGCGCACCATGGGGATTGAAGGTGCTTTTTCCAAGGCGGTCGGGTACGACGTGCCTTTCGATACGAGAAGTGCAGTTGTAAGTGGCTTTGAAAATTGCATGGATTTCCTGAAAAAAATGCAGCAGCAGAGAATCGGCCGAGAAGTGGAGTTTATAGAGATCTGGCTATGTCAGGGAGGCTGCATCAATGGAGCAGGCGTGCCTGACACTTTAACTTTAAACGAAAGAAAAGAGAGAGTTTTGCAGTTTGCCCGCAGTGCTTCCGAAGGAGATAAGCAGAGCGTTCAGCTTGAGGACATCTCCCGGGAGTTTGTGGAAAAACCAGTGGAGGTTACAGTACCCACGCCCAAACAGCTTGAGGAGATTCTCGCCTCAATGGGCAAGCGTACCAAAGCCGATGAGCTCGACTGCGGTGCCTGCGGCTACGACACCTGCCGCGAAAAGGCGAAAGCCGTCTTCCGGGGAGCCGCAGAGATTGAAATGTGCATTCCCTACATGAAGACCCGTGCAGAGTCCATGAACGATGTGATCATTCAAGCCACACCCAACGGTATCATCGTTTGCGATACAGATTTGCGGATTGTTACCATCAATCCCGCAGCAGAGAAGATGTTTCAATGCAAGCAGGAGACGCTGAAAGGGAAGAAGGTTTCTGCTTTAGTGGATGACGGCATCTTCAGGGAGGTGCTGGAGACAAAGCGGCTTATTGCAAGGAACGTGGAGTACCCAGCTTATGGCCTCAAAGTAAGGCATTTTGTGTTTTACGTGCCGAAGTCCCAGGTGGTTATCGCTATTTTTGCCGATATCACCGAGCAATCGCGGCAGCAAGATCAGCTTTCCGAACTGAGAAAGGAAACTCTCGAGAGAGCTCAGGAGGTTATCAATAAACAGATGCGGGTAGCCCAGGAAATTGCCAGCCTCCTCGGCGAAACGACGGCAGAAACCAAAGTGACACTAGACCAGCTGATTCGCATCATTAAAGGTTAGGTGACAAGCTGTGGGTTTTTTTATAGAACAGCAGCACGAGAGTCTGACAAAAACCGGCGAGACCCTCTGCGGCGACTATGTTGCCGTCCGCAGAACGCCTGAGTCGTTTATTGCCGTTTTGTCCGACGGTCTTGGCTCCGGAGTAAAAGCCAATATTCTGGCAACTCTCACAGCAAGGATTGCCTCCACAATGCTAGCACAAGGCTCTACGCTGCAGGAAGTTGTGCAGACCATGATTGCAACTCTGCCGAAGTGCAAAGTTAGAGGGATTGCATACTCGACTTTTACAGCAGTTCAGGTGTTTAGAGATGGGCGGCTGTACATAGCCGAAAGCGACAATCCCGAACTTCTGTTTTTTAGAGAAGGAAAGCTTAACCAGCTGCCAAGACGGGAGCTGGTTATTGAAGGTAAAACGATTTACGAAACCAGCTTCAGCCTCCAGGAAAACGACGTTTTGGTCTTTTTCAGCGATGGAGTGGAAAACGCCGGGATTGGCGGCATTCGTCCTTTGGGCTGGCCGAAGGAAGAAATCGCACGAGAGTGCGAAGAGATCATCGCCACCAGAGGAGAGCGCTTTGAGGCCAGGGATATCACCGAGCACATCAGGGATAGATGCCGAGAGTTTTACCGCAGTAAGATCGGAGACGATACCACCGTGATGTGCCTCAGAGTTCGCAGACCCAGACAGCTTGCGATAGCCATCGGCCCGCCTCAAGAGAAGACTCGCGACAGAGAGTTTGTCGAAGACTTCTTGAAAAAGCCGGGTAAAAAGGCCGTCTGCGGCGGAACAACTTCCACCATCATTGCCAGGGAGCTGGGAAAAGAACTTAAGGTCAACTTAGATAGCCTTACAGGGGAGCCGCCCATGGGCGAGATTGAGGGGATCGATCTGGTTACAGAAGGCATCATTACTCTCTGTAAAGCCATCGACTTGGCCCGCGAAACACAGGGCAAAGCCCAGTTGATCAGGGATAGGGACGGAGCAAGCCAGCTACTGAGGATGCTCCTGAAAGCCGATAGAGTCGACTTTCACGTGGGTCAGGCCATCAACCCCGCCCACCAAAATCCCAATCTACCGCACTACTTGGCTCTGAAAAACCAAGTAGTCAAGGAACTCAGCGATATTCTGCAAAACCTCGGCAAAGAGATCAACATCGTTTACTACTAGAGTTGAGATAGAGAAAGGATGATTATCGTGGCAAACACTACAGTGCCTAAGGCACAGCGCAGCTTCGAAAAAGTCAACGAAATCGTTAGAAAATACGAAGCCAAAGAGTCAATGCTCATCCCTATTCTGCAGGAGGTCCAAGAGGAGTACAGGTATCTGCCAGAAGAGATCCTGACCTACATCGCAACAGCACTGGATATCTCTCCTGCGACTGTCTACGGTGTGGCGACCTTCTACGCTCAGTTTTCGCTAAACCCAAAGGGCAAGTATGTCATCAACGTATGCGACGGAACTGCCTGCCACGTCAGAGGTTCATCGCCAATTCTTGAAGCCATCCGTAGAAAAGTGGGGCTTGCCGCAGGCAAGATAACCACAGATGACCTCGGTTTCACGGTCCAAACCGTTTCCTGTTTGGGAGCCTGCGGACTAGCACCGGCTGTGGTGATCAACGACAAAGTCTACGGACAGGTTACCGAAGAAGCAATCGAACTGATAATCGACCAGCTTAAACAAAAAGAGGCAGAAGGTGATAACTGATGGTAAAACTGCGTTCCACTGAAGATCTCAAAGCTTTCAGAGAAAAATGCAAACAGGAACTGGAAAAAAGTAAGCTGAGAATCCTTGTCTGCGCAGGAACCGGCTGCGTGGCAAGCGGGTCTTTGGAGATTTATGAAGAGTTTAAACGTCTATTAACTGAAAAGGGACTTAACGTAGATTGCGTGCTCGATGAAGAAGATAACTGCAATAATAATAAGTCATTTAAAGTCGCCAAGAGCGGCTGTCACGGTTTCTGCGCTCAAGGCCCCCTGGTGAGAATCGAACCTGAGGATATTCTCTATACCCACGTAAAGCTAGACGACGTTGAAGAGATCATCAATGAGACCATCGTCGGTGGCAGGATTGTGGAAAGACTTATCTATGAAAACCCCACAACCGGAGAGAAATTTGCTAAGGAACACGAGATTCCTTTTTATAAAAAGCAGCAGAGAAGAGTTCTGGCCAACTGCGGCGTTATCGATCCCGAGTCTCTAGAAGAGTACGTGGCCAACGGCGGCTACGAAGGTCTGGAAAGCGCACTGGCCAAGACTCCTCAAGAAGTAATCGATGACATTATCTCTGCAGGTCTTAGAGGCCGCGGGGGAGGAGGCTTCCCCACCGGACGCAAGTTGCAGTTTGGCAAAAACGCTAAAGGCGACAAGAAGTACGTCATCTGCAACGGCGACGAAGGCGACCCAGGTGCATTTATGGACCGCTCTGTTATGGAGGGTGATCCCCACAGAGTGATCGAAGGTATGGCCATCAGCGCTTACGCCATTGGTGCCGATGAAGGTTACATCTACGTTCGCGCAGAGTATCCTATGGCCATCAAGAGGCTCCGCATAGCCATTCAAGAAGCCATCGATGCCGGCATCATCGGCGACAGCGTTCTCGGGTCGGACTTCTCCTTCCACGTGCACATCAAAGAAGGCGCGGGAGCCTTTGTTTGCGGAGAAGAGACGGCTTTGATCGCATCAATCGAGGGCAAGAGAGGTATGCCCAATCCCAAACCGCCGTATCCTACAGACAGCGGTCTTTGGGGCTGCCCAACAGTTATCAACAACGTTGAGACTTTGGCAAACATCCCAATCATTCTTTCAAAGGGTCCCGAGTACTTTAGAGGTGTGGGCGTAGGAAACAGCCCCGGAACCAAGACCTTTGCTCTTACAGGCCAGGTTGCAAACACCGGTCTCATCGAAGTTCCTATGGGAACCACTCTAAGAGAGATCGTCTTCGATATCGGCGGTGGAATCCTCAGCGGGAACAAGTACAAAGCCGTCCAGATCGGCGGTCCTTCGGGAGGATGCCTCACCGAAGATCATCTGGACATTAACCTGGACTTCGACTCACTACAGTCGGTTGGTGCAATGATCGGTTCCGGCGGACTTGTAGTCATGGACGAGAAGACCTGTATCGTTGAGGTAGCTCGCTTCTTCATGAGCTTTACTCAGTTTGAGTCCTGCGGTAAGTGCGTTCTCTGCCGCGAAGGCACCAAGCGCATGCTGGAGATCCTCGAAGATATCGTCGGCGGAAAGGGAACGCCTGAGCACCTTGAGCTTCTCGAAGAACTCGGCGCAACTATCAGCGACGGATCTCTGTGCGGTCTCGGCAAAACTGCGCCAAATCCCGTACTCACAACTTTGAAGTACTTCAAAGACGAGTACCTGCGTCACGTCGAGAACAAAGTCTGCGACGCTAAAGTCTGCTCGGCGCTGAAAGTCTACACAATCGATCCAGAACTGTGCAAAGGTTGCACAAGGTGTAAACGTGTTTGCCCTGTTGGCGCCATTTCTGGAAAGGTCAAGGAAGCACACACTATCGACGTACTAACATGCATCAAGTGCGGTGCTTGTGTAGAAACATGCGCATTTAACGCAATAAAGGAGGCGTAATAATGGGTAACACCTTGTATATAGACGGAAGACCTGTAGAGTTTACAGATGAAAAAAACGTCCTAGAAGTCGTTAGACTTGCAGGTATCGAACTGCCTACTTTCTGCTACCACTCGGAACTCAGCGTATACGGCGCTTGCCGCATGTGCGTTGTGGAAGTAGACGGTATGGGGATCGTCGGAGCGTGTTCCACACCCCCAAGAGACGGCATGGTGGTCAGGACCAACACTCCAAGAGTCCGCAACATCCGCAGAATGGCTCTGGAGCTCCTTCTGGCCAACCACGACAGAGAGTGCACCACATGCACCAAGTCGGGTCAATGCAAACTGCAGGACCTGTCCAACCGTTTCGGCATCAAGCACGTCCGTTTTGGCGGCAGGGACGAGACCCTGGCTTTAGATCTTTCGAGCCCGTCGATTGTGCGGGATCCCAATAAGTGCATTCTCTGCGGCGACTGCGTCAGGGTCTGTCGTGAGATTCAGGGAATCGGCGTCTTGGATTTTGCCCACAGGGGATCCAAAGCTCAGGTAACGCCAGCTTTCGGCAAAGGCTTGGAGGAAGTCGACTGCGTGAGCTGCGGTCAGTGTGCAGCAGTCTGCCCGACAGCAGCTTTAACCATCAAGAACGAAACGGATATTGCTTGGGCCGCGCTTAACGACCCCGGTAAAGTGGTAATCGCCCAGATCGCGCCTGCAGTTAGAGTCGCGATCGGCGAGATGTTCGGTGCAAAGCCCGGTGAGATCAACCTGGGCAAGCTGGTTTCAGCCTTGCGCCTTCTAGGCTTTGATAAAGTGTTCGACACTTCATTTACCGCAGACCTTACCATCATGGAAGAAACCAACGAGTTCGTGGAGCGCTTCAAAAAGTCTGAAAAGCTGCCTCAGTTTACTTCGTGCTGCCCTGCTTGGGTCAAGTACGTGGAGCAGTTCCATCCGGAGCTTTTAGATAATCTGTCTTCCTGCCGCTCACCTCAAGGTATGTTCGGAGCACTGGTCAAGAACCACCTGGCCAAAGAGATGAACATCGATCCCAAAGACATCTTCTTCATTTCAATCATGCCTTGTACCGCTAAGAAGTTCGAAGCCAAACGCCCTGAGTTTTCATCGGGAGATACGCCTGAGGTAGATTTGGTCCTTACCACCCAGGAGATCGGCAACATGATTAAAGAAGCCGGAATCGATTTCGCCAATCTCGATGTGGAAGCCTTGGATATGCCTTTCGGCTTCACGTCTGGAGCAGGTGTAATCTTCGGCAGCTCCGGCGGCGTAGCAGAAGCTTCTCTTAGAGCCGCAGCGGAGATTATTTCCGGCGAAGAAATCGATGCTGTAGATTTCAAGCAAACAAGGGGTCTTACAGGCCTTAAGGAAGCCGAAGTGGAGATCTCCGGAGCCAAATTGAAGATCGCCGTAGTAAACGGTTTGAAAAATGCCAAAGATCTTATTGCCAAGATTCAATCTGGCGAGGTGCATTACGACCTCATTGAAGTTATGGCTTGCCCCGGAGGCTGCATCGGTGGCGCCGGTCAACCTACGCCAAACGATACCACCACCCGCGAGCAGCGGATGAAGGGTCTCTACGAAGCCGATAAGCTCCAACAGCTGAGAAAGAGCCAGCAGAACCCCATCGTTCAGAAGCTCTACAGTCAGTGGCTAGGAGAACCAGGAAGCGACATTGCTCACGAAAACCTCCACACCACCTACCAGTCTAGACGCCGCATCAAAGGTCAAAACATCACTCTCAGCGAAACTGGAGAGGAAAAGCTCTACGTTGGGGTTTGTGTGGGAACTTCCTGCTACCTCAAAGGTTCCTACGACACTATGCAGCAGCTGAGAGAACTCATCGCAGCAGAAGATCTCGCTGACAAAGTGAGCATTGAAGCTACTTTCTGTTTCGAAAACTGCGCAGGAGCTCCGTCGGTTAAGATCGGTGATGAAATTATTAACGCCAGTTCTTTCAAACCGCAGGAGTTAGTCGCACTTATCAAGAATAAACTAGCTTTGGTATAAAATAACGCCGGGGGTTTCCCCGGCGTTATTTCGGGTATTTGTTGTTTGGCAAGGATATCCGCTTTGAAGCTAGAAATAGAGTAAGTATGTTAACCCAGTTGCAGCGAGGTGATCGAATGGAAAACCTAGTTTTTGGCCTTGAGGTCTCATTTGTCAGCTTAATAGTGGTGTTCTTAACCCTCTATCTACTGTCTCTCCTTATCGACTTGGTAAGGGTTTTTGTCAAAGATAAGCCTAAAGAAAAGGCCAGCACTACAACACTGCAAAAAGCAGCGCCACGTGCAGACTTAGATGACGATGGCGAGCTTATTGCAGTCGTCGCGGCGGCCATACAAGCTTACGAATCAAACAGGTAAAAGGAGACTGAGCTTATGAAGAAAGAGTACATTGTGACTGTCAACGGCAAAAGCTATGAAGTAACAGTCAGCGAGAAATCGGGGAGTCCGGTTGTGGAGAAGGTCAGTGAAGCGGTGGTGAAGGAAGAACCGACCCTACAGGCTACGGGAACGCCGGTTGTGGCGCCTATGGGCGGGCTGGTTAAAGACATCCTGGTAAAAGTCGGTGACAAAGTCGAAGACGGCACTGTCGTGGCCATTGTTGAGGTTATGAAGATGGATACCGAAGTGACTGCGGAAAGCGCAGGGGTAGTTGAATCCATCCAGGTCGCAAAAGGCGACAATCTCGACAGTGGTGCGACGATCATGACGATTAAATAAATAACAGACAGGTGACAGAATATGGAAAAACTAATCGGTTTTTGGGAAAGTTCCGGTCTGGCTAATCTAACCTTTGGCAACCTGTTCATGATTGCCCTGTCATGTCTGCTGTTCTACTTGGCAATCAAGAAGGACTACGAGCCGCTTTTGCTGATTCCCATCGGCTTCGGAATGCTCCTTGTCAACCTCCCCTTGGCTGGTCTGGTTGCCGAACCTACAGCCACAGAACCTGGAGGGCTTTTGTACTATCTGGGACTGGGGGTCCAGTACGGTATCTATCCTCCGCTGATCTTTTTGGGTATAGGCGCTATGACCGACTTCGGTCCGCTGATCGCCAATCCCAAGTCAATGCTGCTTGGAGCAGCCGCGCAAATCGGCATTTTTATTACGTTTTTAGGCGCTCTGCTTTTGGGATTCACCCCTCAGCAGGCAGCTTCTATCGGAATTATCGGCGGTGCAGATGGACCTACGGCGATTTTTCTTACAACGAAACTAGGACCTGAGCTTCTAGGCCCCATCGCCATTGCTGCCTACTCCTATATGGCACTTGTACCAATTATTCAGCCACCGATCATTAAGTTCCTGACAACTCCAGAAGAACGCAAAGCGCGCATGGGAGCCATCAGACAGGTGAGCAAGACAGAGAAGATTGTCTTCCCGATCATGGTGACGATTGTGGGAACCTTGATCGTACCGTCTGCAGGACCGCTCCTCGGTATGCTGATGCTGGGGAACCTCCTCAGAGAGACGGGAGTCACCGATCGGTTGAGCGATACGGCCCAAAACGCCCTCATCAATATCGTGACCATCTTTTTGGGAATCTCTGTGGGAACTAAGGCATCCGCAGACAAGTTCCTCAGTTTCGACTTCTTCAAGATCCTATTCCTCGGTCTGTTTGCCTTTGCTACGGCCACAGCCTGTGGGGTTTTGCTGGGCAAACTGATGTATAAGCTTACCAAAGGCAAGATCAATCCGATGATCGGT
Source organism: Clostridia bacterium DTU065 (assembly GCA_001512545.1). GTDB lineage: Bacteria > Bacillota > DTU065 > DTU065 > DTU065 > DTU065. The sequence goes on along the minus strand of LFSI01000084.1, from coordinate 7,224 downwards.
GCCGCAGGAGTGTCCGCTGTGCCGATGGCTGCCAGAGTAGTGCAGAAGCTCGGGCAGGAAGAAGATCCGAAGAACCACCTCCTGATGCATGCCATGGGTCCTAACGTTGCTGGGGTGATCGGCTCGGCAGTTGCAGCAGGGATGCTTCTTGCATTACTTGGATAAAGGGAGGTAATTACTTGAAAAGAAAAGTTGGTATAACCGAGACCATTTTGCGTGATGCGCACCAGTCTTTTATGGCTACCCGCATGTCCACACCGGAGATGGTGGAAGTCGCAGAGAAGCTGGATAAAATTGGCTATCACTCCCTCGAGGTCTGGGGTGGTGCAACGTTTGACAGCTCCATTCGCTACCTCAACGAAGACCCTTGGGAGAGGCTGAGAACTTTGAGAAAGCTGATTAAAAACACCAAGCTCCAAATGCTTCTCAGGGGGCAGAACCTTCTCGGCTACAAACCCTATCCCGACGACATTGTGGAGAAGTTCGTCGAAAAAAGCATCGAAAACGGTATCGATATCATCAGAATCTTCGACGCCTTAAACGATATCCGCAACCTGGAAACCGCTATGAAAGCTACGAAAAAGTACGGCGGTCATGCCCAAGGTGCCGTTGTTTATACAACTTCTCCTGTACACAATATCCAGCATTATGTAGACATGGCCAAAAAACTTGCAGATCTCGGAGCAGACTCCATCTGCATTAAGGACATGGCAGGGCTGCTCAAACCCTATGTTGCCTTCGAACTTGTCGGGGCAATCAAGCAGGCTGTAGACCTGCCGCTGCAGGTCCACTCTCACGAGACAACGGGACTTGCATCTATGACCTACCTCAAAGCGATCGAAGCCGGGGCTGATGTAATTGACACATCTCTTTCAGCTCTAGGCAGCGGTAGCAGCCAGCCTGCAACCGAGTCGATCGTGGCCACGCTCATGGAAACCGAGTACGATCCTGGGATCGACTTCGAACTGGCTTCGGAGGTCAACAAGCACTTCAAAGAAGTGCGGGAGAAGCATAAGGACAAGATCGTGCCGCCTTGGGTCAACGCAGAGATTCTGCGCTACCAGATTCCAGGAGGCATGCTGTCGAATTTCTTCAATCAGCTGAAGCAGTTGAAACTCGAGAATAAAATCGACGAAGTCCTTGCCGAAGTACCCCGGGTTCGCGAGAAGCTGGGCTATCCACCGCTGGTGACTCCTATGAGCCAGATGGTCGGCACCCAGGCGATGATGAACGTCGCATCGCCCAAGGGACCGTGGTCGATCGTTCTGGTAGACACCAAAAACTACCTCAAAGGCGAATACGGCAAGCCTCCAGGGGAAATCGATGAAGAGTTCCGCAGGCAGATCATCGGCGATGAACCGGTAATGACCGAAAGGCCCGCAGACAGGCTTGAGCCCGGCTGGGAGAAGGCCAAAGCTCAGTTCCCAAGTCTTTCAGACGAAGACGTGCTCTCGCGGGTGATGTTCCCCGAGCTTTTCAAATAGACTGGTCAAAAAGCGGATGTGCAAAAAGATGCACATCCGCTTTGAAAGTTTAAATCCAGTATTCTAGCTTACCCTAAGTGCTTTTGCCAACTTCTGCCTTAACCTCGGCGTAGGTTCCGTCCTAGACTATGGATTTGTAAGCGTTTTCGCCAAAGGCCTTCCAGAGGCCGTATCCCAATGCCAGAACCATAAGGGTGATTACAGAAAACTCAACTAGCATCATGGTCAAGGTTCCAGTCTTAAGATGGTGGGCTGCTCTTGATCCAACTAAAAGGATCAACCCCAACATGCCGACCATGGAAAAGATCACGTTAAGGTTGGATTTAACGGCTTTTATGGGATTTGTCCAGTTGAGCATGGGGCGCAGAAGATCCAGGAACACCCATAAGCTGGAGGTGCCTGTGGAGAGCACGATACCCCAAATGCAGCCGGCAAAAACCGGAAGAAGCGGCAGCTTAAACATAACCGCAAATGCCACAACGCCAACAAGAGAGCCGAGGATGTTTACAATCTGCGATGAAACGAGTTTTGCCAGCATCGCTTGAGACGCTGAAACCGGCAAAGAGCGCAAGTTCCAGAGGTACTTGCCTTCTCTGGAAAACGGCGTTGAGGGCATCGAAGACATCATGCCCATTACTGCAAAGTACAGCGCACAAACCACGATGATCAGTGAAGGGTGGAAGCCGCCAAAGTACCCCGCAAGCTCGTCTAGGGATACATTCAAGGTCAGCTGTTGGAAAACCAGGAGAAAGGGCAGCAGTACATAGCTGATCAAGCCGTTCAGCGTGTAAGAGGGATTTCTGATAAACAGCTTCAGATCGCACAGAGCAAGAGAGAAGACTTTCGAGCGCGATGCCACCTCTACATTGCCAGCGGCTTTTTTCCGACTGGCTCGGCTTGCTTCCATCCCCAGAATCACGCTCTTGTAGAAAACCTTCTCGGCGATCAGAAGGAGGATGAGAAAGCCGGCTGCAGCAGTTCCAATGAACAAAAGCAGGTTAGTAAAGCTCGAAGCTCCCGAGTCTGCCAGCGCCCTTGTCAGCCAAACGCTAGGGGGAAACGCCTTCCCGAAAAGCTTGACGAAGTTTGTGGTTTGCGCCAGGAGCTGCTCCATAAACAGTTCGGGGTTTTGAATTGCCTGCATCTGCAGATATAGCTGTCCTCCGATCATCACAAACACCAGAAGCAGTCCGCCCAAAAGGGTAAAGAGGTCCTTCCGTTTGGAGATGTTGACTACTCTCATTAAAACCACCGCAAGGAGAGCAGCTGCGACCAGAGGCAGCACAGGCAGGAACACAAAGCCGATGAGGGCTTTGACGTAGTAGAGTGCTGGTTCGCCGAGTTTGATGCCGTAGTAAATCCACAGAGGAAGGATAAGAACCCCTAGAACTAGGTATTCGGTGGTAAATATCGTAGCGAACTTTGCGGTGAGAACTTCTAGAGGATTAAGCGGAAGGGGGATCAGAGTCTTGATGTCTTCGCTGAAGTAGAATGCGGAGATCACCAACCCCAAAGAAAAAGTAAAAGTCGTTACAGCAGCAGCTACAATGGAAACTGACAGTACGATCTCAGGTTCTCCTACCATGGAACCGAACTCAAGGATCCCGATAGCGAAGTTGACGAACACAAATGCTATGGAGGGTATGGAAATGATCAAGGCCAATGCCACTAAAGCCAGCTCCCAGAGCCGCTGTCGTCTCCTGAAGTACAAGTCCTTCATGGCAGAAAAGCCGAAGTGAACGTTGATCAGCGTTTTATAAACGGTCCAGAACTTCTTAAACCTCACCGTCTTCACCTTCTTCGGTCAGTTCTAAGAAGACCTTTTCTAGAGTATCGCCTTCTCTGCCAGCTTGTGCCCTCAGCTCGTCCATGGTACCGCAGGCGATGAGTTTGCCGTGGTGGATAATCCCCACTCTGTCGCACACCCTTTCTGCGGTCTCCAGGATGTGGGTGGAAAACAGCACGGTGTTTCCGCGGTCCACATGCTCCCGCATGATCTCCTTAAACAGGTGACTGGACTTGGGGTCTAAGCCGACCATCGGTTCATCCAAGACAAACAACTCGGGCATGTGGAGAAGTGCAGCGGTGAGCGCAAGTTTCTGCTGCATTCCGTGGGAGTAGCTTTGTATGAGGTCACGGGCCGAGTCTGTAAGGCCGAACATAGCTAGATAGTGATTAATTCTCTCTTTACGGGTTCTAGAGTCNNTCCCAAGGGGTCTTTGACTACATCGGTTCCGTCCACGAGGATTTCCCCACGGTCGGGCAGAAGCAACCCTACTATCATCTTCAGGGTGGTTGTTTTACCGGCACCGTTTGGACCGAGGAAACCGAAGATCTCGCCTCTTTTGACTTCCAAACTCAAGTCCTCAACTGCAAACCTGTCCGCTCCTTGGTATTTTTTGTAAACGTTTTTAATCGAGAGCATCACATTACTCCTTTCCAGTGCAGCCATTTTCTTATTACTTAGTTTAGCAAACAAGCCAATAAGTCCTGCAGTAGAGAACTCATCTTTTCCCTATCTTACAGGAGTTTTCAAGCTGTTATATAATAATGTACTGTGAAGTTATGCTTAAGTTGTGGAAGGAGTTGGGAGAGTTGGGATTGGACAGGTATAACGGACTTTTTTTATGCATTCTTCTTGCAGGCCTCTGCGTTTTAATGTCGGCATGCGTGTACGCAGGGCCGCTCGATGAAACCGCTATCCTGCGTGAGGAGATGCTCCGGAAAAAGCAGGAAATGGCACTTTTGGACTACAACGCAATTGAGGAGATGATCGGGAGGGCAGAAACGCTTTTTGTGAGTACCTCCGACCAGGACCGCATAGAAGCTTACTCTCTGATCAGAGAAGCTAAAACCCTTCTGACCGAATCGCGACCTGTGGAGACCAGAGCGGTTTGGCTTGACGACCAAGCGCTGGCCAAGATCAGCTCGCCAGACGAGATGAGAAACCTGATCGCCTGGCTGAATGACCTAAACGTCAACCTGATTCTGCCGTGTGTGTATTTTGCCGGAGAGACCATCTATCCGTCTGAAGTAGTAGAACAGGCGACATGGTACCGGTTGAGCTTCCCCAATGACGATCCGCTGCAGATCATCATCGACGAGGCGCGCAAGTACGGCATGGAGGTCCATCCGTGGATTATGGTGTACGGACTGCAGGGAAACATCGAGCCGTTTCTTGACCGCGTCTACATGATCGATAAAAACGCTAAGGGACAGTTTAACGACACCAGCCATGTGGACTACTTCCTGTCTCCGGCTCATCCTGAAACGGTTGAATATCTCGTGTCGCTCATCTTGGAACTCGCCAAGTACGATATCGACGGCGTTCATCTTGACAACATCCGTTACAAAGACGGCTTCGGCTACGGCGACTTTGCTGTAGATCTCTATCAGAGGCTTTTTGGCCTTGATCCTAGGGAGTTTACCTCAAGTAGCGCCAGGTACAATCATTTCAGAGAGTTTAAAGCGCAGTTTGTTGCAAGCTTTGTGGAGCGGGTGAGAAGAGAACTCTTTGCCATCGATCCCCACCTGTTTGTGTCTGCAGCCACAGCACCGAGGACTTGGGGAAAGAACTCCCTCGGACAGGATTGGCACAACTGGATCGACAACAGGAGCCTACACTTTGTGCTGCCCATGAGCTATACTCCCGATCCTAAGGAGTACAGAGAACTCCTGGACTTCGATTTGAAGCGTATCGGCGGGCGGACCTACGCATTCACCGGCATGACGCTGTACTCCTTCACCCCTGAGGTGATGGTAGAAGAATGGAAGGTAGGGCAGGAGATGCCCACTACAGGGCAGACGCTGTTTTCCCTCCTGCACATCAAACAGTCCTATTACGAGATTCTGAAAAAGGGTCTTTTCCGAGATCCTGCCTATCCCACATTCCGGGATCCGCAAATGGCTGCCTGCCTGTTTTTGGACTGGCTAGTGGAGCGGTTTGAGACTCTTGGGACTGCTGTAGGCCTAAAACCTGAGGAAGTACAGAGCTGGATAGGCGATCTTTCGAGGGTCAAAGATCTGATTGCGGCCTTTAGCGGCCCGAAGTACGGCGACAGGGATCTTAGGACTCACAGCTCAGAAGATAATGCTTACTGGAATGGGGTTCTCGGCGAGATCGACGCCTTAGTCAAAAAAACCGAGAGCCTGAGTGGGGTAACCCAGCAGAGAATTAAAAACGACCTCCTGCAGCTGAGGAGTCTGATATCGCCTCTAGAGTACACCACCAGACCTTTTGAGCTGGTAAAAATCACTTACTAAAAGAGAGAGCCTAGCGCACTTCAATCGCGCTAGGCTCTTTTTGAACGGTGCTTGAGTGTAGCTTATTCGGCTTCTTCACTCGGTTTATCGGTGAGGACTGCCAAGTGATTGATGGTTATCGGACCGGGAACGGCGTTGATCATCATGGTGATTTCCATAGGTTGTGTGGGGTCGATGCCAACGTCGATTAGGGTTTGGGAGATGTCGTAGACGCCTCTGAACATACCAGGACCGCCATCACCTTCTCTCTGGGCAAAGCCTTCGATGGCGTAGTTGACTCTGAAGGTCCGGGGCCTGCCGTTTTGGGTGATGCGAGGATAGATCACCCAAGCGCTGCCGGCGCTGATGTCGAGGTCCAGATACAGCTTGCCGTTTTCCAGGGTAACCGGAATGTTTGCTGTCTTGTAGACCATCTGAGGCCAGTTGTTAGGAGCAAACTCGGTTTTTTCAATAACGAGTCCGCCGTCTTCCAGGTTTGTAGCCTTCAGGTAGGAAGACCGGTGGTCGAAGCTGGCAGGTCCAGACGCGTTCTGCCAGCTGTCCCTGGAGAGGTCGAAGTCGTAGAGGAGTACCAGGTCCGCGGGATCTATTGCGCCGTCTGATTTTTTCGCCAAGAGGCCTGCAGCTTTTACCAGACTCAGGTAAGAAGCGGCAACCTCCTCTTGGTGTGGGAGTTCTTTTTTAAGGACTTCTTCGGCAGCCTTTAGGGCAGACGTGAACCTCTCAAAGGAAGAGGTGATGTAGTCTTCTCTGTTCAGGCTGCTTTTTTCTTTAACCAAAGCTTCGAGCACCAAAAGGTCCACTGGCTTAATGTCCGCCGGTGCCTTTTCTGCTGAAGCTTCAGGGATGAACAGGGGAGAAGTGAAAGTGGTGACTTTTGAGCCTTTAGCTACAGCTACTGCTGGAGTTGAAAGAGGTTCAACAAACAGCTTTTCTCCCTTCTTCAGACTGGCTTTGGAGATTTCGGTATCGATCACAGCTACGCTGAAGAAGGTGGTCGTGATCTCCCTACTTGGAGCGGCAAAGTCCACGTTTAAGGTGAACTGGTCGCGGTTGCCAAATGGGTTCGCACCACCGGTGACCGGGGAGAAGGTTGTTGTAGCTACGGTGTTTCCGGTGATGGTCATTGAGCGCAGGTAGCCCTCACCATTGCAGTAGGCTACATCGCCAATATAGTGCTTGTTGCCGTTGTAGTAAGAGTCAGGTTCTACCTGGATGAACTGGTAGTCTGACAGGATTTCGTAGAAGGTACGGTCACCGATAATCTTCTGCAGAGTCACAGCACCGTGGCTGTGTCCGCAAAGGAGCATGATGACGTTTTCGTTGGGAACGACGATTTCGTTAAAGATCACGTTAGCTCTGGAAGTCTCGTCCCAGGTGCCTGTTGTAGCTTTCAGGTATTGGTGTGTGCAGATAATGGCATTTCTGTGGCGGTATTTTTCTAGGACTTGGTTGGCCCAGGCCACCGTCTCGGGAG